>DFWT01000209.1 GCA_002381045.1 Rhodoferax sp. UBA4127
TGTACTCCACGGTGGATTGCCACACGCTACATATTTGCGAGCGTATTGGGCATGTCATACAAGGGCTAGGATACGAAACGACCATCGTTTCAATCGATGACGCAAAAGACATTGACCTGAATGCGTTCAGCCGCGTCGTGATTGGCGCCAGCATTCGCTACGGCCACCATCGACCGGATGTGGCTGCCTTTATTGCACGTCATCAAGTCGAACTGCAAAACCGACCCAGCGCCTTCTTTTGTGTCAATGTGGTGGCGCGCAAACCCAACAAAAATACGCCGCAAACCAACCCGTACGCACGCAAGTTCTTGGACAGCATTGACTGGAAGCCGCAGTTGGCTGCGGTGTTTGCAGGCAAGTTGGACTACCCGCGCTACGGTTTTATTGACCGCCAGATGATCCGCTTCATCATGCTGCTGACCCAGGGGCCAACCGACCCGAGCACGGTGGTCGAGTTCACCGACTGGGCGCAGGTGGAATCGTTTGCGCTGGGGGTGTGCGCACTGCCCATGCCAGATGAGTTCCCTCACGAGGCCAGCAACTCCCACTGGCAAAACCTGAGTCGGGCCTGAGCCGCCACATTCCACACTAATTCCCATGTCGGCCCGCTTCATTGCCTTCTTCAGCGCTTGCGCTTTGCTTCTTAGCGGGTGTACGTCCATGTCAGAGTCGCAATGCCAGGTGGCTGACTGGCAGCGGGTCGGCTATGCCGACGGTGCTGCCGGAATTGGTGAAAGCCGCCTGGCCGAATACGTGACCGACTGCGGCAAGATTGGCATTGCACCCAACGCTGTGGCCTACCGGCGCGGCTGGGACGAAGGCATTGCCAATTTTTGCCGCCCTGCCAACGGCTGGCGTGAAGGCGTGCAAGGACATGCTGGAAAAGAAATCGTCTGCCGCGGACAACCGGGCCATGACCGCTTTGCCCGCAACTTACAAGCTGGCTTGCAGGTGTACCGCATCAATGAGCAGCTGCGAGACAACCACCAAGAAATCAACCGCCTGCAAGCCCGGCTGGACAACAGTGCCACCTCTGAGACCGAGCGGGCCTGGATACGCAATGCGCTGAGCCAGCTAGATCTGGAACAACACCGATTGCGCAGCCAGCTTTATCAGCAGCGCTTGCTGGCACCTTGAGCTCATTTTTGCAGTTTTGATAGCGGTAAGCCCAATCCGTACAAGGGCTAGGGCCGCATCTTTCCTGCAACCCAATACACCGTTTATTGCTTAACAGCCTCGACCTGAACCACCAAGCGAACGTTCTTCGGGAAGCCCCAGTCAATGCCATAGTTCATGCCGTACTGGGTGCGGTCCAAGGTGCCTTCAAAGTCACCCCCACAAACTTCACGCTTGAGCATTGGGTTGTCATAGCAATTGAAATTGGTGGCCTTCAGCGTCAAAGGATTGGTTTTGCCAAGCAGCGTCAAGTTGCCACTGACTTCTGTGACCTTGTCGCCGTTGAAGTTGAACTTGTCGGCCACGAATTTCATGGTCGGAAATTTTTCAACGTCAAACAAGTCTGCGCTTTGCAAGTGCTTGTTGAACGGAACAAACCCGGTGTTGACCGAGCTGGTGTCCACCGTGATTTCAACTTTGCCTGACTTGGCTGCACGGTCAAAAACAACTGATCCTTCCTTTTTGTCAAAACGTCCGCGGTTGGTAGAGGTGCCAAAGTGGGAAATCTCGAAGGTGACATAGGTATGCCCCGGGTCAATGGCATAGCTGGCTGCCTGGGATGTGGTGGCACCCGCAAGCAAAGCGGCGGCGGCGACGATTGGCAAAAGACTTGAACGCATGAAAACTCCTGAAAGGGTTGAGGGAGGTTGGAGGAAAGGGAAACGAGAAAAGGGGATGACGGAAAAAAAAGAGCGTCTTGGCTGGCTGCGCGTTAGAGCTTGCCAACGCCGCTGAGCGACAACTTAAACTTGACCTGCACGTCATCAGCAACCATCGAGGTGTCGGCCCACTCGCCATCACCTATCTTGAAGGCCAGTCGCTTGATCGGCAACACACCACTTGCCACGGTTATCGCGCCGCTTTGTGTCATGGTCAGGGGCACAGACACCGCTTGCGCTTGGCCTTTGATGGAAAGTTGGCCAGCAAGCTCAAACTTGCCCGCGCCCAGCGCCTTGATGCTCGTGGAAGTGAAACTGGCTTGCGGAAACTTGGCCACATTGAACCAGGTGGCGCTGGGCAATTCGCTGTCCATTTCTTTGGAGCCCAGCGTGGCGCTGCCCATTTCAACGGTGAACGCCACCTTGCTGGTCGCCAGCTTGGTGGTGTCAAAACTGACCTGTGCGTCAAATTTTTTGAAGTACCCATTGATCGGTACGCCCATCTGCTTGGCGGTGAAAGCCAACTCACTTTGACCGGGGAGCAGCTTTTGCTGAGCGGCGGCAGGCGCCACCACACCAAGCAGCAAGGTGGCCGCCAGTGCAGAAAGAAGCAGGGTGTTTTTCATCGCGTGGTTCCAACAAAAAGATTCGTAAATAAGAAGGTCATGGTGGTGGGCCAACTTAGGAGCGGCCAGGCATCATGCGCAGCAGCAAGCCGTCACGGTCGATCCAATGGTGCTTCAGGGCAGCGGCCACGTGCAGCGCCACCAAACCAGCCAGACCCCAGGCAAACAGTTCGTGCAGCGGCTTGATCAGTTCGGCCAACGCTTTGTCCGGCCCAACAAAATCGGGCAGGGGAATCTGCCCGAACAGCACCACCGGGAACCCGGCCGCTGAGCTGTAAGCCCAACCGATCAGGGGTACCATAAAAAACAGCAGGTACAACAAGTGGTGGGTGGCGTGATATGCGCGGGTCTGCCAAGCAGGCATTGCGTCGGCGACAGCAACCGGCAAGGCGGGCGGACGGTGCGTGACACGCCACAGCAATCGAAGCACAGTCAACATCAAAAACGTGATGCCAGCCCACTTATGCCAGTTGTACAGCTTGAGCCGTGAGGGCGAAAACGGCAGGTCGGCCATGTACGCGCCCAACACAAAAATGCCCACAATGGCCAAGCCCAACAGCCAGTGCAAAGCCATGGCGACAACGGTGTAGCGGGATGCTGACGGGCTGACAGAGGTACTCAAAAGGAATCTCCAAAAATTCGAACAAGCCAAGGGTTTCCCCTAAGCGATATCGCAGTTTAGAGACCGATTAATGCAAATCGATTCAGTTGAATTGACTTCAAGATTCAAATTTGCAGTATGGTTGTGGCGAGTGCGATGCAGAGACTTAAGCGCCACAGCCAGCCGCTATTCAGGCCTCATTAATCCACAGGCGGGCAGCCGCCCCTTGTGGCGACTCGCGTGCCACTGATCTGCAATCAGGTAGCTACCTCTTAGTAGAGTCAGCTGCCGTTTTCGCAAGTGGAGAGGGTATCGAGGCTGCAGAGGTCATGGCCTCGAACGTCGATCTGGTGGCGGTATCTTTGCGCCTTTCAAACCATTCGGCAAACGGACCCGGCTCGTAGCGCGTGTACCTCGTTTCAGCCGCTCCACTGATGGGGTCGAAACTTTGAACAATAGAAGTTTTCCCTGATTGACCTAAAGGAATGTCAGGGTGGTCAATGGGCCAAACAGACGCGCGATGGCCCACTGCGCAGTTCCTCAGTTGGAGATAGTGGACCACTTTTTTCAGTGGTACGAGGTCTTCCATCTTGTACTCCAAACGAAAATTGGTCAATGGTGACATCCAACGGTCCGAGAATTCTAAGGTGGCAGCAGAATGTCGGCACAGTTATCTCGTGCGCAGCAGGGGACCCATGGATGCGACTCAGTAACAGGTAGTCATCCTGCCCAAGTTTGGCTTCCTCGATCCAGGCCCTCGCTCCAAGCTGAGTGCTTTAGGTACTCAGTGGTGGTTTCCATGATGGACTTCTGGGGCATTGAGGGCGTCCGGCTGAGGGCAGATGGCTGGAAAGTGCAAGCACAGGACTTTATGGCGATAAATCTGTCATTGACCAACTTCGGCAAGGTTCCGATGAACTCCTCCGCTTGGTGCTTTTTTTACATTCAGCACAGCGGGTGACGCCACCCAGACTGCCATCTTAGGAAGGTTTTTCTCCTGGATCATTTCATGGTGAGATCACCCAAGTTTTGGGGGATCTCACCCAGCACACTCGCTTGTTGCAAATGAGCCAGGTTCAAAAACGAAAAAAGTCTTTGAGAAACAATGAGTTACATTTTTTTGTTACAGCCAAGCGACATGGCACGCTCCCTGCAGAGGTAAGGAGGGTTGGGTCCAAATGAAACATTACTCAGGAGCACAAAGATGACAAACCGCAATGCACGAGAGGTAACACCATGAACGTCATGCGCCTTGATGGAAGATTGCTGAATTATTGGGTTGCGAAATCTGCGGGTCTAACCCTCGGCCTGAGCAACCCATCTGCAACGGCTCGGGACGACCGCGATGGCGGCACTTGGCACCCACACACCTACAACCCCGCCAGCAATTGGGCACAGGCTGCGCCAATCATTGCCGACGAATGGTTTTCCATCGAGGACACTCTGTTGGACTGGTTTGGACCGCAGTGGTCACACATCGCCGGGATCGCAGATAACCCCCTAAAGTGGTTCATGCGCGCCTATGTAGCGACTCAATATGGCAATGAAGTCGAGGACTCCATCCCAATTGAGGCATCGCAGTTTGCAAACGACAGCGTGGTCATGCGCGCTACTCCCAACACCCAGCCTCAAAGAAAGTCATTCGCAACTACGCTGTTTCACCAGATACTCTGGTAAAAACGCAGATCCGAATTCAATGAATCCATAAAGGGTCTACCACGGCCATTGCTCTGCCATTCAATATCCGCCGACGCTTTGCCCTGAACAGTTTGGCAGTGATCACCGCGATCGCTCTTGGCTTGGGTTGGCTGATGTCCAGCATCTTTACCGAACGCATGCTCCAGCGCGAAGGTGAAGTCAGTATGGCTTTTGTTCGAAATCTCCTGAGCACGGATCAGTCGGACCTATTTTTCCTCCAGCCTCAGGACGACGCTGTCAAGAAGCGTTTTCTGGTTTCCATGGCCCACTTATCAGCCATGGGTGAGTCGGTACGATTAAACGCCTATCAGACCAATGGCACAGTGCTTTGGTCAACAGACCCATCCCTGATCGGCAAGCATTTTCCTGACAATGATGAGCTTGATGAGGCGATCCGCGGGGACCTGGTGGTACACGGGCAGAACATGGGTGCTGGACTGTTCACCAAAACAGAGCACAACGGGCTGTCGCCAGAAGTCAACTTTTATGTCGAGAGTTACATCCCGATTCTCAACCCGACGGACCACACAGTCCTGGGTGTCATGGAGCTGTACAAAGCACCCACCCAACTCAAAGTTGCCATTCGTGATGCAGTGATCCAGCTCTGGCTTGCCTGTGCCCTGAGTGCCTTGGCATTGTTTGTGACCCTTTACTGGACCGTTGCACGTGCCGACCGCATCTTGCGCGACCAGCAGGCCCAGTTGGCCGAGAGTCAGACGCTGGCGACCGCGGTCGATTTGGCCCGGGCTGTGGCCCACAATCTGCGCAATCCCTTAGCTTCAATCCGGGTGTCAGCCGAGATGTTGTCCAGCACCGACAACAGCGCGCAGGACCAAGCAGAGCATTGCTCCGACATCACGGCCTCTGTCGACCGCGCTGACCGTTGGATCACAGAACTGGTCCGCGTCTCCCAGGTAACCCAGATGACATCCGAAGTGGTGCTTCCATCGGAGGTCATCCGTGCCTGTCTACAAGAAATGACACCAGAAATGAACCGCCGCGGCATCCGATGGACCATGGCCCCTGGAGAGGCTCCTGGCATTCAAGCGCACACAGCCATGCTTCGGCAGATATTGATCAGCATTTTGGCCAACTCAACCGATGCCATGCCCGACGGGGGTGACATCACGGTACAGTGGCGGGTTGATGAGAACAACTTAAAGCTTCAAGTGATTGACAATGGCACGGGCATTCAGGATGACATCCGCAATGCGCTGTTTCGGCCGTTCTTCAGCACCAAGAGTGGTGGCTTGGGTATCGGTTTGGCGTTGGTAAAGCGCATGGTCGAGCAGTGGGGTGGGCAGGTGGCGCTAAACCGTGGCCCGGTGGGCGGTACCTCGGTAGAACTGACTCTGCCACTTGCAGCTGCCGCCCCAACGACGCAGGTATAAACCCACATGGCGACTTTGTTGGTCATCGAAGACGAGCTGATTCTGGCCAAGAACATCGCAAAATTCTTTGAGAAGGCTGGACATTCAGTTGAAATTGCCCTGGATGGGGCTGTCGGGCTTCAAACCGCATACCGTGTGCAACCGGATGTGGTGTTGGTGGACTTTCAGTTACCGGGAATGGACGGGCTTGAGGTGATTCGCGCACTTCAAAAGGTGGAAGATCCGCCGCGCATCATCATGGTGACTGGGCATGCCAGTGTCAGCTTGGCTGTAGATGCCATGAAGGCGGGCTCCATGGATTTGTTGACCAAGCCAGTCACACTCATGCACCTCAAAGAAGTGGTCGACCGCGCGCTGACAGAGCGTGGTGAACGTCGTGCTCTGAATTACTACCGTCAACGCGACGCACAGCAGTCCAGCCTTGATGCCATCGTGGGCAACTCTGCAAGCATTTTGAATTTGCGCGAGTTGATCCACAAAGTGGCCAACATCGAACCCGCTGACGGATCGCCTGCGCCGGCGATATTGATTACCGGCGAAACAGGAACCGGTAAAGAACTGGTGGCCCGGGCCTGCCACCAAACCAGCGCCAGAGTGGCGGGTCCATTCATGGAAATCAACTGCGCGGCACTTCCTGGCCAGATGGTTGAAGGTGAGTTGTTCGGCTTTGAAAAAGGGGCCTTCACAGACGCGCATGCGCGCAAGATTGGACTCATCGAAGCTGCCGACGGTGGCACACTTTTTTTGGATGAGATTGGCGAACTGGACCTCGGCTTACAAGCCAAGTTGCTGCGGGTTCTTGAAAATCTGCGCGTGCGTCGTCTGGGTTCACTGACTGACCGCCAGGTGAATGTGCGAATTGTCGCCGCCACCAACCGAGACCTTGAGGAGCAGGTACGACAGGGCCGTTTTCGGGCTGATTTGATGTACCGACTCAAGGTTTTTCAGATTCACCTTGCGCCATTGCGCGAGCGACCTGATGACATCCCCCTTCTGGCGCAACACTTTTTGAAGCAACTTGCCAGCCGCTACGCTCAAACGCCAATCCACATCGAAGCCAGCGCGCAAGCGGCACTGGCAACGCACGATTGGCCTGGCAATGTGCGGGAATTGCGCAACGTGCTGGAGCGCGCCGTGCTGACGCAGCGGTCAGACACCTTAAGTGCAAAGGACCTGACTTTAGTGGGCATCCAAAAACCGGCGTCCGCCAAACTGTCGGCGGGTGGTGTTTCGCTAGATGCAATGGAGCGAGAACACCTACTTTCTGCTCTTACTGCTTGTGACTGGAACGTAAGCCGTGCCGCGAAATACCTCCATATCAGTCGCGATACCCTGCGCTACCGCATGGAGCGACACGGGCTACAAAGATAGCCAGTGGTCACTA
Organism: Rhodoferax sp. UBA4127; assembly: GCA_002381045.1. Classification (GTDB taxonomy): domain Bacteria; phylum Pseudomonadota; class Gammaproteobacteria; order Burkholderiales; family Burkholderiaceae_C; genus Rhodoferax. The sequence goes on from DFWT01000209.1 coordinate 7,536, forward strand.
CCAAATTTATTTCACCGGCGTTCCATTGTCATTGAGTAAGCAAACGGCCGAAGGTAGTCCACCCGAGCCCACTGCGGGCAACTGAACAAATTCATCCACTGCGCGCCCATTGACCTTGGTGGTCTTTTTTTCGTTGCCCACATGTCCATTGGTGAGCCGCAGAGAGGGGTGATCAAAGGGTGCTTGCTGGCACGCGACACGGCGATCTGTCAAACCATTGCGCAGAAACGCGACCAAATCAGCCTTCTCTCTTTTGCTCAATCCCAATGACCGTACGCTGGGATGTCCGTTCGATGTTCCACCTTGGGGGGCATCGGCTGCTAGATATCCAGTGGTGTCGTTGCCGTCCGGCCCGCGTCGGTCACCGCCGCGGTTGTAGAAGTCGACCACCTGCTCCAGTGTGAATCGGCTGCCATTGTGAAAATAGGGTTTGGTAAGCGCTATATTGCGCAGTCCGGGCGTCTTGAAGGCACCGTCAACGCCAACCCGTGCAAGGGTTGGATCAGGTGTTGTCCAGCATTCCTGCGAGTCGGTCTTCACCGCAAACAGGCAAGGCATGACCTGAAATCCATCGGGCACCTGCTTGCCGCTCAAACGGTCCAAATACTGTCGTGAAAACGACAGCGGGTTGCCAAACGGGTCTTGCGCACCCACACCCAAGTCTTCGTCGGTAGGGCGCACGCCAATGTTGTAGAAGCCGTTGTCATACATGCCCANNAGCGCTGTGGCTGCACCGGTGAACTCAGCCCCCTTATGGCAGGAAACGCACATGGCCTTTTCGCGAAACAGCACCAGGCCGCGCTGCTCTGCTGGCCCAAGCGCCTTCGCATCGGGCGGTGTACCTGCCCAACCAACAAAACGGTCTACGGGCGCCTCATCCGACACCAGGGTCGACTCGTACAGCATGATGGCCAAACCCCAAAAAAGGGAAAAGTTGTTTTCCATTTGGGTATAGCCACCCACTTGTCCCTTGCCACTCCACCAGTTTGGATGAAAGGCCTGCTGCACCAGTTGCGCATAAGTGCGCTTGAGGCCCTTCCCCTTGGGGGCCACGAAAGCGGCCAGCACCGAGTCTGTCAAATCCACCTGCTGCGCCTCTAGCGCACGCTTTGGGAGCACTTTACGTCCCAGGTTCTTGAAATCATTACCTGAGCAATTCATCTCAAAGTCACTCAGCGCAGGCCCGACCGCCTGCGAGGCCAGGCTGGCGTTGGGCAGTGCGACGGCAACGGGTACCAAAGTCCCGTCCGGGCGCAATTCCAGTACCCGGGCATCGACATCGCGGTTACCAAAAGGATTGTTGCCATTGAACACGTTGTTTGCTCGGCCATCCCAAAAATTGCGATAGTTGAACACGGCGTTGATCACAGACGGGCTGTTGCGCGGCGCCACCTTGCGGGTCAGGGCACCTTGTACGTTGAATTCATCAAGCGGGCGATTGCTGCATTTTTCGCTGCCGTCAACCTTAGCTCCCATCAAATCACCAGCGAACGTCCCCTGAGATGAGACCACATCATTGGTTTCAAAGAGGACAGGCGAATTGCGGTCCAGTTCGTCAGACAGGCGATAAAACGGAAAGTCCGCTTCTTTCAGCAGGTAGTTGGGGCCGCCACCGCCGCCGGACATGCCCTTGAAGACGTGCCCTTTTTCTTTGATGCCAGCTTTGCGCAGCTTGGCTAGACGCGCCAGAGAAGCCTTCGGGAAGTGCCGCAAGAAAGCGTGATCACCCGCCTTAAGGCCGGGACTAAGCTGATTTTTTAAGCGGTTGTCGGCACCCGCTGCGAAATGGCAACTCGCACACGCATTGCCGTCACTGCCCACCATCGCATCCCAAAAGAAGGCCTTGCCCAGCACGATGGCCATATTGCGATCGCGCACAAATTGTTCCAGTCCGGCAACGGGAGGAATCTCCACCGATTTGAGGGCAGTCAACTTCGGGATCAGGTCAAAACGACCAAAATTTGCGTTGACTGCTGGCACTGCGGGCCGCCCACTGACAGTGGCGTCGGACTTCACATTTTCCAGCGCCACCACGAGTTCCCCAGATGCCGAATACTCTGGTGCGCCCAGAGACATACCCAGCGGGCCACCACCGACCGCATCCACAGACACAGTGATGTCCAACTTGCCGGTCACCCCCATCGTTTGACCCGAAACCGTGGGATTGCCTGGCAAAGTCAATGTTTGCTCGGTGTTGGACTGCATGTACGCAGGCAAATTGGCGCCCTGGGGGGCCAATGCGTCTGGATCGTCCATTAAGGCGTCAAGCCCGGCACGACCCGGACCGCGCGCCAAGGCTGGACCGCTGGCGATCAAGACAGCCAGCACCAACGAGAGGCCGCGTTGCCAGGGCCGGGGACGAATTGAAAGTGTGTGAGTCTTCATACGTATCTCTTCAACAACCGGTGGGGTCGGCAGGGTCACGGGCAAGTGAATTTTGTGGTCGACTGGCAGGTAATCTGCCGAATCGCTGTATCAGTCACTGTGGCAATACCACCTTTGCTGGAGCGAACCACGATCTCGGTCGGTGGCACAAACTCAGGCAGGAAAGGGGCCACTCCCGGATCGATGATGAAACCCGTGGCGGCCAATTCCCAGCAGGGGTTGGACGTCGGGCAAACCCGAGGGTCGGCCACTGAATTTGTCACTTGGACCATCTGCGCCACGATTGGGTTCTCAATGCTCCCAGGTGCGCCTGGCGTCATCCAGGAGTTGCTGACCGTCGCAGTCATGAACATACCGTCCGGCGCGGGGGACACCGATGAAGTGGCAACAACCGAGAGCTTGGCGGTGCCTTTCTTGTTATCCCAGAGCGCCTTGGTGATGGTGACCACATCAGGTCTTCCGGTGACCGGTGGAAATGTCAAAGGTGCACTGACTGGCTTTGCCTGAGGGCACAAGTTGTTGCGGAAGATGGGGTCTTGCATTGGCGTTCCCCAAGGCGCAGGCGAGAGCTGACCCACCACCGGCGAATTGGTTCCAGGGCCTTCAAGTGGGCCGGAGCCACAGTACAGAAAAGCCAGGTCCTGAAAGTTGTTGGGCACCAAGGCCTCACCGAAAGCCAGGTTTTCGGCAAAAATGAATTCAAAGTTTGGCAGCGAATATTGGCCCGCAATCAGCCCATTGGCATAGGTATGTGAGGCGGGATCCCCGTTGCCCTCCAGGTGACAAGCAGTGAAGTTACCCGTGGTGTCGGCGCAAAGCGTACGACTGATCGCACGGTACATGCGAGTGGGCGGCAGATTCAAACCACCATTGTTGGTAGGCGTACGAAAACGACCCAGCTGGGCTGTATTCATGGCGCTTTGCGTGCTCAGCAGTCGTTCGCTCACTGCCCCAGTCAATGGGTCTTGGTCCAAGGCATACAAGTCCACCAAAGCTGTCGGGTCGGTGGTGAAGCCGACAAATTTCACGCGCTCAGTTGCTTCTTGATTCAACCCGGCCACCGGCAAGGCGGCAGTACCGGCCAGCACCATCTCAACAAACACATAGGATGGCTTTGATCCTGGCTGGGTATAAATACCCAGGTTTGCTTCGATCGTGTGGGCTGAAATGTAAGCGCCTTGGGCGTCCGCCTTCAGCGTTCCAAGGAAATTGATGTTGTCGCCAATTTGCAAAGGTGCTTGTTGCGTAGGGTCGGTGGGGCAACCGGGGCCGGGGCAAACGAGACCGCCCGGTGCGGTGGCACCTGGGAGATCCATCACAAAGGTGGTGCAGTAGCCCGAGCGCTGCGGTGCGAACGCCGGGATACCGCTGCCGGCTGGAAAGCTGGCGCAGCTTGGCGTCGTCGGACGATTGGATTGAGGGCACAACGGGTCCACCCCTTGGGTGAACGGATTCAGGCGGGGAATGCACATTGGGTAACCCGTGGCAGCATGGACCGTCGGGTTCTCGCTGTCAGGGGAGAAGCGTTGGTCAAAGCCAGCGTGCTCTACACACTGCGTGTCACTGCCACAGGCGCCAATGCTTGCATGACGTTTACCAAAACGCCCCACCGCATCGTTCAGCAACACGCGTGCCACCCCAGGGGGTGCAGGGTTGGGACAACCGGTGCTGGCGGAAGGATCCACCGGGACACCACCCACCTGCAACTCACCGGTGGTGTAGTCAATGCAGCTGATGCGCCCAGCGCCGGTGTTGAGTGACTGCTGGGAGATGAACACCAGGCCAGCAATGTAGCTACCGCTCACCACATTGCCAACGACATGGATTTCATGCGATGGGAGCGATGCGTTGTAACGAGTTTGAGGTGATGCCGTCGCCGAAGCACCGGTCTTCATGCTCAATAGTCCTGGTGCAGAGGCAGAAATAGTGGAACCACTCACAGCGCCAATGGCATCGCTCAAACCAAGCCCGGTTTGCCCAAGTGGCGCAAGGTCAGGAGGTGCGTAACCGATTTCCGTGTTGAACAAATCGGCCCAGGTCATGGTTGCCGCTGGCAGCTGCAAAATGGTGTTGCAGGGAATCACTATCTTCTGGCCGTTCACCGTGACGGTGCCGCCAGCAAGACGAGGATGACTGGGCTGGCAGATGGCACCAGTGGTGTCCAAGGTGGCATCTTGGATAAAGCCAGTGACGTCGAAACCAGGCGGTGCAATCGCGACCGGCGGAATCACTGCCGGCGTGAATATCTGCGCAAATGCTGGTAAGGCGGTATTCAACGTCAACACTGAAACCACACCAACGAGACGAACTCTGCTTAGTAGGTCTATGACAAGACGATGGCCAAATTTTTGTTCAAACATGAGGTGCTCCGAAGACGGGTTCTGCGCTGTGCAAAACATGACTCGAAGTCTAGGATCACCTGCCAAAAATCACAGTCTGCGCCTTGTCGTTGGCTTGTCACCAAACGTCACAACCAACGACCGAACCAAGCCGGTGTCAGTCGTGGTCCGTCGCACTATTGCCCGGCAATAGCAGGTTCAAGTCGTGCAATCTGAGTGATCACCCAGTCACGCCCGTCGGGCTCCATGCTGAAGTGCACTGTGTCATTGACTTTCAAGTCTTGAAGCAAAGCTTTGTCGCGCACCTGAAACGGCATCGTCATGGCCATCATGCTCACACCTTGCCATTCACCATGCTTGATCAGGACCCGCTGCGCCTCCAGGTCAAGCTTGCGGATGACACCGTCTGCGCTTGCAGACTGGGCCGAGGCGGTGGCTGAGCCCAGCACAAAAGCGAGGGCGCTGAGACTCATTTTGAGATAGCGTGTCATGATATTTCCTTGAAGTGTGGTTGGTTACGATGTGCAAAGCACCCTGTCCTGACGGTCAAGCCGGTGCAACCTTGGTTGTATGAAAGTTGCCAGGCGCGAGGGGTGCGAATGCCTGTCATTTTTCATTGCGGGGTTTGCAATCCTGTGTCACTGCACTGGAAAATGGCCGACCCAATTAGGTCGGCCATACATGGATGTGATGCTTATTGACAACACATCAGCAGTGACTCCGCTGCTGCCTACTGACGGCGGTAGGCGAAATTCAGAGACGACCCGCCTAAGTCAGAATCAACACGAATGCGGTTGCAGTTGGTCGTGCGTGGATCAAGTGCGCCGGTGCCTATAAAGTCAAACGAGTAACTTGTTCCGACAGAAGGCACCGTTGCCAGCACGCGTCCAGAAGCATTGCAAGCCACACCATTCACCACCCCAGCCAGCTTGAGAACCATGTTGTGTGTGGTGGCCACCGAGGTTGTTCCGCTGACTTTCCAGCGATTCGTCTTTGTGATGTAGTCACCCACACCCACCGTGATGGTGTCTGGTGCGCTGATCGTCACCGTGACGCCGGTGGCAGCAGTTGTCGCTACACCGTCCGTTGCCTGATAAGTAAAGCGGTATTGACCCGCCGTGTTTGCAGTAAACGCAATGGTGCCATTGGCATTGACACTGGTTGACCAGAGGCTGCCTACAGGACTAGTGACACTGACCAAACTGTCTGCGACGACCGAGAGTGCGTCACCATCGATATCGATGTCATTGCCCAGCACGTTGATCGACAAGGCCGTGTTGCGTGGTCCAACGGCCGTGTTTGCAACGCCTACTGGGGCATCATTTACAGGTGCAATGTTGACAGTCACGGTGGCGATATTGGATGTGACGCCATTGACAGTCGTGGTGTAGCTGAAGCTGTCTACCCCATTGGCATTCAGGTTTGGTGTGTAGGTAATGGCGCCTGTGGCGTTGTTCACCACCACTGACCCTTTAGAACCGCCAACGATGACCCCCAGTGTGATGGGCGTTGCTGCCGGATCAATCTGAACACCATTGCGCAGGTCGCCATCAATGACCGGAATCACCACAGCCACTTCTTCATCCGTGGTTGCCGTGTCGGAACTGGCAAATACGGTGTCAGGAAGCACGGGCGCAGACACGCTGGACACCAGGTACTCGCCATGCCCACGGCTGGACGACAGCACGCTCACCTTGGACGGCGGTGCAGTCACGCCCGGCACCGTCACGGTACCTGCGGTCAGCGTCGTGCCAAAGTTGTTCAAGGTCAAAACAGGTGGATTGACCAGATCGCTGGAGGTAGCAGACACCACAAGAGTTTGCGTGAGCGGGTCATAGGTGCCTTCGGTCACGCGCACTTCGTCGTTCACTGGCAAGGGGTGATACATCGGAATTTGCTGGCCGCTGATATCTCTTGCAGAGTTGTCTTTGACACACACTGCATCTGGTATTGCCGTGCCGACGGCTGGACGTACTTGGCCATAACGCAGGTCACCTTGCGAAGTCATCAAGATCTCGGTCGGCGCACCGATTGGTGTCGCATACGACACAAAGTTGCCCGCTGCATCGAGGTTAACCTCGCACGGTGCATCAAAGAATGAAACCACCGGCGCAACGCCTGCTGGCCGCGCAGTGGCTGGCAAGCGACTGGCAGCCGTTGGGAAGGCTGTGGCATACACATCGACCTTCTGCTCGGTGGTGCTGCGTGCATAACTTGCACGATCTGCCACCACCAAGCTCGGCATGCTGCCTGCGAAGACCCGACCCATCAGGCTGAAATCGGTAGTTTCAATGTAGTCGATACCTTGGCCTCCCAGATTAGAGCCAACCGGCCCCTCGATCCGAAAGACATTGTGGTTGTGCATGAAACCATCGTTGCCAAGAAAGTCTGGCAAGGGGCTACCCGTTACCGGACCCGAACGCGCTGGATCAGCGATGTATGACTTGCCAGCCACCGGCCCAGCAATGGCTGGCAATTCAGGGCCACCTGGCACGTCAGCGGCCAGCAAAAATGGGCCAACGCGGCCGCGGGTTGCGCCAAAAAAGTCACCGGATGCACCAATACCCACATCGTCGGTAAAGAAGATGCGGCCACCTGCCGAACCTTCTAAGGATTCTTCACCGTAGGGGTGAATGAACCGATAGGTACCCGTGACCGGCACTGGGTTAAGAAGCACTCGAATTCGGGTAAAGACCACTTGCTGACCAGGGACAGTTGCCCCCGTGCCGCCAAAGGCACCTTCAAGGGCCAGCGTCAAGCCGGCTTTGGCGCTGGCTGCGGTCGTCATCAGGGCGCCAGACGCCCAGTAGAAGTGCTCATCAAAGAAGCTGCCAGGGAACACCTCTGGTACAGCCGTAACGTCGCCTGGCAACAGCAGGCAGTAACCGCCATCAAGCTCACCTTGATTGAGCGGCGAGCAAAATTCAAGAGACAAGCCAGTGGGGTCTTGATACCAGGCCGGGTAGCCGTTGGCCTGCACGGTGGGGCCAACACGCTCGAGCTCGGCGTGTGCGGATGGTGCCAGCAACGCGGCTGACAAGGACACGGCAAGTGTGGTGAGTTTGAAAGTCTTCATGGTGGGTTCCCTTTAATAGATGGAAGTGGTGCTTTGGCGGACAGGTAAGGACTCGATTTCTCTCTGGTCATTTGGCAAATTGGCCAGGTGGACGTGAGTTGCGTCCAGTGGCTTCATGCTAGGTACTGCACCGCGTGCTGTCTGTGGCAACACGGTCGTGTTTGTGTCAGTGTTTGTCACGGTCATGGTGGTTATCACCATGCGTGTCCCTTCGACTGCGAAGGTCAGTTGCACATCGCTGCGCAAGGCATTCAAAGTGCCACGCTGACCCTTTTGGAACAGCGGCAGTCGCATGCTCAGGGTGGTTGGGTCGGGCTGCACCTGCGGCGACAGGCGCACCAACAGGCCGCTGGGCAATTGCTGGGGCAATGCCTCATGCCATGCGTGCGTATCCACGCCAGTCCAGTCAGCACCTGACCAGACCGAGTAGTTAAGTTCGGCTTGCGAACTGCCCTTGTGGTAAGCGGTTGTCGCAAGCAAGTTCTGATCTGGTGAACCAATCATCAAGGGTGCGTCGTACCGGGTACTGGCTGGGTCAACCCGGAAAGATCGCGCCACGGCTTCTGGTCGATAGGCACGGTTACTGAACAGAACCTGTGCTTGAGCAGCACACTGTTTGCCGGTTTTGGTCAGGCAGTAATTTGCATAGTAGAAGTCCTGCAAGCCGATCGTTCCGACAAAACCGGCACGCACCAAGCGGCAACCCTTCCACTGCGCCTTGCTGCCAATTTCCAACCCAGCCACCTGCACGCATTCGCTTTGAATCTTTGAGAATTCGATGGTCGACGCGGCCTCTGCCTTGACCGCTTGAGCCGCAGGCTTTGGTTCCTGATCCGCCCGGGCACCAGTGCCTCCAAGGATCCCGATGGCCAGAGTCACCGCAGCGAAGGCGCTTGTCGCCCCCTTGTTGTGGCGAACATCAGGTTTCAGGGGACGCTGCTTGAGCAGCGCTTGCATAGTTTGTTTCATTGCCGTATCTCCTCCATGAATGCTGTGGCTTGCGGGAATCCACTGGCTGCAGCAGTACGCAGCCAGCGCATACCTTGCTCGGGATCTTTGTCAACACCCTCACCCTCAATAAGGGACTGACCCAGCTGAAATTGCGCTGATGCCTGCCCGAGTTCGGCGGCACGGCGCAGCAGTTCTATGGCCCGGTCAATATTCTTGATTTGCTCGTCGCCGTGCATCAACAGCCCACCCAAGCTGCTCATGGCTTCGGCATCACCACGCTCTACGGCGCGTTCGAACCAGTAGGCCGCTTCACGCGCATCAGGCTCCACACCCTCGCCGTCGCGGTACAAAACACCCAACTGGGTTTGCGCTGCGACATCACCCACGCGCGCGGCCTCCACCAGCAGGGTTGCGGCCATAGCCGGGTCCCGATGTACCAGTCGCCCCTCCAAGTAAATTTTTCCAAGCAGGCGATTGGCCGCGGGAACCTCCTGCTCTGCCGCTGCAACCAAAGAGCGGATGGCAGCGTCCTCATCCCGGGGAACGCCGAGTCCTTGCAACTGCAGTTGACCCATTGCAGACTGACCAAATGGGTTGCCTTGGCTGGCTGCTTTTCTGACCAGTTCAACGCCTTCTTCCAAACTCCCAACGGCTTGGCTATTGATCAACATCATCCCGAGTCGCGCACGGCTTTCAGCATCACCTGCTGCGGCTGCTCGCCGGTACCAAACCATGGCATCTTTAGGACTTTTCTCCATGCCAAGTCCAAGCTCGTGCAACTCACCAATGGCACCCAAAGCCCGGGCACTGCCAGCCTCGGCCGCTTTGAAAAACAAATGCACCGCATCGCTTGGCTCAGCGCCGAACATGGCCAGTCGTCCTTGGTCAAGAAGTGTCTGAACATCGTCGCTCGCCGCAACTGCATCTACCATCGGTTCTGGTGCTTCAGTCGCACCAATTGCCAGCGACACAGACAATGCCAATACCGTCAACAGACTTGCCCACCGAAGTGCTGAGCAAAGCGCTGCTTTGACGAGCACAAAATCAGACGAGTGCACGACGAGACTCACAGGGAAGTGATTACAGAATAGATATTGCGTGGTGACGTACCCAGTGCCACCATGCCCCAGCGCTGCAACAGATCGCTGCCCACGCGCGCTGAACCGCTGTGGTTGGTGACATCCGCATCACGTTCAGGATCTTTGTCGTAGAAGCCTTGGGCATATCGCAAGGTGTCAATATCAGACTGTTTGCCTGTAAGAAACAGCCAGCCAGGCTTGACCTCAAAGATGTCCTCTGCGTATTCTTTAAGGATGGGCACAGTGTCCAACTCTGGCTGAAGCGTGACCGAGTAGAAAAACACGTCTTTGCCCATGCGATCGCCCAACATATCTTGCACCTTGCGCAAATGGGCATTTGCCTGTGGGCAGCGGCCTTCGCTGCAGCCCACGACAAAAAAGTTCAGCAAGATGATCCGGTCTTGCACCAGGTCATCAAAAAAACGCACTTCCTGCCCGGTATGCGTGATGAGCGGTACATTGGGCAACAGGCCCTGACGTGCGGCGTAAGACATCGGGCGGGTGGCCGCCTGCGCGGCCAGGGAGCCGAGCGGATTCAGCGCCGCCAGCGACGCGGCAGCTGGCGCCAGCAGCCCGGCACCAAGAAATTTTCTTCTTTGCATGGAAGGGTCCCCTTGCTTTTGGAAATACCGTGGCGCTGCTAGACGATCTTGAACATCGCCATCATTCCGTGGTCCTCGTGGACCACGTTATGGCAGTGCATCGGGTAGATGCCTTTGTAGTCACGGAAGCGCATCGCGGTCTTGACGGTGGCGCTTGGGTCGATGCGATACACGTCCTTTCGACCACCCTCTAGCGGTTTGGTCGGGTCCGGCTGTGCCGCGCCGTTGTAACTCAGAATTCGGCCCTCTTCATAGTGCACATGCATGGGGTGCGACCAGGAGCCGCCACCATTCTTGTGCGTCCAGACCTCGGCCGTGCCTTCCTTGACCTCGTAAGGCGCCGCATAGCGATCAAACTGGGTACCGTTGGCAGCCCAAGCACCACCGGTGCGTCCCCAGACCCATTCCTTGGATTTGGCAGTACTGACAATGACCGGGTCTGGCAGTGGGCGCAGCGGCGTGCCATTAACAATGACCGAGCTGTTGTCCGTCAGGCCTGGGCGCGCTGCTTCGACGATGAACTTCAGCGCATCTGGGCTAGCACCGGGAACCAGCAGCTTCCCATTTGGCCCAGCACCATCGGTTTGTTCGGCACGGTTGGTGAAAAACAGTTCGGTGCCTGGTGCAAACTTTGAGAAGTCAATGATCACGTCAAAACGCTCACCGACACCATGCTTGAAACTCTGCACCGAGACAGCGCGGGGCAACAGGTTGCCATCGTTGGCAATCACCGTCATGGGCACAAAGGTGCTGGACTTGGCGCCCAAACGCATCCACCACCAATAAAAGCGAGAGGGACCGCCGTTGTACATGCGAATGCGGTAGCGGCGCGGTTGTACCTTGAAGAAGGGCTGAATCGTGCCGTTAACGGTGAGCTTGTCACCAAGCGCGCCGTCCAAGCAGGCCAAGGGGAAAAAGTCGACACCCTGCGGGTCAAACTGACGGTCATGAAACATCATCGGCACGTCAAACTCATAGGGGTAGCTACCTGCGTCTTGCGAATGCGTGGGAAAGCGCAGTCGGGTGGTGCCAGTTACCGTCTCGTCGCCGGTGTCAACCTCGTCATAAATCGGTGCTGCACCGAACAAGCCCGCATAGACATTTTGCGAAGTGAAGTCATGCTTGTGGTCATGAAACCAGAGCGAGCCTAAAGCCTCGCGGTAGTCGCCCCGAACACCTTCTTTGGGCGACCTAAAGCCCTGGTTGATGCCCGCATAAAGATTCGGATGGTGGTAGTCCCAGAACCCACCCGCGTAGTTGTAATACAGCGGCCCACCATCGCTTTCTGATGGTGTGTGGTGGTTGTGCATATGGGTTGCAATGGTTGACGTGCCAAAGCCAAGCGCCGATACGGCATCTTGCGCAGTGGCTGGTAATTCGTTGTAGATGCGCACCAGATGCGAACGACCGTACTTGAGCCGGAACACTGGACCTGGCACCCCAGTGCAATGACCACCTTGCCTGCCTGTGACTTCGTTGGCAGTGTCAAATTCGCGATCGGCAAAACCCCATGCCAATTGTCCAGCGGCACCCGCAGGCATCTCGCTGTGCCAGACATGGCGGTGCTGAATCGCGCGCATTTCATAGAAGTCTTTGGGCGGGTTCAGCAAACCGGCGTTCCTGTCGGTCCCATCCCAGCCCTGATGGGCCAGATTGGCGTTCGGCGTGGCGCGGGCCAACTCGGGGTGCTCCCTGAGCAGACGCAGTTTCGAATCAAGCGCATGAGTAGGTGCGCTGCCTGGCTTGCCACCACGCAGGAACATGGCATCGGTCAGCTCAGACACGCTGCTCTTGACGGTGTAGGTCGGCGACATTTCTTCAAGACGGTGGAATGGGTCTTTGAAGGGGGTGGTACGCGGGCTGATCATGTCAACACCGGGCACAGGGCAGGTTCTGCTATTGGCACCATACGCTGCGCGCAGACTCAACCCCTGGATGGGAAGCAGCATGCCGCTGGTTGCGCCAAGCACACCAAGCTTGAGTAAATTGCGCTTGGTGAGCCCCTCGCGGGTCAGTTCGCGCTGGACATCCATGGTGCGCTGAACGAGTTTCAGATTGATAGTCATGTGATTTACCCCTTGAAAGCTGCAACAAGAACGTGGTGTTTGTCGCTGGGGTCAATGCTATGGAGATCAAACGCGCGCGTCTGTTGCGCAACCGTCTGCCGTTTGTCACATCACGTAACGCCGGTCATCACGGTCATTTACCAGCCATGAGCAAGAATGGCTGGAGGCATCGCGTCAGCGACATTTCTATTGCTGAGCTTTTTAGGGATGCAAGGGTGATCGGGCAGTCTGGGCCCGGGCTGCCGCCGTCAGTTGACGGTTAAGACTTCAATCGAAGTCGCTGGGACTAAAGAGGTAGCCCTTTGACCGCACCGTCTTGATTCTCGTGGGTTTACTGGAGTCGTCCTGCAGCAACCGTCGCAAACGCGAGATACGCATATCAATGGAACGGTCCAGGGCATCAAACTCAATATTGCGCAATTCGGTATTGATCTCGTCGCGTGACAGAATCCTCCCCGCATGGCTCGCCAGTAGCCACAGCAAATCAAACTCCGCGGTGGTCAAGTGAATATTCTCTTTGCCCAGACGAACAGTCCGATTGGCATTGCTGATAAAAAACCGGCCGAAGGACAGTTCTTGAACTGACGCCACCGGTGCCGCAACAACTTCTTGCCGGCGCAAACAGGCACGCAAGTGTGCAAGCACCACCAGCGGCGTGACGGGTTTGACCAAATAATCATCGGCGCCCAGACCCAATCCAAGCACTTGGTCCATGTCGTCATCGCGTGCGGTGAGCATCAAAATGACACCTCTGAACGTTGGTCGGATATCCCGACAAATATCCATACCATCTTTGCCTGGCAATATGCCATCAAGGACAACGGCTTTCGGTTGCAGTGATGCAATCCGAGCGACAGCACGGTCCCCGCGCGGCTCGACTTCAACGCGAAACCCTTGCTTTTCCAGACAAAGTTTTAGCATGGTCGCGAAGAGCTCGTCGTCTTCGACCACTAAAACCAAGTTGTCGCTCGAAGTGCTCATCGGTGGTGTTGCTCCTGGATTTGCCTGTGCCAGACAAGCAATGATTGTGCCGCATCGCGCAGGGCGACAACCAATTGCCCTGCGAACGCCAACGCCACATCTCTTTGACCGGTTTTTGCAGACGTTTCAAGTTGAGTAGCCATGTTTTCTTCACCCGCTTTGGCGTACAAGCCCCACACACTGCGCAGCGTGTGAGCCTCTTTGGCAAGTCCCGGGAAATCAGACGCGCTGGCCAACGCGCTGAGCTTGTCGGCAGTTCGGGTAAATTCGGATACAGCCTTTTCCGCAATGATCACAAATGACTCCAAGTCGCCATCAATGCTTTCAAGGGCAGGCAAAAACTGCAAGGGCAGTTGCGGCGCTGTCCGTCCAACCGGGGCAGATGCCAGCACTGTGGTCTCGGCCCGATTCAACATCAAACCTTGCTGATCAACAACACGCACAATCTCTGCCATCAACGCTTGAGCTGTAAATGGCTTGGAAACGTAGCCGTTCATGCCAGACGCCAGGTAATTTTCACGGTCGCCGATCAGCGCGTTCGCAGTCAATGCGATCACTGGCGTCTGTCCAATGGGGCCTTGCATGGCACGCAATTGATGCAATGCCTCCATACCACCCATGCCAGGAAGTTGTAGATCCATCAAGACCAAGTCTGGCGCCTCAGCGGCCACAATCGACAGGCCTTGCAGGGCTGTCTCGGCTTCGCGGACCTCCATACCATGGCGGCGAAGTATTCGGGTGACAACCAGGCGATTGACGCTGTTGTCCTCCACCACCACCACTTGCAAACCAAGCCTGGTTTTAGGCGGGGCATTCAAGGAATCAACGAAATCTGGCTGATGCCGCTTTGGCTGTAGCCCGAAGGGCAACTCAAACACAAAAGTGCTGCCGCGGCCCGGTTCACTTTGAACCCATATCTTTCCTCGCATGGCAACAACCAAGCGTTTGCAAATTGCCAAACCCAACCCAGTTCCACCAAAGGTGCGCGTCGTCGAAGCATCCGCCTGAACAAAGGGCTCAAACAATCGCGCTTGTTGGGCGGCATCGATCCCCACCCCGCTGTCACTGACAGAAAACCTCAGCGTCACGTTCTCTGCGGTGCGCGCTACAGAACTTATCTGAAACGCAACGCTTCCACGCATCGTGAATTTAATCGCATTGCCAAGCAAGTTGACCGCGATTTGGCGAAGTGAATCTGGGGCACCGAACAAGTCTGCGTTCAGAGCCGACTCATCTTTAAAACTGAACTCCAGCAACTTCTCACGAGCACGCAGGCTCATCAATGTCACCGTGTCACCCAGCACCTGTTCAAGAGAGAACGCCTGTTCATTGAGTTGAAAAGCACCGGCCTCAATCTTGGAGTAATCAAGAACGTCGTTCACGATATCAAGCAAGTTAAGCGCTGAACTGCGCGTCAGTTGCACGTACTCCTGCTGCTCATCTGTGAGCGACGTCTCGCGTACCAACTCGGTCATGCCAATGATGCCGTGCAGCGGGGTGCGGATTTCGTGGCTCATATTGGCTAAAAACTCACTCTTTGCCCGGTTAGCCTCCTCGGCGCGGGTCTGGGCGAGCTTTAGCTCGGTGATATCCACCCGAAAACCTACGGTGGCGCCCCGTGATGTTCTTCGCTCCGTGACGCGGAACCAACGTCCATCGGCCAGTTTTTTCTCGAAGACCGTGTCGGCATGACGATGTTGATGCATCCGCCTGGCGACCCATTCCTCGATACGCCCAACGGCCTCAGGGTACTGACCACGCAGCGCGCTCGCGCGAATGATGTCCTCAAATTGAGCCCCAGGAGTTAACAGATCGGCTGTCTCACGGTAAAAGATCTTGTACCGCTGGTTGCATTGCACCAACCGGTCATTCTGATCAAATAGCACAAATCCCTCGTCGAGCGCTTCAATTGCGGTATCCATCTGCTCACGCATATCGTGCTGTTGAGTGATGTCTGTTGAAATCGAAATGTACTTATAGGGCAAACCACTCTCGTCCAAGAAGGGGACAATGGTGGCGGCCACCCAATACAGTCTGCCATCCTTGGTTCGATTGCAGACTTCACCCTGCCATACCGCACTGGCCGTGATGGTGCCCCACATATCACTCCAAAAAAATGTGGAGGGGTGGTAACCAGAGTTCACGATGTTGTGCTTTTGTCCCAGCAACTCATCGCGGGTGTACCGACTGATGGTGCAGAACCTGTCATTGGCGTAGGTGATGCGCCCTTGGTTATCAGTGATACTCACGATGGCATGCTGGTCCAGCGCGTACACCTGATTTTCCAAAGCTCTCCGAGCAAGACGCACTTCACGCTGGCTCTCACTGCGATGCGCCACTAGGCTTGCAATCAGCTCAATAAGTTCGTGGATGTTGTCACTGTCCTCACTGTGGTAATCCAGACCAATATCCTGCAACAGCGCGCCCACAGTGTTGTGTAAGGAACGTAGCGCCTGTTGGCGGCTCTCCAGTTCAGCACTGAGCTGCGTGTTAGCGTCAGCCATCTGCAGTGACTTGAATTCCAAATGGCGAGACGAGAGGTCCAGATCTTCGACCCTGTCCTGGTAGTCGGTGTAGCTGCTGTCAACTTGCTTGAGCAAACTCTGCAATCCGAGCATTCCTTGCCTTACCACCGGGGAACAACCAGGAAGCATCGCCATCTCAGCAACACCTGCCAGGAATTCATCTAGCTGCGCCGTATTGCGCAAACCCAGTGTTTGTTGAACTTGTTCCTGCAGTGTTTCGTTGATTGCCATTCGAATTAACACCTTGGTTTGACCACCACACATCCAGGCGCAAATCCGTCACCAAATGTCATCAGGCCGGGCCGGGCCATTAGATTAGGTTCAAATCTGGTATTCACAGTATCAGAGGTCCGCTCGGGCCATTGCGTCGTCTTCGCTTTCCTTCTGTGCAAAATCCGTCCGGTTCGTGGAATTCAGGATCTCCTGTAGCGCAGACTTATTGAATGGCTTGGAGATATAGCCATCGAACCCCTGCGCCAAATACTTCTCCCGGGATCCCAGCATCACATCGGCAGTGGCCACCACAATACGAGGCAGCGGCTTGCCCAAACCTTGCGCACGAATCATATTGGCCGCCGCCAAGCCATCCATATCCGGCATCATGGCGTCCATGAATACAAGATCAAACCGCATTTCACCTGCGATGCCAACAGCGGCTCGGCCGCTTTCAGCCTGCTCAACTTGATGCCCTAGCTTGCGCAAAAGACCGCTGAGCATCAACAGATTCAAAGGGTTGTCATCAACAATGAGAATTCGCAAGGGCGTTTCATTGGAATTGGCCAGCGCGCTGGGTGTGGTGCTTACAAACGAAACACTCTGCGAAGGTTCCGCCAAAAAGCTGAACGTAAAGCTGCTACCTCGCTCAACTTCGGATTCAACCGTAATGTCCCCGCCCATCAACTTTGCTAGCTTCAATGAAATTTCCAAGCCAAGGCCAGAGCCGCCAAAACGTCGTGTGGTGGAATTGTCGGCCTGCTGGAATCGCCGAAACAAGGTGGGAATCACTTGAGGCGATATGCCGATGCCTGTGTCTAGAACCTGGACAATCAAATGCATTCGGCGGTCGATGGCATCCCCTTGCATGCTATTGGCAGATACGCGAACCTTCACACCGCCAGACTCGGTAAACTTGATGGCATTGGCGATCAAATTGTTCACAATCTGGCGCACCCGGGTCGGGTCGAACCTAAGGTAGCGCGGCACCTCCGCTTGAATATCTATGGTCAGATCGATTTTTTTGATTTCAGCGCGGGGTCGCCAAAGCTCCAGACATTCGCGCAGCAGCACGTGAAAATCCTGGTCCTGAAACTCAAGCTGCATACCCCCTGATTCCAGCTTAGTGACATCCAGAATGTCGTTGAGTATGTCCAGCAGTGCTTCTGCGGAAGCCCGCGCGGTCGTCGCTTGTTTGTGTTGCTGCGGACTCAATGCGCTTTCAGCTAATAGCTGAAGCATGCCAATGACGCCACTCATGGGAGTTCGGATTTCATGGCTCATGTTTGCCAAAAAGACGTCTTTGGCACGGTTGGCTTTGCGCTCCCGGTCATGCATCGTTTCCAGTTGTTGCAACTCGAGCTGCCGTTGCACGGCAAGCTTATGGTTGCGTCGCAAGCTGACAATCCGAACGCTCAGCCCAAGAAGAAGAACAACCGCTGTTGCCAGCAGTTTTTGAAGTAGCGCGGCGTCTGCCTCGGCATAACGTGGGAGCCAAGTATCAGGTGGGATCGCGTAGTGCACAACCCACTTCCCGTCATAGTGATCCCTACCCACATTGGGCGCGCGCAAAGGCTGGCTCAGTACATTGTCCTGGCCCGGCGCAAAGACGCGCTCTGCGTCCCTTAAGCGCCGATCCGAAATCCGAGTACCCGTGCGTACATCTGTCAACATGAACGTTGCTGGTGCGTCGGGCAACTTGAATCCAAGTTTTTCTGCCCGCAGCTTGTCATGCTGTGTGATAGGCAAAAAGGGGACATCGAGCATCAGTGCCTCAAGCACATTGGCTCGCAAAACCACTGCGATCACCCCCGAAACCAGCTCAGTCGTGCTGGAGTAGATCGGCACCGTCAGAGTGACACCATCCGCGTCAGCGACATTGCCATGCCGTTTGGAGTCGTATTGCGTGTTGTCACAGGTTCGCATCCTTGGCGACCAAGTCGCAGGTATTTCGTCCAGCTCTCCAAACCTGTAACGCGGATGTTTGGCTCGAAACGCTTCAATAGCAGTCGGATAATAGGTGTATTCCTGACTCTCATCCTCAAGCGGAATGTCCTGGGGATCTGGGTTGCTAGGCAGGCCATTTACCGCGGCAATCATGCCGTCATACGCAAGAAACGGAACTTCACCTCGGCGCGCATCAAACCCGTCGAGCACAACATAAACCTCAGACACCTGAACGTTTGAAAACAGGTTGCCGTAGAGTTGTCTGACCGTCTCGTCGGCATCCGTGCTGAAACGTCTGCTAAGCACCACGTTTTCTGTCTGACTCCGACGATTTGGGCCACTGAGATGTCGCACGCTGGGAATCAGGGAAATTGTTCTTGTGTTGTGGTAGATGTCTTCAAACACCGCTTCGAACCGCGCCGCCATGGGCGCCATCTTCAAACTTCGCTGTTCTGCAATAACCACCTTGCGGATGGTGTCGCGTTGATCCTGGTTTTCATTGATCAAATAGGCCGCCAAGGCCGCCTGCAACATCAGTGCAAAAACGGCGGATATCGCCACATCGACCGCCAATCGACGATCTTGAAGCAAGCCAACAGACAAGGTTCTGAAATTGAACATGCGTGTGCCGATAGGTGTTGCCCCATGTAATACCTTGCCTTTTGAATTGACAAAGTTGATTTAGTGTACTTAATTGCTGGTTTTTACGGGCCATTCCTCTTATGAAAGTGTGGCGGGTTTGCAGGTGGTGGCATCCGGGACCGCTGACGATGGTTGCAAGCGGCTTCTTGTTCCGGAAGGCTTTGCCGTTGATCATCGCCCCAGCAGAGTTGCAGCTGGGGCGCCTGGCCAAAGCCGAGCCGGTCTGAAAGCACAGCTTCGAACGACTTTAGGCTCTGGCGGTCTGTATGTCACTGAGCGCTGGCGCCGTCGTCGGCACCGTGGCCACCACGCACATGACCCGCGACGTCGTCAGCGCCGCGACTGCGTGTCTTCGATCTAAGGGCCGCAGTGGTAGCGTCGCTGGAACTGACTTGGCCTGTCGCGTCGTCCGCACCGTGACCCCCACTTACATGACCAGCGCCATCGTCCGCACCATTGCCGCCGCTGATGTGACCGGCAGCGTCATCTGAGCCACGCCCCCGGCCGCTGTCATCGCCGGAACTTTGTGAGCCAGAGCTGCTATTGGAATTGGCGCTGCTTGAACCAGAGTTGCTTGAACCAGAGTTGCTTGAACCAGAGTTGCTTGAGCCGGAGTTGCTTGAGCCGGAGTTGCTGCCTTTGGAACCGCTGCCAGAGTTGCTGGAGCCCGAATTCCCACCTGAGCTGGAGCCAGAGCTTCCACCCTTGGAGCCGCCACCGGAACTCCCTTCGCGGGCCAAAACAGGGGTGGCGACCAGGCCGACAGCGGCAACGGTCACGATAGCAGCGGAGATATTTTTCAGATTAAACATGATGATGGTCCTTCAAATTTGTGTTGATAAGTGGGGAAAACTTCAGGAGTGATGGCTTGCAGCTTCGTGTGGGCATCGAGCCTGCAACCCGCCAAAAAACATCACCCTCTTCACTTAGTGTGTGAAAAATTCCCACACACAACTGCAGTTTAGGTGAAAAAAGGGGCGTGTCAATGGGTTTTGAAAAATAAATGTGTAAAAAATTCCCACGTTAGTGATACAGTTTGTCCATCCAAGTGATTGAAAACCATGCAGACTGCACAAACCCCTACCGCCACGCCATCTCCCGCACTTGTGCGGGCATTGCGGCGCGTTCTCAGGCCTCTGGTCAGGCTGATGCTCACGCATGGCATGACCTACACCTATGTATGCGAGATGTTGAAGGCGCTGTTTGTTGACATTGCCGACAAAGACTTCCGCATTGACCAAACCCCGCCGACAGACAGCCGCGTCAGCCTGGTGTCGGGTGTGCACCGAAAAGAAGTCAGTCGACTTCGCCACGAAATTGCCCTGGACACCGAGATTGCACCCACTGTGGTGTCACTGGGCGCGCAGTTGGTGGCGGTTTGGCTTAGTTCGCCGCAGTACCTGGATGAGAGTGGCCAGCCCAAACCATTGGCACGTTTTGCCAGCGAGGGAGGAGAGGCCTCATTTGAGGCACTGGTCGCCGGCGTCAACAGTGACATTCGCCCCCGTGTGGTTCTTGACGAATGGTTGCGCCTAGGCGTAGTGCGTTTTGACGATCAAAAGCAGGTGTGTCTGAACACAGAAGCATTTGTGCCCACGGAAGGCTTCGACGAAAAGGCCTTTTTCCTAGGACAGCATTTGCACGACCATGTCGCGGCAGCAACCTCCAATTTGATTGGTGCAAACAAGCCTTTTCTGGAACGCAGTGTGCATTACGACGCGCTCAGCCCTGAATCCATCGCGGTGTTGGCTAAACAGTCGGAACGTCTCGGCATGACCGCATTGCTGGCGCTGAACAAAAGCGCAATGAAACTCGAACAGGTCGATGCCAGCAGCACAGAACCCCGTCAACGCATGACGTTTGGCATTTATTTTTATGCTGAACCTACTTCACCCGGCAACATTCCCTAAAGCGGACAGCAGGAGTTCACCATGTTTTTCAAACCAAATGCCGTGACTCGCAGTGCGCTGTTATGGGGGTTAAAAACCGCTCTCGTGATCGGGGCGTTGATCCTGCCTGCGGCTTATGCGGAAAACGCCTGTGGGGCCAAGGCTTCGCTGCACAACCCAAACGCCAGGAACGGCGGTATTGGAGGCACGGGTGCCCCTGCACTGCTCGACAACCTGCCGGCTGATTCGATGGTCGGGCGTCCAGGCATTGGCGGCACTGGCGCCGCTGAAGGCGGCATCGGAGGGACTGGCCTCATTGGGGTGATTACCGGGTTTGCCAGTATCTGCGTCAACGGCGTGGAGGTGCATTACGACACCGGAACACCGGTGTCAGCCGACGGACTTCCGATGTCTTTGGATCACCTGGCAGTGGGCCAAGTGGTGGCAGTTCAGGCCATCGGCGAGGGAGATCAGCTGTCTGCACGCAGCATTTCAATCATGCATGCGGCAGTGGGGCCGGTCAGCACAGTCAACAGGCTGGCTGGCCAAATGAAAGTGATGGGGCAGACCGTTCGGGTAACTGACAAAGCCGAGTTAGCCAGGCTCGAGCCGGGTCATTGGGTCGAGGTCAGTGGCTACCGGCTGGTCTCGGGCGAACTGGTGGCCTCCCGGGTCAAGTCGATTGCACCCCAAGCACAAGCGCAGGTCACCGGACAAATCGGTCAGATTTTTGCCAACGAGTTTGAATTGCACGGTGCAAAAGTCAGTCTTGGTGGTTTGCATTTGCCGAATGATGCGGTGCCTGGCACCGAGGTTTCGGTACGCGGAAATTGGGACGGTTCAAACCTGCATGCACAAGCCGTGACCGTAGAGCCATCACGAAAAAAACTTGGTCAGACCGATCGAGTGGTGCTCGAGGGCTATGTGCACGCCTTGCAGGGTAGAGAGGTCAGCCTGGGAAACCGGGTGGTGACTCTGGCACCAGGTGCCACGATCTCAGGGAAACCAGGTGAAGCCCTGGCCATCAATCAGCGAGTGCAAATCAGTGGCCGTGTTGGCAAAGACCAGCGCGTAACGGTTGACCGAATCAACGTTCGGTCAAGCGCCTCGGATGCCAAAACCAAACCGCGCCTGGAAAAAGATGCCAGCGACGATTCTGCTCGTAAAACGGATGATGGAGATTCATCCGGCTCCAAGTCCGGCTCCTCGGACACTGATGGCGACAGCAACTCGGGGTCAGATGACAGCACCACTTCAGGGTCAACATCTTCTACATCTACTTCGTCCACCTCAACAGGCAGCGACTCATCTGGGTCATCGAGTTCGTCCGGTTCAAGCTCAGGGTCGTCAGGTAAGGGTTCATCTGGGTCGTCTGGCTCCTCGGGTTCCGGTTCTTCCGGCAAGGGCTCGTCAGGTGGAGGAAGCTCGGGGGGCGGCGGGAAGAAATAGGCTGTGTGCTCACATCCATTGCCATTGTGAGTAAAGGGTTAGGCATTAAGACTGATGGCCACACGGCGCTTTTGCCGACCTACTGAATGACAGGGCGTTGAAACCGCCAATGCCCCTGGCAGTCTACTGTTGTCGAACAGTGTGCCTACGCAAATGTGGCGCTTTCAAATGGCTCATGCTCAGAGGCGCTTTCCTTTACCGGCTTTTTTGCCACAATCAAGACCTAAGACGGCCGTCGCGGCATGACTCGCCAGCAGTCACACCACGCCCTGAGCACGCAGCGCCGCCACCTTAGCCGCATCCAAACCCAGTTCAGCCAAGACCTCATCGGTGTGCTCGCCCAGGCGCGGAGGCGCCCGGTGCAGCACTGGCGGTGTGCCCATCAGGCGCAGTGGGCTGGCCACTGTTTGAATGATGTGAGACGCTACATTAGTGATAGCTTTTTCCCCATTATTTAAAGGTGCTGCAGGCTGTTTTATCACCAAACTCCG
This sequence comes from Rhodoferax sp. UBA4127, assembly GCA_002381045.1. Classification (GTDB taxonomy): domain Bacteria; phylum Pseudomonadota; class Gammaproteobacteria; order Burkholderiales; family Burkholderiaceae_C; genus Rhodoferax. Next base: position 30,171 of record DFWT01000209.1, read on the forward strand.
GGCTTGAACCTGGACGTCGGCAAAAGCCTGACCGATGTCGTTGATGGGGCCACAAGGCACGGCTTTGTCTTCCAGGAGACTGATCCACTGCGCGGTGCTGCGGGTCCGCGTCACGGAGAGCATCAGCGGGATCAAGGCCTCTCGGTTTTGCACACGCAGGGTGTTGCTGCGAAAGCGCTCGTCAGAAGCCCAACCGGCTTGGCCTGCCGCCTCGCAGAAACGGGCGAACTGGCCGTCGTTGCCCACCGCCAGCAGCATCTGACCGTCAGCCGTTTCAAAGGTTTGGTAGGGCGCCAGGCTGGGGTGGGTGTTGCCTTGGCGTTGCGGCACTTTGCCGGTATTCAAAAAGCCCGCCGCCTGGTTGGCGAGCACAGCCATGCCCACGTCCAGCAAAGCCATGTCAATGTGCTGGCCCTGGCCGGTTTGGCGGCGCGACTCAACCGCAGCCAGGATCGCGCTGCAGGCGTAGATGCCGGTGAGCACATCGATCAAGGCCACACCCATGCGCATGGGGCCAGCGCCGGGTGTGCCATCGGCCTGGCCGGTGATGCTCATCAAGCCGCTCATGGCCTGAATCATCAGGTCGTAACCGGCGCGCTCGGCGTAAGGGCCGGTTTGGCCAAATCCAGTGACCGAGCAGTAGATCAGGCGCGGGTTGATGGCTTTGAGGCTCTCGTAGTCCAAGCCATATTGCTGCAGGCCGCCGACCTTGAAGTTCTCCACCAAGATGTCGCTGCTGGCAGCCATCTGGCAGATCAGCGCTTGGCCTTGCGGCTTGGCCATATCCAGGGTGATGGCGCGTTTGTTGCGGTTGCAGGCGGTGAAATACGTTGCCTCGGTGGTGTCAATGCCGTCGGCGTTTTTCAAAAACGGCGGTCCCCAGTGGCGTGTGTCGTCACCCGCGCCCGGGCGCTCAACCTTGATCACATCCGCGCCCAGATCCGCCAACATCTGGGTGCACCACGGACCGGCTAATACTCTGGAGAGGTCGAGGACTTTGAGGTGGGAGAGGGCTGCTGGCTTGTTTGTCATGATGTCTGTTCCTTTGAAGTCAGGGGCTCATTGGTTGGCGGAGGCAGCGGGAGGGGTATTGGGAACCCGCCGATGTCGCAAAGCGAAACGCGTCTGAGGAGGGGCCCAATACCCCACCCGCTGTCGCCACAAACCGTTGCATTCACCCGTTTCCTGCCAAAAGCAATTGGAATCCGACTCCAATGAATTAACAAAACGCCTGGATCCCCGTCTGCGCACGACCCAGAATCAACGCATGAATGTCATGTGTGCCTTCATAGGTGTTGACCACTTCCAGGTTCACCAAATGGCGTGCCACACCAAACTCGTCGGATATGCCGTTGCCGCCCATCATGTCGCGCGCTGTGCGGGCAATGTCCAATGCTTTGCCACATGAATTGCGTTTCATGATTGATGTGATTTCGACCGATGCCGTTCCTTCATCCTTCATGCGTCCTAAGCGCAAGCAGCCTTGTAATCCCAGGGTGATTTCTGTTTGCATATCGGCTAATTTCTTTTGAACCAATTGATTGGCTGCCAATGGTTTGC
>DFWT01000127.1:0-142 GCA_002381045.1 Rhodoferax sp. UBA4127
ATTTGCTGTACAACAATACGTCTGACATCAAGCCCACGCGGCACTCGACCGATACACACGGCACCAACCAGGTCAATTTTTGGAGCCTGTTTGCCTACGGCTACAGCTTTGCACCCCGCTACAAAACATTGCAAAAGAAGAC
>DFWT01000127.1:165-3136 GCA_002381045.1 Rhodoferax sp. UBA4127
CCAGGCAAAACAACACCAAAAAAGCCCTATGGGAGTTGGACAACATTTTGCGCACCATCTACATCCTGGACTTCATTGACGATGTAGAGCTGCGCCAGAGCGTGCAAAAGGCACTCAACCGGGGTGAGGCCTATCACCGATTCCGCCGCGCGGTGTCATTCATCAATGGTGGAAAGTTCAAGGTTCAGACTGAAACCGAGCAGCAGGTCTGGAACGATTGCGCCCGGTTGATTGCCAACGCGGTCATTTACTACAACACGGCGCTGTTGTCCAAGGTGTACGAACAGAAGGTGGCGGCCGGGGATCTGGACGCCATAGCGTTCATTCAAGGGATGTCGCCAGTGGCGTGGCAGCACGTGAACATGTTTGGGTCGTTCGAATTCAGCGACGATGAGCAGGGCATTGACCTGGAGGCCTTGGCGGCAAGGTATGCCGACTCGGTGTTCTGGAGCAACGCCACGCAGCCTGGCCAAGGGGACCTTTTTGATTAAAATTCACTGTTGCGAAGCAGCTGAAATGAAGGTCAGGTATGAAGCGGATCGTAGACCGGCAGTGCGGCGTAAGGAGAAAGAGATTTGCGAGCGAAAAAGCGTCCTAACCTGTTGCTCGTCGCGGAAATGCAGCAACGGAGGACCAGCTGCCGTTGGCGAACGGCATCTTCCTGGAAGTCCAGCTCACAGCATGCGCACCCAATGGACGCCACGGACCAACTAAGCCGCGCCTCAAGCGCGCTGCTCATCGATGCCGCTAATACTCAGCTACTAAATCCTGGCGAATGAGCCTGACTCAACCATCTTGGGTCAAAAAGCTCTTACCCGCACCGATTTGCAGGAATTTCTTAGTCGGCATCAACCTGATGCAGCCCCGGAAACCAATTACCCGCGATAACAAAAGGGTTGTCGATCACCACTGTATTGCTGCGTTTTTCATAGCACCATGCGCTTATATCCAGGAGGATAGTGGCTGACTCGGCCTATAAGTTTTGAGAGAAGTAATCACCTAACCGTGGGTATGGCGTTTGACAAATCGGCTTGATCTATTAAGATACATGTTAAATATATCTTAAAAGAAAGCAGGTGCTATGGCCATTACTTTGACAAATGCGGCTGCTCGCCAAATTGCCTCCCAGCTTGCCAAGCATGCATGTGGTCTGGGTTTGAGGGTGGGTGTCAAACCGGTCGGTTGCTCCGGCTTGACCTACACATACGCCATTACCGACAGCATCAATCCGGACGACCATGTGTTTGACCACGCGGGCAGCAAGCTGGTGGTCGATGCCAAAAGCCTGGCAAGTATTGACGGAGCGCAGCTCGACTTTGTGACAGAGGGAATGAAGCAGGCTTTTCAATTCGACAACCCCAATGTCGGCAGTACGTGCGGTTGTGGCGAGAGTTTCAATTTGAAAAAGCTTGCACCATGACCAGCACTTTGCAAGACCGAGTTAGCCAGCCCTACCGACACGGAATTTACGCCCTTCAAAAAATGAAACTTAGGTCACCACAAACTTTTCATGATCAAAAATTTTCGGGTGGCATGTTGAGTGGGATCGATATACCCGTGCGCAGTCTGCGCACCCAAGAGGAAAGGTAGCACACCGATGGACAGTGCAATATTGAGCTTATTGGGGGCCTTCTTGCTCTCGATCATGGGTTTGTTTTTCTTCATATGGTCTATGCGCAAGGGCTTGCTGGTGGAGAACCCCCTTGCAGCATCGATCATTTTTGCACCGGGTGAGCTAGGCAAGGTCGATGACCCAGCGATACCCGGCAACGCCCAAGAGTGCCTGCCAGGGGTGGCGTCCGGACCTGGCGAAGGCGAGCACTTGGCCGACCCGGACGAGCTACGGAACCGCATTGAGTCCGATCACTCCAGCGCATTCCCAGTGTTCATGTTCATCGCGTTTGCATGTTTCTGGCTGGTGTTGGGATCCTTCGCGGGGCTGACGGCGTCTCTTAAGCTACACATGCCAGACTGGCTGGTGGGCGAGGCCTGGCAGACCTTTGGGCGCATTCGCACGGTGCACCTCACGGCGGTGTTGTATGGCTGGATCACCAATGCGGCGCTGGGTGTAATCATCTGGGTACTACCGCGCCTGCTGCGTACGAACCTAGTGGGCGCGATGTGGGTGATGTTGGGCGGCGCGCTGATCAATACCGGAATTGCCAGCGCGATTGGGGCCATTGGCTCGGGATGGACAGACGGCATGGAATACCTGGAGATTCCGTGGCAGATCGGCATCTTCATCGTGGCCGGGTTTGTCTGCATCATCATCCCCGTGCTGTATACGCTGGTCAACCGCAAGGTCGAGTCGCTGTATGTGAGCGTCTGGTACATGGTTGCGGCGCTACTGTGGATTGCGCTTCTGTTCATCATCGGCAAGCTGCCGGGCGTGCACACTGGCGTGCAGCAGGCCACCACCAATTGGTGGTACGGGCACAACGTGCTGGGTCTGTGGTTCACACCCGTCAGCGTGGGTGCCATTTATTACTTTTTGCCTAAGATCATCGGGCGGCCGGTGCGTTCTTACAACCTGTCGATTCTCGGGTTCTGGACGCTGGCATTCTTCTACGGCCAGGTGGGCGGCCACCACCTGATTGGCGGGCCGATCCCGGGCTGGCTAAGCACGCTGTCAATCGTCCAAAGCATGATGATGATCATTCCTGTGGCAGCCTTCACCATCAATATGGCCAGCACAATGCGGGGGCGCATGCACATGGCTCGGCAGTCGCCCACGCTGCGTTTCATGATGTTTGGTGGCTTCATGTACATGCTGTCGTCGCTGCAGGGCTCGCTGGAGGCGCTGCGCAGCGTGAACCAGGTGGCGCACTTCACGCATTTCACCGTAGCGCACGCCCACCTGGGGGCCTATGCATTTGTCACGATGGTTCTGTTTGGAGCCATCTATTTCATGCTGCCACGTGTGTTGCATTGGGAGTGGCCGTATCCGCGCCTGATCACGCTGCAGTTCTGG
>DFWT01000127.1:3158-7830 GCA_002381045.1 Rhodoferax sp. UBA4127
GGCCACTTCCTGGCCATGGCGCTGCGCTTTGGCCCAACACGCACAGGCGCGGCGCTTTTTACACGGCCCGCCAAGGCCTTGGAGCTCGCACATGGAAAATGAAATCAAACTCGCAGCTGGTGCCATGGTGGCACTGGCCGTCGCAACGGCCGCGTTGGTAGTTTTGCCCTATCTGCAGGTGCGCGACATCGCGCCACCCGAGGGCCTCAAACCTTACAGCAGCGCCGAGCTGCGTGGGCGGCAGGTGTACATCTCCAATGGCTGCGTGTATTGCCATAGCCAGCAGCCCCGCGACCGCAACTTGGGTCCCGATGCCGAGCGTGGCTGGGGACGAGCGTCGGTGCCTGGCGATTATTTCTACGATAAACCCCACCTGCTGGGCAGCATGCGCACCGGGCCCGACTTGTTCAACATTGGTGCGCGCCAGCCCAGCAAGGATTGGCATCTAGGCCACTTGTATCAGCCGCGCGCCTACATACCCGGTTCGATCATGCCGTCGTACCCGTATATGTTTGAAGTGAAGGATGCCGCTGAGCCTGGCGACGAGGTCGTCAAACTGCCGCCGGGCCAGACGCCGCCCAGCAAGGTGGTGGTGGCACGACCTGAGGCCTTAGACCTGGTGAAGTATCTGCAAGGTATGAACCACACCTACCCGGTGCTGCCACCCACCGTGCAGCAGGCCACCGCAGCAACACAGCCCGCTACCGCAATCCCCTTATCGTCCGCATCGGCCGCAACGCCTGTCCCCTAACCCAGCAAGAGGCCACCATGATCCCCAAACCCGACACCACCCACCATGCGCAAGAGCGCGAAAACGCCGATCCCGAAGAGCGAATCCGTCCTGTCCCCTTGGCAGCAGTCGTCGTGACGCTGGCCATGGTGCTGTTTGGCGTGGTCTATATCTTTATCTCCGAACCGTTTGGTAGCGCGGGCCTGGGCGACCGTCGTACTTTGGCCGACTTGTCGGGGCCCGCGCCGGTCGCCGTCGGGGCGGCAGTAGACGGCAAAGCCGTATTTAACGGGCAGTGTGTGGCCTGTCACCAGGCCACGGGTAAGGGCTTGCCAGGCGTATTTCCTCCGTTAGATGGTTCTGAATGGGTGCAGGGCGACGCGCGCACCTTAGCCAACATCCTGCTGCACGGTATTAATGGCGAAATTAGCGTGGCCGGCACCACGTACAACGGCGCTATGCCCGCCTTCCAGCAACTAGGTGACGCCGAACTTGCGGCAGTGGCAAGCTACATCCGCAGCAACTGGTCGAACAAGGCCAATTCGCTACCCTCCACATTGTTTGAGCAAGAGCGCAAAGCCAGCAGCGCGCGTACCAAGCCGTTTGAGGGAGGCGCTGCACTGAAGGCACTGTCGGATAAATCCAACTGACGAGTCGATTCACAAAGTAGAGAAGAAAGTTTCGCCTGCTATGTTACGGACAGCACTGCTAGTTAGTTTGCTGGCGCTGATGGGTTACGCCAGTGCCAGCTGGCTGACACATGACTTCCAAATCTGGACGGCCGAAGGCGCGCGCCGCCTTGAGGTTGCGCAGCAACCAGTGCCGGTGCCACCCGTGACCGTCGAAGGCCCCGGCATCGCTGCGCAAACGCTGCCCGCGCTGTTGGCGCAGGGCGGCGATGTAACTCTGGTGGATTTCTTCTACACGCGATGCAAGACGGTATGCCTGTCGCTGGGCAGTAACTTTCAGCAATTGCAAGCCGCCCTGGAGGCCGACCGCGATGCGGGTACCCGCGTCGGTGTGCGCTTGTTGTCCATCAGCTTCGACGGCGCACACGACAGTTCCACCGTATTGCAGGCCTATGCGCGAACCCTGCAGGCCGACCCGGTAGTGTGGAACTGGGTGCGCGTGCCCAATGCGTCAGAGCAGCAGTGGCTGCTGCAGCGCCTGGGCGTAGTAGTGGTTCCCGACGGGCGCGGTGACTATGAGCACAATGCCGCCTTTCTAGTGTTGGACACACGGGGCCGTCTGGTACGGGTGTTTGACTTGGTGGAGCAGCAGCTGGCGCTCGACTTTGCGCGCCACTTAGCCCAAAGGGAGTCTCTGTGATCCGGCAGCCCATGCGCGTGGCCGTTGACGTCGTGGCGGCGTACGTCACGCCTAGGCGACAGGTGTGGGCGGGCGCTGCACTGTTGGGGCTTTTGCTTTTGCCTGCGTTGCGCCAATGGCTCACCGCCAGTATGTGGCGGCACATGGTGCTGCAGTTTCCGTTGTGGATGCTGGCCGGGGCCTGTCTGGCGGTAGCGCTACCGCCTGCAGCAAGCGCCCACATGGCGCGCTGGAACGCTTATGGGATCAGTGGTCTGGTGGGCGTAGGCACGGTGCTGGCAGTGCTGATGGTGCCGCGCGTGCTCGATCTGGTTCTGGTGTCGGTACCACTCGAAGCGGCCAAATGTGTCGCTCTGCTGCTCGCGGGCGCTGCGCTGCGGTTGTCCTGGCAAGCCGCGGGCCTTCTGATGCAGGGCTTCTTTTTAGGCAACATGCTTCCCATGACCGCCGTGGTGGGGCAGCTGTACATCGACAGTCCGCTGCGACTGTGCAACGCCTACCTGCTTGATGACCAGATCCGTCTCGGGACCTGGTTGATTGCTGTGGCAGCGCTACTCGCTTTAGGCTGGCTGGCGCATGTCGCCTGGCAAATGTCTGCAGGGCCTGGAGGCATCCCACGCCATTTAGAGGACCCGATTGAAAGTGATGGGCATTAACACGCCCGGTGGGTTGCCCCACCACAGTTCAGCAGGCATCGACAAAGGAGAATAGAAATGAAAATCGGAATAGTTGGTTTGGGCCGCATGGGTTCCGGCATGGCACAACGCCTGATACGCAAGGGACATGAATGCGTCGTCTATGACGCGAAGCCAGCAGCAGTGACCAGTCTTCAGGAAGCCGGTGCCACTGGTGCCGCGTCGATGCAGGAAATGGTCGCGCAAATGGCCAGACCGCGCGCCATTTGGCTGATGATTCCGGCTGCCATGGTAGACCATGCGTTGAACGACTTGGTGCCACTGCTTGCCCCTGACGACATCATCATCGATGGCGGCAATTCGTATTACCGCGATGACATGCGTCGAGCCGCCGAGTTGAAGGCCAGAGGCATTCACTATCTGGATGTAGGCACCAGTGGTGGCGTAGCCGGCATTGATCGCGGCTATTGTTTGATGATCGGAGGTGAAGCTGAAACCGTTGCGCACTTGCGGCCGATTTTTTCGTCTCTTGCGCCTGGCATGGCGGTGGCAGCGCGTACCCCTGGCAGGAATGATAACCCTGGCGACGCAGAAGAGGGGTTCCTGCATTGCGGCGCGCATGGCGCCGGTCATTTTGTCAAGATGATCCACAACGGCATCGAATATGGCCTGATGGCGGCGTACGCAGAGGGCTTCAATATTCTGCGCAATGCCAATGTGGGCAAGCGAACGCAAAACGTAGATGCGGAGACGACACCACTACACCACCCGGAGTTCTACCAATTTGACATGAACTTATCCGAGATCGCAGAGGTCTGGCGGCGGGGTAGCGTAGTCGGCTCATGGTTGCTCGACTTAACCGCTGAAGCCCTCCAGAAAAATCCTGAACTTGACAACTACGGCGGACACGTTTCGGATTCTGGCGAAGGTCGATGGACTGTCCAGGCTGCCATTGAGGAAGGTGTCCCTTCAAATGTTCTTAGCGCTGCGCTGTTTGCGCGTTTTGCATCACGCGGGCAGGCCGGTTTTTCCGACCGGGTGTTGTCAGCAATGCGCGCCGGGTTCGGCGGCCACATGGAAAAGACAGATGAATAGCTGAAGTGCATATGCGATGCATTCAGCGCATCGAAATANNAAAGGCAGACCATGCAAACGACCGAACAAGCACCCGCCCTGAACCAGGCTCTGGATGGTCCCTACCGCCATGGTTTTGTCACCGACATCGAATCGGATGCCTTACCACCAGGTCTGGACGAGAGGACTGTTCGCGCCATCTCGCGCAAGAAACGCGAGCCCGATTTTTTACTGCAGTGGCGTCTGAAAGCTTTGGCCTTGTGGCAGACGCTGGAGCCGCCCCAGTGGACCTCATTGCGCATCAACCCGATCGACTTTCAGGCCTTGTGCTACTACTCGGCACCCAAGTCGCTGAAGAACGCGCCCAAGAGCCTGGCCGAGGTGGACCCCAAGTTGCTGGAAACTTATGAAAAGCTGGGCGTGCCGCTGCACGAACGCGCTCGGCTGGCTGGTGTGGCGGTGGATGCGGTGTTTGACTCCGTGTCGGTGGGTACCACCTTCCGTGAGCAACTGGCCAAAGTGGGCGTGGTCTTCAGCTCGTTCTCGCACGCGGTGGAGCACCATCCGGAACTGATTGAACGCTACCTGGGCAGCGTGGTNNGCGCTGCCCGATGGAGCTTTCGTCGTACTTTCGGATCAACGCCCGCAACACCGGGCAGTTCGAACGCACGCTCATCATTGCCGAGGAAGGCAGCCACGTGAGCTACCTGGAGGGCTGCACTGCGCCGCAGCGCGACGAGAACCAACTGCACGCGGCCGTGGTGGAACTGGTGGCACACGACGACGCGCAAATCAAATACTCGACCGTACAAAACTGGTACCCCGGCGACGCGCAGGGGCGTGGCGGCATCTACAACTTTGTCACCAAGCGCGGCCTGTGCGCGGGCCAGCGCGCGCACATTGC
>DFWT01000127.1:7955-8103 GCA_002381045.1 Rhodoferax sp. UBA4127
CCCGCATCTCCGAGGAGCGGCTTTTCTACTGCCAACAGCGCGGCATTGCCCCGCAGGACGCCACGGCACTCATCGTTGGTGGCTTTTGCCAGGCGGTGCTCGAAGAACTACCGATGGAATTTGCGTTGGAAGCCAAGGCCCTGCTGGC
>DFWT01000161.1:0-11664 GCA_002381045.1 Rhodoferax sp. UBA4127
GTGCCGGTGGCGATCATGTCCACCGTCACCGCCACGCGGGGGTAATAGCCGGTGCGGAAATCTTTGATGAGCTGCTGAGGGCTGGTGCCGCCGCCCTGGGCGCTGCGGTAGGTGATCTTTTGCGCAAACTCGTTGCCGCGGCCAAACTCTTCGCGCAGGATTTCGACAATCTTTTCGGCGTGGTTGTCGTCTTTTGCAAAAACTAGGGTCTTGGGCAGCTCGGTGCGTGCGGGGAACATGTCGGCCTGCCAGCGATCCCGCAGGGTGCGGACCACGGTGCGAATCTGGTCCGGCGTTTGCACGGCGCGGTCCAGCTCCTCGGGCTGGTATTCAAAGTCGTCGTCGAGTTGCCAGGCAATCTTGCGGCGGGTGGCTTTGTCTTGCGTTTCCAGCCAGAAGCCTTTGTCCACCTTGGCGCCACTCTCGCTGACCTCAGTTTTGATGCGGTAGACGTCGTAGTTGACGTTCACGCCATCAGCCACGGCCTGGGCGTGGCCGTATTCCATGACCAGGTTTTGGTTGAAGAAGCCAAAGGTCTGCTTGTTGGGCGTGGCGGTCAGGCCAATCAGATACGCATCAAAGTACTCCAGCACCTGGCGCCACAGGTTGTAGATGCTGCGGTGGGCCTCGTCGGTGACCACAATGTCAAAGCTCTCGATGGGGATGGCCGGGTTGTAGCCAATGGGTTCGGGGTCTTTAAACAGGCCTTCGATGCGCTCTGTGGATTCTTCGTCGGCTTCTTCAGCCAGCTCGCGCCCCTTGAGCATGCTGAACATGCGCTGGATGGTGCAGATGACCACGCGGGCGCTGGTGTCCAGCTGGTTGCCCTGCAGGTGCTGGACGATGTATTCCTCGCCNNGCCAGGTTGCCCCGGTCCACCAAAAACAGCACCCGGCGCGCACCGCCAAACTTGATGAGGCGGTAGATGAAGCAGATGCTGGTAAACGTTTTGCCGCTGCCGGTGGCCATCTGGATCAGGGCCTTGGGCTTGTTGGCGGCGAGGCTTTTTTCCAGGTTGGTGATGGCGCTGATTTGGGCGGGCCACAGGGCATAGTGCGCGCCGCCGCTGCCCCACTCGGTGACCAGCCGGGGCATGGATCGCATGCGGGTGAGGAAGGTGCCGGGGGCTTCTTGTGCGGTGGTTCCGTTTGCAGGCGAACTGGAAGAACTTGGCAGGTAGGCCAGCCACTGCACCAGCAGCTCCGGGCGAAAGAAGGCGAACACGGCTCGGGCGCGGGGCTCGGGGTCCAGGCCGTTGGTGAAGTGGGTCTCGATGCCAGTGGACTCCCACACAAACGGCAGCGGGCGGCGCCAGGCGGGCAGGCTGGTGGGCAGGCCTTGGGCATAGCGGCCGCTTTGCAGCTCAACGCCGGTCAAGGTGGCGCCTTGCTTCTTGGCTTCGATCACGCCGCAGGCCTTGCCGTTCACATAGAGCAGGTAGTCGGCAAATCCAAAGCCAGGGTTGAGTGGGAATTCGCGGATGGCCACGCCGGTGCTGGCGTGGATGTGGGCGTTGACCACATTGCAGACGTGCCAACCGGCTGCAACTAGCAGTGCGTCGATGTTGACTCTGGCGTTTTGCTCGGGCGTCACGGTATCTCCCTGCCGTGCATTCTAGTGAGTTGCTACGTATTTACTTCTGGGGCACACCACGACGCCTTGCCAGCACGCAACACGTTGCACGACAGGCGTGTTGACAGTCGAATCAATTTCCAGCAACCTGCAACGACAGGCAAATCGACAGGCGAACCAAAACGCAACGACAGGCGTGCTGACAGGCGAATCAATTCACCAGCAGCGTGGAAGTACCCAGCCTTAGGCATGTGATTATTCGCATCTGACCCTCCCAACTGCGTGAATGGCCACGACAGGTGACTCGACAGGCGACACAACCATGCACGACAGACGCACTGACAGTCGAATCAATTTCCAGGAGCCTGCAACGACAGGCGAATCGACAGCCGTATCGACAGTCGAACCAAAACGCAACGACAGGTGTCCCGACAGGCGAATCAATTCACCAGCAGCACGAGAGTGACAGAAACTCACTGTGCNNGGCGTTGCCCCGAGACCCTGGTAATGTCGCCGCGACGCGCTTCGCTTGACGCATCAATGTCTGGTGTGTTGAAAGCCATGTTGTCGATGGCCAACCCGACAAGGTGCCGGTGGCCCGCAATACGGGCAGGGAATTGGTGCAAAGGATGAACAAGAATGAATGAGTGAATAAATCAACTTCATCCTTTAGAACTGCCCCCACTTTGCCTCCACAACGCCCCCTGACTGCCCCCAGTCCCAAACCAGCCTCTAACCCGCATGGATGCTGGGTTTCTTCCGTTTGTCCCCACTGCCCCAACGACTTCGGCCGGTAGCAGCCGGGTTGCGTGGCAAAAAACGTACCGCGCGTGGCTATCAGGCGGCCCGCTGGGGCATCTTCAATACCTTGCCAGATAAGCGGGCATCCAAGTAGTCAGCCCACCATTGCATCAGCCTTACCCGTTCCTCCATGTAGGCGCTTCGGTGGTAGGCGGCCCGGACTTCGTTGGCCTCCTTGTGAGCGAGCTGGCGCTCGATCACGTCAGGATTCCAGCCGCATTCATTGGCAACTGTGGAAAACAGCGCCCGGAAACCATGTGCCGTTGCCGTGTTTTTGTAGCCCATGCGTGCCAGTGCCGAATTGAAGGTGTTTTCACTCAGGGGCTTGGATGGGTAGCTCGGGCTGGGGAACACCAGTTCACGGCCGCCGCTCAGGGCTTGCATGGTGCGCAGCACGTCAACGGCTTGGCTTGACAGTGGGACCAGATGTTCGTTGCGCATCTTCATTCGCTCGGCCGGGATGGTCCACACCGCCGCGTCAAGGTCGAATTCTGCCCAGCGTGCGCCGCGCGTTTCGCCGGGCCTGGTAGCGCTCAGGATCAGCAGCCGCAGGGCGTGTGCCGTACTGGGATCGCCGTCATAGGCGGTCAACTTGGGCAGGAATTTCGGCAGTTCTTTGTCTGACATGGCCGCACGATGTTGCACTTGCCGGGGTTGGAGTATTTCAGACGGCACCAGATCAAGCATCTGGTTCGCGTCGATGCGCTCATGGATCACTGCCCACCGGTAAACCGCTTTTACCCTTTGCAACACCCTGCCCGCCTGGTCGCTGGCACCGCGTTTTTCTATGGCTTTGACGGCCGCCATGACTTCGCCGGGCTTGATCGATGCCAGCGGGCGGGAACCCAGCTTTTTGAAAATGTCGTTTTCAAGGGATGCACGGATGCGCCCGGCAGTTTCTACGTCCCAGCGGGCGGCCTGGTGCTTCATCCAATCGCTTGCAACGGCTTCAAGGGTGTTGACGGACTCATGCGCGGCCCGGGCCTTTTCAGCCTTGCGCAGCAGGCCGGGGTCACCGCCTGCCTGCAATACCTTGCGGGCCTCGGCTGCCTTGTCGCGTGCGGCCTTCAGGCTCACGCAAGGATAGACGCCAAACGCCAGCCGCTTTTCTTTGCCGCCAAAGCGGTATTTCATGCGCCAGTACCGTCCGCCCGCCGCCGTCNNCTACCGCCCACCCGTCGCCGTCAGTTCCAAATAAAGCCCAGCACCGTCAAAGTGCTTGCCGGGTTCGGTCAGGTTGCGTAGTTCTGCATCGGTCAGTGCCATGATGGGGGTATCCTCGATTGTTTGGGGGCATATCTGGGGGCATTTTCTGCCACCGTCAAGACAAACTCAAGGCTTCATGCGGGTTAGCGGCCGGACTGCGGGTGCGGCCCCGGCACCATTTGATCTGATCTGATCAGGCCACATCAAAGCACTGCAAAACCCGCACGCTTAACCAGCTTGGCGGGTTTTTTTATTGCCGCATATCGGCACACCCGGTAAGATGCATTCAGCGATGTATCAGCGACAAGGGCAGGTGCATCAAGTTACCAGCTGACAACTGGGAAGCACGGAAAACTCCCGCACTTCATTTAATTTCTGCAGTATGGCAAATCACGGCGAGTCGTTCAATCGAATAATAATCACCGGCAAGGCCCCTGCAGGCACTAAAGCCGGTGGAACAGCGGCGGGCGGCGAGTCACTCGGCTTTGTGGAGCGCAGGCGGTTCCCGCGACCGCTTCCGGCGCCGGAAGTGATCGAGAAAAACAGCGATTCGATCTGGGCCGAGTTTGAATCTGTGGTGCCTTACAACAAAGCCAATCCATCGGCGCCAGCCCCGAAACCAAAAAGTACAGACAAACTGGAGCCGCTCTGGCTTGACACCATCGTTGACAACGGTTTGGCCGACACCAACTTTGACAAGGATTTGTAAAGGCGACAGCTATTGGTCTCATCGTCTTCACCAACGATCAGGCCAATCTTTCATCAGGCATCCCTACCCTGACGCGGTATTGCAGCCAGGCCGTCAAGCACGGACGGATACCGCAAACGCAGCCTCAATTCCGATTTCATTCGCGTGTTGTCCATGCGCCGTGATTCGCCCATGAAGCTCAGCTGCATCAATGGCAACTGCTCTTGCGCCTGCGCACGCGGCAAGCGGGGCGGTTTGGGCAAACCGTAGAGGTCAGCTGCCAGGTCAAAGTAGTCACCCATCTTCAGTTGCGAGTCATCATTGACGTTGTAGATGCGCCCGGCCCGCCCGCGCCACATTGCGGCCACACAGGCCCGCGCCAGATCATCGGCATGAATATGGTTGGTGAACACATCATCGGCCTGCTGCAACACTGGCGTGCCTTTGAGCAGCCGCTCACGCGGCGTGCCACCCAATCTGTCGGGCGCGTAAATGCCCGGAATGCGCAACACAGTGACGCGGGTTCCGGTGGCCCGGCCAAAGTGTCGAACCCGGTCTTCTGCATCAATTCGCCTTTGAGCCCTTACCGTTTCTGGTTTAGGCGCTCTTGATTCTGTAACAAAATCGCCCTGACAATCTCCATACACGCCGCTGGTGGAGCCGTAGACAAACGACTGCACAGTAGATCGTCGGCGTAGCACAGCCAGCAGGGCTTGGGTGCGCGGGTCATGCCTGCCCAAGCCCGGCGGCGGTGCCAAATGCACTACCCGACTGGCTAGCCCGCTGAGGCGCTTGAGGCTCGCCGGTTGGTCCATGTCGCCCAGCAAAGGGGTCATCCCTAGGGCGCGCAGTTCCGGCACCCGCTCGGGGCTGGAAGTCAAGGCCAGCAGCCGAACGCGCGGCGCCAGTTCGCGCGCCACTCGCACACCCACATCGCCACAACCCACAATCAGCACCCGCTCACGCCGAAAGCGGGCGGGCAAAGCGCCCGGGCGGGTGGCATAGAGAAGCGGGTAGGGGCTTGTGGATGCAGGCAAAATCGGTACTCACAAAAAACACAAAACGCCAAGGATAACGACAACATGAGCAGCCCCGCCGCCGCAGCCTCCCAATTCCAGATTCAGATTGAGCCCAGTGGGCGCAGCTTCACGGTCAGTCCCACCGAAACCTTGCTGGCCGCGGGCATTGCGCAGGGCATCAACCTGCCTTACGGCTGCAAGGACGGCGCTTGCGGCTCATGCAAATGCAAGATGGTCAGCGGCAGCGTGACCCACGGCCCGCACCAGAGCAAGGCGCTCAGCGACGAGGAAGAAGTGCAAGGCTTTGTGCTGCCCTGCTGTGCCACGGCCACCAGCGATTTGGTGCTGGAGTCACGCCAAGTCACCGCCGAAGGCGCCCTGCCGATCAAGAAAATGCCGACTCGGATCACGCTGATGGAAAAGAAGTCGCCTGACGTGATGCGCCTGTTACTGCAAATGCCTGCCAACGAGTTGTTTGCCTATCACGCGGGCCAGTACATTGAGTTTTTGTTGCGTGATGGCCTGCGCCGCAGCTACTCCATGGCCAGCGCGCCGCATCTGATTGCGCAGGGGCTGGAACTGCACATCCGCCACATGCCGGGGGGCAAATTCACCGACCAGGTGTTTGGCAGCATGAAAGAGCGTGACATCCTTCGCATTGAAGGCCCGTACGGCAGTTTTTACTTGCGAGAAGCAGAAAACAAGCCGATGGTGCTACTGGCCTCAGGGACCGGTTTTGCGCCGATCAAGGCGCTGATCGAAGAGATGCAATTTAAAGGCATCCCCCGTCCAGCCACTCTGTATTGGGGAGGTCGGCGGCCGCATGACTTGTACATGGACGACTGGGTGAAAACCAAGCTCACCGAAATGCCTAACCTTCGCTATGTGCCGGTGGTATCAGATGCCTTGCCTGAAGACAGCTGGACTGGTCGCACGGGGTTTGTGCACCAGGCGGTGCTGCAAGATGTGCCCGACCTGAGCGGCCATCAGGTCTATGCCTGCGGCGCGCCGATTGTGGTGGAGTCGGCCCAGCGCGACTATGTGCGCGCCGGGCTGCCCATAGACGAGTTTTATGCCGATGCGTTCACCTCTGAGGCGGACAAATTGCCTGCGTGAGCGCAACCTCAGGCGGGGAGGTCTAGGGTTTGCACGGGTATCGCCGGGCGGCGAAAAAAGCGCTGGTTTTTAAGCGTTCGCTCAGGGCCAGACCGAGACCCCCATTCCACCGTCACGATATTCAAAGTGGATCGGCCGGATAGGCCAGGCGTGGCTGGCATCTGACAACGCTGGCAGGATGGCGCGCACATGCCTCGGTTGTACGGCGGGTAGCGTTGCAATAAAGTGTGTGTCGTGTGGCCCACCCTTAAATTGCAAGGCGTCGTTCGGTGTCGTTGCGTACATCGTCAACTGCCAGCGCGATGGGTCAATTTGAATCATGGCCCTATCGTCAGCTCCAGGTCCCTGATTCCATTGCACGTGGGGATTGAGCAATCTGATACGACTGTCCGACAGCACCTGGATGTGTATTTCACCCCATATGAAGGGATTCACCCAGAACGGCGGCGACGGATCGTCGCGCCCGCTGAAGCTGGTGGCGATCCGAACTAAGCCTTTCTTCCCGTACCAAAGCGAGACGCCAGGGTTAAAGCTGGCAAACGATCCTCTGGTCGAAAAGGAGTCTGCCCGCATGCCGAAATCCCTGATCGCATCCGTGTTGGTNNACCTTGATTTCAGGGAGTTGGACGGTGACCAGCTCAGGAAGCTTTCCCTTGAACTCGTGCCTCAGGGGCAATGACACGGTGTAAGTGCGCTGATGGGCGGCCAGATCCCTCATGGCGGGAATTTCAGGCGACAGGTCGTGCGAGAGAATTAGCTCCGGCTTTGTCACAGAGACAAAAATCCTGCGAACCGATGTGACAGCGTATTGACGTCCTGTATCGATATCTTCAAGCACCAAGGGTTGAGGCCCGACCTCATAGACGCATTCGCGGTTTGGGGTGATGCGCCGCTCGAATCGCCAAGAGAGCAGGAAATTCGAGGTATCCGACAGCGCACTGATTTCCATATGACAGGGCATACCCAATCCGATGCGCAAACGGTTTAACGACCCACCGGCTTTTCCAGAGGAAGGCAGCCACCCGCTGCCCGGCCTGGATTCATCCATATCCGGGTAGATGGGCAGGTAGTAGGGGCCATGGGGGGCCGGAAGAACGCACCCGCCAAGTACCAGGGCAACCAATGGAACCCATCCTGACCTTCGCATAGTCATCTTCTCCAGGAACTGTGGTGATTGGACGCGGCACATCGACCCGTTAGATCGATGTGTAGCCTTGTTGGTGCCTGTGATATTAAAACCTGTGGCAACCGATTCTCGGTTGTCATCTTGGGCACAAATTACAGGGTTTTCCACAATGATGTCAAACAGGAAAACATCTGGCCCAAGATGCCCTCATAAACCCAGCCCAGCAATGACACCCGGAGTCGTATTTGTCCATAGCAGCAAGCGCGTAAACTACTGTCAGTCTAAACCGTCGAGGTACATCATGGCTTCTCTGACTTCGATCTCTCTGTCGGGCATGTCAGCAGCGCAAACCCAAATGGGAGTGGCAGCGCACAACGTGGCCAACGCCAATACGCCCAACTACAAGCGTCAGCAGGTTAACTTGAGCGCGCAACCCCAGGGCGGTGTGGTGGCCGAAGTCAACAGCACCGCTGCCCCAGGTGGGGATCTGGTCACCGACGTGGTGTCACAGTTGCAAGCCAAACATGCATTTATTGCCAATCTGGCGGTGTTCAAAACACAAGACAAACTGGCTGGCAGCTTGCTGGATCAAACGGCCTAAACAGCGCAAGAGTTGGCCCTGCGTCGTTCCGTGGCAGATACCAAGACCTTAGTCGGTCTTTGCCCCGGTCTCAAACCACTGTTTGAAAATCATGCGCTCGGCTTCAGAAATACCGGTGGTGTTGTTCATCGGCATGATTTTGGTCACCACCACCTGTTGGTACATGTTTTGTGCGTGCAGTTTGACGTTGTCTGCTGAGTCCAGGCGCACATTCTTCATCTGCACCTGCGGGCCATGGCACATGTAGCAGCGCTGGGCCAGGATGGGTTGCAGGGTTGCGTAACCAATTTGACCTCCAGCCCCCGTATTACCTGCGTCTATAGCTATTGGACTTGAAGCAACTGAGGCTGGCTCAGGTTTGGGTGCCAGCCAGACCATCATGACGCCAATGACTGCGATGCCCACCAGCGCATAAGGCAGCGGGTTGCCATTTCGTCCCAGCTTGAAGCCGTGGCGCATGACAAAAAACTGGCGAATCGACGCCCCAGCGAACATCATCCCAATCAGCACCAGCCAGTTTTGTGGGTGGGTATAGGTAAAGCTGTAATGCCCACTCAGCATGGCAAACAGCACCGGCAGGGTGAAGTAGGTGTTGTGCACGCTGCGCTGTTTGCCACGCTTGCCATGGATCGGGTCTACCGGTTCACCGGCCTTGATGGCAGCCACGACCTTGCGTTGGCCGGGAATGATCCAATGCGCCACGTTGGCACTCATGGTGGTGGCCAGCATCGCACCCATCAGCAAGAACGCGGCACGCCCGGCGAACCAATGGCAGGCCAGCCAGCTGCCCACACACACCAGCACCAGCACCAGCGCACCCACAATGGCGTCGCCGTTTTTGCGCTGGCCAAACAGGCGGCAGATCAGGTCGTACAAGACCCAAAACGCCACCAGAAACAGAATCGCCACGGTAATGGCCTGCCACGGAGCCCAATCCATCTTGGACTTGTCGATCAGGTAGGTGCCGGCGCTCCACAGGTAAGACACGGTGAACAGCGCAAACCCGGTCAGCCAGGTCGTGTAGCTTTCCCAGTAAAACCAGTGCAGGTGTTTGGGCAGTTGCGGTGGCTTAACCGCAAACTTTACCGGGTGGTAGAACCCGCCACCGTGCACCGCCCACAGTTCACCGCTGACGCCTTGCTTCTTGAGGTCTTCATCTTCAGGCGGGGTCAAGCTGCTGTCTAAAAACACGAAGTAAAACGAGGAACCGATCCAAGCGATGGCGGTAATCACATGGGTCCAGCGCAACAGCAGGTTCAGCCAGTCGAGTACATAACTTTCCATCAATCTCGTCCTTCAGGTAGTTGCCCGATCACAAACCCCAACGATACCGCTTGCAAGAGTTGTGCCGCCACGGCGACCGCAATCACTTCCGGCGCCTTGCCAGAGATGCCTGGCACACCTATCGGGCAGGTCACTTGGGCCAGTTCCTGCGCAGTAAAGCCGCGGGCTTCCAAGCGGTGGCGAAACGTTGCCCATTTGGATTTACTGCCAATCAAGCCAATAAAGGGCAGGTCAGCTCGCACCCGTCGCCGCGTCAGGCAAGCTGCCACCACCTCCAGGTCCTCGGCGTGGCTGAAACTCATGATGACCACCAGCGAGCCTGGTGCCAAGTCAGCCACTGCGGCTTGCACCGGATCCGAGTATTCGGCTTGCACATGCACAGGCAATGGGCTCGGAAAAATCTCGTCGCGGCTGTCAACCCACCGCAGTTGCACTGGCAAACTGGCCACGATGTGCGCCAACGCCCGCCCGACATGGCCACCGCCAAACAGGGCAACAGGCGGCAGCCGCAGCCGCGCCTGAAAAAAAAAGGCTTGCAGTCGCGAAACATCCGCCGCACTGACAGTTTCAAAACCAAGCACGACCTCGCCACCGCAACACTGCCCCAAAGACGGCCCCAGTGCAAAACGGAGCGCCGGCTCGCCCGATCGCCCGGCCAAACGATGGCGTGCTTCACGCAGTGCCTGCCATTCCAGATGCCCGCCGCCAATGGTGCCCGCCTGTTCCTGCGCAAACACTGCCATCCAGGCGCCCGCCTCACGCGGCACCGAACCGCGGTGGCTTTTTACGGTGACCCATATCGCGTCCTGAAGACGCAGTTGGGCCAGAAAAACTTCCTCAGAGGTCACAAACGCTTACCCTTTTCAAAAGAACCTGGGTTTGAAGATTTGCCTTTTTCAGGCACATTACGTCACTTGACTTAGCGCCAAACTTTAGATTCACAAAATGACTCATCTTTCTGCCCTGCCATTGCGCCTGCTTGGATTCGGCGCTGGACTTGCTGCCAGCATTGCTGTTCTGCTTGCTGGATGTGCGTCACCGCCCCCACCACCGCCGCCTCCACCCCCCCCGCCCGCCGTAAAACCTGCACCGCCGCCGCCCCCTGTGGTGGTCCTGCCGCCGGCTCAGCCGATACCCGAGTCAGCATCCAAGGCGACAACGCCCAAAGACTACCGCAAAGATGCGGCCAGCCACCTGTATGCCAAAAACACCAAACGCATCTACAAAGGCAAGATGCCTCCACTGCTGTATGCGGTGGGTGTGCTGCAAGTCGAAGTGGATGGTATGGGCCAAGTGACGCGCACCAGCTGGATGCGCGCACCCAGCCATGCGCCTGAGGTAATGGCCGAAATTGAACGCACCGTGCGCCAAGCTGCGCCTTACCCTGCCCCAGTGCGCATGGGCCGAGTCACTTACACCGACACCTGGCTGTGGCATAAAAGCGGTCTGTTTCAATTGGATACTTTGACAGAAGGGCAACTTTGAAACATTGCGGGACAGACCTCAGCTACGCGAAACGAGCCAGTTCTGTCCTCAACGGGCTGGCCCTCACGATCCCCGATACGTCGAATAACTCCACGGGCTCACCAGCAGCGGCACATGGTAATGCTGTGCTGGGTCGGCCACACCAAAGTCCAGACTGACCTTGTTTAGAAAGTTGGGCTCGGGCAGCGCCACACCCCGCGCCTTGAAATACCCGGCCACATCAAACACCAAACGGTAGGTACCACGCGTCAAATTGGTTTGGTCCAGCAACAAGCCATCCGGGTTGCGGCCATCCTGATTCAAGACAAATTGCTTGAGACATCGCGGTTCAGCGGCATCAGTGGCCAACAGCATTACAGCCATGCCCGCGGCAGGCGTGCCATGCATGGTGTCCAGCACATGTGTACTCAATCCCATGGTGCGCTCCTCAAAAAAGACGCCAAGTGTATGGATTCTGGATCACGCAGCTATCATGCCAGCCTGCTTCTACTGCACTGGACTGAAACGCTGCACGCACCCCCATGAGCCATTACGACAGCACCCTGCCCTACCCGCGCGACCTCAAAGGCTACGGACCCAAGCCACCCCACGCGCAGTGGCCAAACCAGGCGCGCATTGCCGTGCAGTTTGTCCTGAATTACGAAGAGGGTGGCGAGAACTGTGTACTACATGGCGACGCTGGTTCTGAGCAATTTTTGTCTGAGATGGCCAGCCCCGCCAGCTACCCGGCGCGCCACATCAGCATGGAAGGCATCTACGAATACGG
>DFWT01000161.1:11751-33128 GCA_002381045.1 Rhodoferax sp. UBA4127
ACTACTACGGCGACGACCTGCCGTTCTGGATGGACGTCAAAAAAACCGACTGCAGCGTGGTGCCGCAACTCATCGTGCCCTACACCCTTGACTGCAACGACATGCGCTTTGCTTTGCCGCAGGGCTACAGCCATGCCGACCCGTTTTTTCAATACCTCAAAGACACCTTCGACGCGCTGTATGCCGAAGGCGACCCAGCCGGGTTAAATGCACCCAAGATGATGAGCGTGGGCATGCACTGCCGACTTCTCGGCCGGCCCGGGCGCATCACCGCGCTGCAGCGGTTTCTGGACCACATCGCCCAGTTTGAAGGGGTGTGGGTGGCACGGCGCATTGACATTGCCCGGCATTGGCGCAAGGTGCACCCGCATGCGCAGGCTGAGTTGGCCTGAGGTTTGCTTGAAATAATGTTTGGCAGAAAGAATTCAGTGATGGTCTTTGCCCCTCCCCTCACCCTGCAACACCTCAACACCGCCACACCGCAAGAAGCCTTGCAACTGCTGGAGGGTCTATACGAGCACAGCCCCTGGATCGCAGAGTCCACCCTGAAGCAACGCCCCTTCAAATCCATCTCCCACCTCAAATACCTGTTGACCGAGGTGTTAAAAAACGCCGGACGCGATGCCCAACTCGACCTGATCCGTGCCCACCCGGAGCTGGCTGGTAAAGCCATGGTCAGCCAGAGCCTCACCGCCGAATCCACCAACGAGCAAAACAAGGCGGGGTTGACGGCTTGCAGCGCCGAAGAATTTGCCTTGCTGCAAGAACTCAACGCCAGTTACAACGCCAAATTTGGCTGGCCTTTCATTCTTGCGGTGCGAGGGCCGCGCGGAGTGGGCTTAATCCGCACCGAAATCATTGCCACCTTCCGGCGCCGCCTGCACGGCCACCCAGATTTCGAGTTGCAGGAGTGCCTGCGCAATATCCACCGCATTGCCGAAATTCGTCTGAACGACAAGTTTGGTGTCACGCCCACTTTAGGCAACGATGTGTGGGACTGGCAGGAGAGTTTGAGCCAATACTCGGAGTCACCAGCTCACCTGACGGTGACCTATCTGACCGATGCGCACCGTGCTTGCGCACAACGGATTCGGTCCGACATGCTGGCCTGCGGCTTTGATTCGGCTGAACTCGATGCGGTGGGCAATGTGGTTGGTCGTTATGAAAATGATAGCTGGTCAAGCAACAAAGACAAGGGTTACAGGCCAATTTTTTCAAAAACACTATTGACCGGCAGCCACTACGACACCGTGCGCAGCGGCGGCAAATACGACGGCCGCTTGGGCATTTTTGTGCCCCTGGCCAGCGTGCGCGAGCTGCACCGTGCCGGGCGCCGCCTGCCTTTTGCCGTCGAGGTGGTGGCCTTTGCCGAAGAAGAAGGTCAACGTTTCAAAGCCACGTTTTTGGGGTCGGGCGCGTTAACCGGTGACTTCAAACCGGAATGGCTGACCCAGTTGGATGCCGATGGGGTGAGCATGCAAGCGGCCATGCAGCACGCTGGTCTGAAACCTGGCGACATCCCTCTTCTAAAGCGCGATCCGGCCCAGTATTTGGGTTTTGTCGAAGTGCATATCGAGCAGGGCCCGGTCCTCAACGCGTTGAACTTGCCGCTGGGCGTCGTGACCTCAATCAACGCCAGCGTGCGTTACACCGGCGAAGTCATCGGCACCGCCTGCCACGCCGGCACCACGCCCATGGACCAGCGCGCGGATGCCGCCTGTGCCGTCGCCGAGTTCATGCTCGCTGCCGAGCAGCGCGCTGGCAAGGACGGCGACACGGTAGCAACGGTCGGTCAACTCACCGTGCCCAATGGCTCCGTCAATGTGGTGCCCGGACGTTGCCAGTTTTCCATTGACTTACGCGCCCCTTCAAACGCCCAACGTGATGCGGCAGAGTCCGATCTGCTGGCCACCCTGGCAGAGATCTGCGCCCGCCGAAAGGTGAGCCACTCCCTCACCGAATCCATGCGCGCCAGTGCAGCACCCAGCGCGCCCGATTTGCAAGCCCGCTGGGAAGCCGCTGTGACGCACTTAGGCCTACCGGTGCACCGCATGCCTAGCGGCGCCGGGCATGACGCCATGAAACTGCATGAAGTGATGCCGCAAGCCATGCTGTTTGTGCGCGGCCAAAACGCCGGAATCAGCCACAACCCGCTGGAGTCCACCACCAGCGACGACATGCAACTGGCGGTGGAGGCGTTTTCGCATTTGCTGGAGCAGTTGGCTTGAAAGTCTGGTTCGGCGCTGTTGGCCAACTAGGAGCCTGGGCGGCAGAGCGTTCTGCGCAGGTCAAGGAGGAGCCCGCAGGTGAAGGCTGGAGGGCGGGGGACACGGAGCAGATCGCTATGCCGCCCAGACTCCTGGCCACATATGGGTAAGCACGGATGCTGTTCCCTTGCTTCAGCGTTCACAGTTGTACCCGCGTGGCGGACCGTGTGGGCAACTTCCTCATACTGGGGCACCAGAAATCGTCAGTCGCCCACACGGTTCACCCCGCTGGTTGCCATAGCCAAGCAAGCCAAAACAAGCGAACGATCAACGATTCTGGCGCAATGGCCGGTGGGGGTGTCCGCCGATTTCTGGTACCCCAGTATGAGGCGGACAACCCCACCGACTGTTGCGCAGCGAACGTCCACAAGTGCCTGCCCATCTGGACACGCACGAGCACCAAAACTGACACTAAGAACTGAACTTCAAACGTCGAACGTTAAACACTGAACGCTTACCATCCAACACTGAACCCACCCACGAGCCACACCATGAAACCCTACGACCAACTCGACGCCTGGATCGACGCCCACTTTGACGAGCAGGTGCGCTTTCTGCAAGAACTCATACGTGTCCCCACCGACACCCCACCGGGCAACAACGCGCCGCATGCCGACCGCGCGGCTGAACTGTTCAACGCCATGGGTCTGCCCGCCGACAAACATCCGGTTCCACAAAACGAAGTTCAGGCTGCCGGACTGCAAAGCATCACCAACCTGATCGTGCGCCGCACCTATGGTGCAGGCGGTAAAACCATTGCCCTGAACGCCCATGGCGACGTGGTGCCACCTGGCGAGGGCTGGACGTATGACCCCTATGGTGGCGAGATCAAGGACGGCAAAATTTATGGCCGTGCCAGTGCGGTCAGCAAGTGCGACTTCTCCACCTACGCCTTTGCCATCCGGGCGCTGGAGGCAGTGGCCAAACCGGCCAAGGGCCAGATCGACCTGCTGCTCACCTACGACGAAGAGTTTGGTGGCGAGGTCGGCCCAGGCTGGATGCTGGCCCACAACTTGACCAGGCCAGATCTGATGATTGCTGCGGGCTTCAGCTACCAAGTCATCACCGCGCATAACGGCTGCCTGCAATTGGAAGTCACGGTGCACGGCATGATGGCGCATGCGGCGATTCCTGAATCCGGTGTGGATGCATTACAAGCAGCCGTGACCATTCTGAACGCCCTTTACGCCCAGAACACCCTCTACAAATCCATCACTTCGCAAGTCAGGGGCATCACCCATCCGTACCTGAATGTCGGCCTGATCAACGGTGGCACCAACACCAATGTGATCCCAGGCAAAGTGATTTTCAAACTTGATCGCCGCATGATCCCGGAAGAAGATGGGGCACAGGTTGAAGCACGGCTGCGTGAACTCATTACTCAGACCGCTGCCACTTTGCCCGGCATCACCGTCGATGTGCGGCGCATGCTGCTGGCCCACAGCATGAAGCCCTTGCCCGGCAACCAGCCCTTGGTGGACACCATCCAGACACATGGCAAGGCGGTTTTTGGCGAGGAAATTCCAGCCCTGGGTACACCGCTGTATACCGACGTGCGCCTGTTTGTCGAGCGCGGCATCCCTGGCGTGATCTACGGTGCCGGCCCGCGCACGGTGCGGGAGTCCAACGCCAAGCGAGCGGACGAACACCTGGACTTGGCCGACCTGCGCCGCGCCACCAAAGTGATGGCACGCAGTTTGCTCGACTTGCTGCAGTAAGTCACATCCTCACGCAGTCTAAGGACACAGCCCATGACCACATCTGTCCACCCCGTTGACCAACACCTGCCCGCTGGCAAGGTGGCTGCGCTTGGCCTGCAGCATGTGCTGGTGATGTACGCCGGCGCGATTGCAGTGCCGCTGATCGTTGGACGTGCGCTCAAACTCAGTCCGGAAGACGTGGCCTATTTGATATCGGCTGACCTGTTTTGCTGCGGCCTGGTCACGCTGATCCAAGCCCTCGGTGCCACACAGTGGTTTGGCATCAAGTTGCCAGTCATGATGGGTGTGACCTTTGCATCGGTGGCACCGATGGTGGCCATGGCCAACGCCAACCCAGGGCCCCTGGGCGCCCAACTCATTTTTGGATCCATCATCGGCGCCGGGGTAATCTCTATCGCCATCGCACCAGTGGTCAGCCGCATGCTGCGATTCTTTCCGCCCGTGGTCACCGGCACCATCATCGCGGTGATTGGCATCAGCCTGATGCGCATTGGTATCAACTGGATCTTTGGCAATCCGGTCGGCCCCACTGCACCCGTCATCGTTGACCCTGACCATGCCAAGTGGCTGGCCGACGTGTCTCAGGTGGTTGGTGCGCCAGGTTCTGCCCTGCCGCCGGTGCCCAAAGATCTGGCATTGGCACCCAAATTGCCCAACCCCAAGTATGCCGACCTCTCAGGGGTGGGCATTTCCGCGCTGGTGCTGGTGTCCATCATGATGATTGCCCGTTTTGGCAAAGGCTTCATCGCCAACATTTCAGTGCTGCTGGGCATTGTGATTGGTGGCACGGTCGCCACGGCGTTGGGCTTGATGAACTTCAGTAAGGTCGAGAAGGCTGCGTGGTTTGACGTGGTGTTGCCGTTTCACTTTGGTGCCCCGCAGTTTGATCCGATTTTGATCCTGACCATGTCCCTGGTGATGGTCGTGGTGATGATCGAGTCCACCGGCATGTTCCTCGCACTGGGCGAAATGACCGATCGCGAGATCGATCAGGCAGCGCTGGCGCGTGGTCTGCGCACCGACGGCCTGGGCACCCTTATTGGCGGCGTCTTTAACACCTTCCCCTACACCAGCTTCTCACAAAACGTGGGCCTGGTCGCGGTCACAGGTGTCAAGAGTCGGTTTGTCTGTGTGGCTGGTGGCCTGATCCTGATTGCGCTGGGTCTGCTGCCCAAGATGGCGGCCCTGGTCGAATCTTTGCCCACTGTGGTGCTGGGCGGGGCCGGGCTGGTGATGTTTGGCATGGTGGCGGCTACCGGCATTCGTATCCTGGCTGGGGTGGACTTCAAAACCAACCGCTTCAACGCCATGATCGTCGCCATTTCCATTGGTGTAGGCATGGTGCCGCTGGTGGCCCCCAACTTCAAACAATGGATGCCGCACGGCATTCACCCCCTGATCGAATCCGGCATTTTGCTGGCCAGCCTGTGCGCGGTCAGCTTGAACCTGTTTTTCAACGGCGCGCAGACTGACACCTCAGCCGCGGTACGCGCCGCCGCGCAAGCCGACGCCCACTGAAGCACCACCCGCTTCAGGGTCAAGTCTGTCCCTCGTCAAATGGCCCGTCAGAAAGCGGGTGTAAAGTGCACGCCGCACCAAATCAATGAGGAGACTTCATGACCAACGAACTGTCCAGCGCCGAACAGGCCCTGGGTGACGCTTCACGCGAATACCACCGCTTTCCTACCCGCGGCAAGATTTCTGTCAACGCCACCAAACCGCTGGTCAACCAGCGCGACTTGGCGCTGGCCTATTCGCCAGGCGTGGCTTACCCGTGTCTGGACATACAAGCCAACCCAGACTTGGCGTATGAGTACACCAGCCGTGGCAATTTGGTCGGCGTAGTCACCAACGGCACCGCCGTGCTGGGCCTGGGCGACATTGGGCCATTGGCCGGCAAACCGGTCATGGAAGGCAAGGGCTGCCTGTTCAAAAAATTCGCTGGTGTCGACGTGTTTGACATCGAACTGGCCGAACACGACCCCGACAAGCTGATCGAGATCATCGCCGCGTTGGAACCCACGCTGGGCGGCATCAACCTGGAAGACATCAAGGCACCCGAGTGCTTTTACATCGAGCAAAAGCTCAGCGAACGCATGGGCATTCCAGTGTTCCATGACGACCAGCACGGCACCGCCATCATCAGCAGCGCCGCACTGATCAACGCCCTGGAGCTGGTGGGTAAAAAGATTGGCGATGTCAAAGTGGCGGTATCGGGTGCCGGTGCGGCAGCCATCGCCTGCCTGAACGTGATGGTCGGCTTGGGCGTGCAGGTCAAGAACGTGTTCATGTGCGACTCAAAGGGCTTGGTTTACAAAGGTCGCCCCGGTGGCTATGACGCGTCCAAAGCGCGCTTCGAGCAAGACACCAGCGCCCGCACACTGGCGGATGCGGTAGATCAAGCTGACGTGTTTCTGGGCTGCTCGGCGGCAGGTGTGCTGACACAAGACATGGTCAAAACCATGGCGCGTCAACCCATCATCTTAGCCTTGGCCAACCCCGAGCCTGAAATTCGCCCGGAACTCGCCAAGGCAGTGCGGCCAGACTGCATCATTGCCACCGGCCGCTCGGATTACCCCAACCAGGTCAACAACGTGCTGTGTTTCCCCTACATCTTCCGGGGTGCACTGGACTGCGGCGCGACCAAGATCACTGAAGAAATGAAACTGGCCTGCGTGCACGAAATCGCTGCCCTGGCCAAGGCCGATGTCAGTGAAGAAGTGGCCCATGCGTATGCGGGTCAGGACCTGTCATTTGGTGTGGACTTCATCATTCCCAAGCCGTTTGACTCACGCCTGATTTTGCGCATTGCGCCGGCAGTCGCCGCTGCGGCCGAGCGCTCCGGCGTGGCCAAGCGACCGATCAAAGACATGGAGGCCTATCGGCGCACGCTGATGAGGTTTGTGTACTCGACCGGCATGCTGATGGAGCCCGTATTTGGCGCCGCCAGAAAAGCGCCAGCCCACGCCAAACGTGTCGCCTATGCAGAAGGAGAAGACGACCGCGTCCTGCGTGCCGCACAAATTGTGGTTGAAGGCGACTTGGCGCGCCCTATCCTGATCGGTCGACCCGCCGTCATTGAGGCCCGCATTGCCAAGGCCGGGTTGCGGCTGAAGTTGGGCACCGATTTCGATTGCGTCAACCCCGAAGACGATCCGCGCTTCCGTCAGTACTGGGAAACCTACCACCAGCTCATGGGTCGCAATGGTGTCAGCCAGGAGGCCGCCAAGGCCGCAGTTCGCCGCAGCACCACGACCATTGCGGCCCTGATGGTCAAGCTCGGCCATGCAGATGCCATGTTGTGCGGTCTGCATGGGCGTTTTGATGTGCACTTGGATCATGTGCGTGACATCGTTGGCAAAGCACCGGGCGTTAGCAACTTCGCCACACTGAATGCGCTGATGCTGGAGCAGCATTCCCTGTTTGTGGCCGATACCTATGTCAACGAAAACCCGACGGCTGAGGAATTGGCCACCATTGCCAAAATGGCCGCCACTGAGGTCAAACGCTTTGGCCTGCCACCCAAGGTGGCGTTTTTGTCGCACTCCAACTTTGGATCTTCCACCCGCGGGTCGGGCCCCAAAATGCGTGCCGCGCGCAACCTGTTCAAGGCCATGTGCCCCGACATTGAATCCGATGGCGAAATGCAGGGCGACACCGCTTTGTCAGAAGAGGTCCGCCATGCCGCGCTGCAAGACAGCAGTTTGACCGGTGCCGCCAATATCCTGATTTGCCCAAATCTGGACTCTGCCAACATCCTCTTCAATGTGCTCAAAATGACCGGTGGACATGGGGTAACGGTTGGCCCGATTTTGCTGGGAACGGCCAAAACCGCGCATGTGTTGACGCCGTCCTCCACCGTGCGTCGGGTGGTCAACATGACCGCGCTGGCCGTGGCAGACGTGCAAGCGGTGCGCTAAGCCAACTGGGTGATGCCGCTTCATTATTTGAAGCAGCATCACTTTATTTTAAAAGGGCTAGAGCAATAATTTTGTCCAGGCTCTTGACCACCAGTTGATCGACTGTGGTGAGGCCAATAACCATCAATGCTCAGGGTGTTTGAGGCTGTTGCTGGCAGGCGGCGCGTGTGCCTCGTTCACAATCCGGGAGCCATATTGCCTTGACCCTTGAGTACACGATGCTATCTCGCAATGTGCTGGGCACCGACTTGCTGCCCTGTTCCTACGATCCCTTAACCGGCTACTACCGCGATGGCTGTTGCCAGACCGATGAACATGACCATGGCACCCACGTGGTGTGCGCCCGCATGACGCAGGCGTTTCTGGATTTTTCGCTCAAGCAGGGCAACGACCTGATCACCGCGCGCCCCGAGTACCGATTTGCCGGACTCTAGGCGGGCGACCGCTGGTGCCTGTGCGTGATCCGCTGGCGTGAGGCCATGCAGGCTGGCGTGGCCCCACCAGTTTTCCTCAAATGTACGCACGCCAAGGCCTTGGAGACGCTGACCCTGACCCAACTTCAAGCCCATGCGGCAAACTGACCAGCCCATGGATACTGTAAACATGCAGCGCCCAGCCATCGTCACTTGGCTGGGCTACGGGGGGCTGCTTCCTTTTTTGGGACTGGCGCTGGCCAGTGCCTTGGATGCCAATCACCGTGAACTCTGGCAAAAAATGCTGCTGAGTTATGGTGCGGTGATCCTGAGTTTTGTTGGTGCCATGCACTGGGCATTTGCCATGCTCCATCCAAGAACGCAAGGGAAGTCTTTGAATGGCGTGTATGCCTGGAGCGTGATCCCCAGCTTGGTGGCCTGGGTAGCTTTGTTGCTGGCGCCGCTGTCTGGCACAACCCTTCTGCTGGGTGGCCTGCTGGCCCACTACCGGCAAGACCTGCGACTGGCTCGGGTCTTGGCCTTGCCCGACTGGTACCTTCCCTTGCGTCTGCAACTGACGCTGGTGGCCAGCCTGTGCCTGGCCTCGAGCTATTTCCTGAGCCAGCCTCTGCCTGCCGGCGTGATCACTACCTAGGCAACTGCCTGATTTCAACTCAGGCTATTTGTCCTGAATCGATCTTCCCAGAATGCATTGACCCATGACCTATGCGCCAGACCTGCTCTCTTTTCCAAACGGCTTTCGTGCCCTGATCATTGGCGCCAGCGGCGGCATCGGGCGGGCCTTTGTGCAACTGCTGTCTGCCCATCCGCGCTGCGCGCAAGTCGTGAGCCTGCANNCGGCGGCAAATTCCACCTGATCATCAACGCCGCAGGATTGCTGCACAGCCACACCTTTAGACCTGAGAAAAAGCTCGGTGACCTGAGCTATGCCCAGTTGGAAGCCACCTTTCGAGTAAACACCTTTGGCCCAGCCTTGGTGCTGCGGCACTTCACCCCGTTGCTGGATGCTGAACGGGCGGTATTGGCACTGATTTCCGCCAAAGTGGGCAGCATCGAGGACAACCGCCTGGGCGGCTGGTACAGCTACCGCGCCTCCAAAGCGGCGCTCAACATGCTGCTCAAAACCGCCTCCATCGAGCTCAAGCGCAGCAAGCCCAACGCGGTGTTGGTCAGTCTGCATCCGGGCACCGTCAACACCGGCTTGTCCAAGCCGTTCAAAGGCGAGCAGATCGGCCGCACGCCGCAAGACGCCGCAGGTGACATGTTGCAGGCGCTGAACCAACTGACGCCCTTTGATAGTGGCAGCTTCGTGTCTTACAGCGGTGAACGCTTGCCGTGGTGAGTCGGGTCTGACTTCAGTTACATTCCCACGCGGAAAAACTCTGACAAACCACCCTCTAGGACCACCCCATGAATTCAGAAGTCATCTGGACATTTTTAACCACCCAAGGTGCCGACTTTGGCCTCAAACTGCTCGGCGCATTGGGCGCTTGGATCGTTGGCCGGTGGTTGATCAATATGGCCTTGCGTCTGCTTGGCAGTGCACTCAAGCGCGGTGGCAAGGTGGACCTGACCCTGGCCAACTACCTCAACTCGATTCTGTCGGTGATTCTGAACATTGTTCTGATCCTGGCGATCCTGGACATCTTTGGTGTTCAAACCACCTCGTTTGCAGCCTTGCTGGCTGGTGCCGGTCTGGCCATCGGCACCGCCTGGGGCGGTTTACTCACCCACTTTGCGGCGGGCGTGTTCATGCAAGTGCTGCGGCCCTACAAGGTGGGTGACTTTGTCACCGCGGGTGGCATCACCGGCACGGTGCGCGAATTGGGCTTGTTTGGCACCACGTTGGTCACGCCCGACAACGTGGTCACCATCGTCGGCAACAACACCGTGTTTTCTGGGGCCATCCAGAACTTCAGCACGCTGGCGTTTCGCCGGGTGGACTGTGTGGCCAAGGTAGCCAACGGCGTGGATGTGCTGGATGCCATTGCCCGGCTGCGCACCGCGGTGGCGGCCATCCCCAACGTGATTGAGTCGCCTGCGGCCGACATCGAGATTTTGCAGTTCACCCCGGAAGGCCCGCTGCTGTGTGTGCGGCCCTACACCCACACAGACCACTACTGGCAGGTCTACTTTGACACCCACAAGGCGGTAGTCAGCACCTTTGGCGCAGCCGGCTACCCGGTGCCCGAAACACCGGTGGCGCACCGCACCCTCTGATTTATTTTTTAGCGCGGTGGAATAAGCCGCGGCCTGGCGGCGTTTACTCCAATGTACACACAGTGTGTGCAAACCCATCTACCGGAGAAACCCATGAAACTTCAGTCCATTTCCTTCGCCCGCCAGGTATCCCTTGTTGTCGCTCTATCAGCCGCCTTGGCTGGCGGCCTTGCTCATGCGGCTGGTGCACCCGCCATGGTGACCGACGGCGTGCTCACCGGCCCCAACGGCATGACCCTGTACACCTTTGACAAAGACACCGCTGGGTCTGGCAAGTCGGTCTGCAACGGCCCATGCGCCACCAACTGGCCACCTTTGATGGCGGCTGAGTCTGACAAGGCAACTGGTGACTACGCCGTCATCACCCGCGATGACGGCAGCAAACAGTGGGCCATGAAGGGCAAGCCGCTGTACTACTGGGTAAAAGATGCCAAGCCCGGTGACAAAACCGGTGACGGCTTCAACAAGGTCTGGCAAGTCGCCAAGCCCTGAAGGCGCTGACCTGCCCAGGCCATGAGCCAAGCGTCCATCGTTGCCCACATCCCTGCGCTGCGGCGTTATGCGCGGGCGCTAACCGGTGACGTTTGGGCGGCGGATGACCTGGTGCAAGACACCCTGGAGCGTGCCTGCTCGCGCTGGCGCCTGTGGCTGGCTGGAACAGACCTGCGCGCCTGGCTGTTTACCGTGATGCACAACCTGTTTATCAGCCAGGTGCGGCAAGACCAACGCCGCGCCGAGATCATGCAGCCAGTGGACATTGACGATGTGGCGCATGAACTGCAAGCCCCCGGCGCTGCGCTGGGCATCACCATCGATTTGCAGCGCTGCCTGCTGCGCCTACCGATGGACCAGCGCGCCGTGCTGCTGCTGGTCACTCTGGAAGACATGTCTTATGCCGAAGTAGCCAAAGTGGTTGGGGTGCCAATTGGCACCGTGATGTCGCGTCTGGCACGCGCCCGTGACCGCATGCGTGAGCTGATGCAAGAACCCAAAGGCGCTGCGGGCCGCACTGCGCCGGTACTGCGACGGTTGAAATAGTTTTGCGAGCCTGCCATGACCTTACCCACTAACCCCACCCACCCGGACGATGCAGCGCTGGATGCTGCGCTGCGCGGCCTGCACCGCAATGTGCTTGACGAGCCGGTACCCGCCGCCTTGCTGGAAGCCGCGCGGCAGGTGGATGCGCTGCAGAAGCAAAGCGCACTGCACAGGCGCTCAGCCGCCATGGCCGCCAGTGTGCTGCTGGCCTTTGGTGTGGGATGGTTTGGTCATGGCTACCTGCAACCACAGGGGTCAGCTGATGCCGTGGCGATGGCCGGCACTGCGAATGAATTTGTGCGCCAGGCAGGATTTGCCCACACGGTTTATTTGCCAGAAAAGCGCCACCCGGTAGAGGTGGCTGCTGCCGAGCAAGACCACCTGGTGCAATGGCTGTCCAAGCGGCTGGGCAAGCCTTTGAAAATCCCGCAGCTGGGTGCCCAGGGCTTTGAACTGGTGGGCGGGCGTCTGCTGCCAGGCGACAGCGGCGCCCGGGCGCAGTTCATGTTTCAGAATTCGCAAGGCCAACGCGTGACCTTGTACCTGGGTGCCCTCGGTAAAGTCAGCGGGCAAAGTGCCACGCCCGACATCCAAGCCACGCAATTCCGCTTTGAGCCTGACGGCCCGGTGCCCAGCTTTTATTGGGCAGAACAGGGCTTTGGTTACGCGCTGTCTGGCCAGGTCGACAAAGCCACGCTCATGGCCTTGTCCAAACTGGTGTACGCGCAGATCAACTGATTCTTGGCGACTGTTGTGAGATTGATCTGGCAGATGTCAGCCAAAGCGGAGCCCCTTTGGAGCTGAGTTAGATACGGTGTGCGGCGCAGGCGGCCATTGAGGAGGCGTTCGAAAATTTTCTGATTGGCTTGATTGATGCATACACTTGCTCAGACAAGTCAGGAGTTTCAGATGCTTGCTCTCGTTAAGTTGTTGCCTGAGTCAATGCGCCTCAAGGTACTTTTTCGCCTCGGCTTATCCACAATTCCAATGATGCGGTATGTAAGGCCCAAACTAGTTGAATACACGCCCGACCGCATGGTGGTCCGCATTGACGTTTCGCGCCGTAGCAAGAATGGCTTCAACTCCCTGTTCCTTGGCGCACTTGCTGCTGGCGGTGACTGTGTCGCAGGTGCTTTCCCCATGAAGTTCATGTATGAGACCGGCCACCGCACCATCCCACTTGTGAAGAGCGCCTCGTCTGAGTATTACAAGCGGGTCAGTACCTACGCTCTGTTCACTTGCACACAGGGCAAAGAGCTTTACGGAGTCTGCAACGAAGTTGTTGCATCGGGCGAACGCCGCGACATCACAGTCCATGTGACCGTCACCGCGCCAGCCGAGTTTGGTGACGAGCCAGTCGCAAGAATTTCGCAGGTTATGTCGATAAAAAATTTGAGTGCCAGATAGATTGAACGTATCCGCCACATCACCCGCCAGCTCATC
The DNA here is from genome assembly GCA_002381045.1 of Rhodoferax sp. UBA4127. Taxonomy (GTDB): domain Bacteria; phylum Pseudomonadota; class Gammaproteobacteria; order Burkholderiales; family Burkholderiaceae_C; genus Rhodoferax. Next base: position 24,795 of record DFWT01000161.1, read on the forward strand.
TTCTCAAGTCACACAAAGCCAATTGGCAGTGGCGGCTCAAGTGTTCGTGCTGAAAAAAGCCAATGACCTGCAAGCGGCCAGAGTGATGACATTGCTGCAAGCCCTGCCGTTGGCTACCAGTGGTTCTCTAGGGACGAAAGTCAATACGCTGGCATAGGTTCACGAGAGGACTTCACTGGCAAGCGCATGGACCAGCATTGCAGCAGTGGCTGGTCTTGGTTGATTGCACGGCAGGACGCCTGTCATCATTGCTAATTCACACTGGAGCTATTTCATGCAATTGGACCCCGCCCTTCAATCTGCTGCCGACAACTACAAACTGCTGACCAATCTGGTGGTGCCAAGACCTATCGCATGGGTCACCACTCAAAGTCAATCTGGAGTGGTCAACCTGGCGCCTTACAGCTTCTTCAACGCGGTGGGCAGTAACCCACTGTATGTGGTCATCAGCGTCGGCAAGCGCGACAACGGCGAACCCAAGGACACGGCGAAGAACATTCAGGACAGTGGTGAGTTTGTGGTCAACATGGTGACCGAAGACCTGTTTGATGCCATGAACATCTCGGCAGCTGATTTTCCAGCAGACCAAAGTGAGTTGGACGCCACCAATCTGGCCACTGCCCCTTCAGTTCATGTGAAGGTGCCTCGCATTGCACAAGCGCAGGTCAGTCTGGAATGCAAGATGTTCAGCACACAGGCGCTGGGAGACAACACGCTGATCATCGGGGAAATTGTCATGTTTCACGTGGCTGACCAAATGATGGGTCCTCGCATGCATGTGAACAACTTCGCGCCACTTGGCCGGCTGGGCTCACCTTCGGTCTACTGCCGGACCACCGATCGGTTTGACATTGCGCGGGTTTCTTACGCTCAATGGTTGAATATGGACAAGGCATGAGCTGGTAAGTTGGAGAGACGGCTTTATATCGCAGCGAAGTTCAACAGTGCAGCGCAACGCGTCGTTTGCGACAGTCAACTTTCGGGTTGTCCGTCCTGATTTCAATTGGCCACATTTCACTGCGATGAGCGGCGTGCCCGCAACGGTCAGAAAAGATTTCGTTGACTAAATTGAAAGCACGCTGATAAGCTGTAATCTTTTGTAACCACTGAAAGGGAGAATTTAAATGTCCAATTGTTTGCGCACAATGACTGCCGCCGTGATGTTTTCGGGACTCTCGGTTTCTGTATCGGCTCAAAGCCTCAATTGCAATGCAAATATTTGAGAGTTACCAAATGGTGGTGTCGCAACAAGCGACTCAAGCCGAACCAACAACGAGGTCTTTTTGGGCATCGGATGGTCATTTGGCGAAAAGACAATTCCCGAATTTACTTTTGGCCTGCGTTCAGTGAAAACCAAAGGCAATGGCAACACGTCGGGCGTCGGTCTAGATTTCACGTTTCCGATAAGCAATGGCATCTCGTTTGACAAGGTGCGTCTGCAAGCGATCGACGGTCGCGAAGATGCGCAGGGATTGCTAGGTGGTGGCTACTCGGCTCGCTCCGGCAGTTTTCTGCTAACCGGTGGCGTACAGGTTCCCTATCTGATCGCGGGTGTTGATTACTTGTTTAAAGGCGGCTTTGCTCCTTATGTAGGCCTCAATACTTTAGGTCGATACAAGAAACCTGACGTTACGACGGGCGGTGCACTGAGTTGCAATGTGGGCTTCTCGCTGATCGATGCGACGGACCCGATGGTCGCTGGGGCCAATCAAGACCTGACGACTTGGACCAAGAACGGCCAAACCTGCTGGCAACCTAGTAATGCCTAATGTTTTGGTCGTGGCTTGAAGAAGTTCATGTCTTATCGGCGGAATCAGCACCCTTCAGTCACTGTTGATCAGATTTCTGTCACCCCACTTCGGCCGGTGGGCTGCTGGGTGGTGCGATAGGTCAGAAAACTTCTGAACCCGATGCCCGCTTTAGGGCGGGCTAATCGGAGAACGCCACACCCGCAATCAGCCTTCACCCGACACCTACCAGAATAAGTCGTCACCATGGCGACTTGAACCAAAGGGCGGCGTTACGGCGACTTTAGATCACCTATTGCGCCGTTGCTCGCGCAACATGAACAGGTAAAGCCCTTCAACCTTCTCCCGCGCCCAAGGGGTTTTGCGCAGGAACTTCAGACTGGAATTAATGCTGGGGTCCAGGCAAAAACACCGTACCTGGATGCGTTCACACAGCCCTACCCATTCGTAATGCGCTACCAATGCTTCCAGCATGGATTGCAGGGTCACGCCATGCAGCGGATTGCGCGGCTGCGCTGCAACGGGCTTGGGTGAGTCAGGTGTAGACGGCTCGGTCATACCCGCATTTTGGCAGACTCTACCCGCACACCCGACAATTTGCTACATCTAAATGAGCATATTAGGCATACAGCAAAAGGGCTAGATGGCTATTATTGATATAAGCACATAGCCACACAAATCTTGTAGCCCATACCCATTTCAGCTAGGCTCGCATGGCGCGACCACCGTGGTACCGGCAGCCACCGGAACCCAGCGGAACAAAGGCTGGCATTCACCGACCACACAGAGTTCATAGTCACGGGCAAATTCAGAGCGAGTCAAGCGCAGTTGCTGCGTCCAGCGCATGTCAGGTACGGGGCGGTAATGCCATATGCCTTTGTCGTAGTACGCCCCGGCCGGTGGCTCCATGCCGGCACCACTGCCACGCACGCGGGCACCACTGAGAAACAACCATGGACCAACCAGGATGTAGTCCTCTTCCCAGTCGATTTTTTCAATGGAGTGTTGCCATCGCAGCGTGAAATTGTTTGCAGGTATCTCTACCCGCATGCCTCCTGCCACCAAGCAAAGCGCTGCCAGCAGCGACATGCGCTTAGGGCTAGCCAGTCACCGAATTGGATGCGGCAGCCAAGCGCCTGCCCGTGATCAGCATCCACACCGCCATCGCAGCAGCCATACCAAAACCGATTTCATCCGTCAGGGGCATGGCCGACACCAACATGGCCGCCGTCAGACCACAGCCCACGCGTTGCGTCTTGGTCAGGTCACCATACAAATGGCCAACCACCACGCCGCCCCACAACACGATCGACAGTAAGCACTTGAATACCACGTAGGCCACCGCCGAATAGGTCCAGTCACCTTGCAGCATTAGCGCGTTGTCATACACCGCCATGAAGGGAATGACAAAGCCGGCAATGGCAATCTGGGTAGCCTTGAAACCGATCTTCATGGGTGACGCCTTGGCAATGGAGGCCGCAGCAAACGCGGCCAGTGCCACCGGCGGTGTCAGGTCGGCCATGATGCCGAAATAAAACACAAACATGTGCGACACCAGCAGAGGTACGCCCAGTTTCAACAAGGCAGGCGCAGCAATCGCGCTGGTGATGATGTAGTTGGGAATGGTGGGTATGCCCATGCCCAGCACCAGGCAGACCAGCATGGTCAGCAACAGAGACAGAAACACACTGGTGTCACCCACTTTAAGCACCACACCCGCAAAGTTGGTGGCCGCACCAGTGAGCGACAACACACCGATGATGACACCGACGATGCCGCAGGCCAAACCCACGGGCACGGCTTGTTTGGCACCATCGGTCAGGCCATCACGCAGCGAGCGCAAGGTCTTTTTGCCGCCCTGGATAAACAGGCATGCAATCACCAGCAACGCAATCACCGCCAGCACGGGTTGAATGCCCCATTTCAAAAATGTGGCGGCGCCCAAGCCAATTCCAAACCACAGCACATACCGGAACACGGTGGGGTGAATGCGGGCGGCCAACGCAGCACCCAAAATGAGAAGCGCCGTCATGCACAAGCCCATCATGCCGGCAAATTTGGGTGTGAAGCCATGAAACAGCATGAACACCAAAATCGCCAAAGGCACCATCAGGTACCAGTTTTCACGCATATGTTTCCAGGGGTTGGGGCATTGCGCTTTAGGTAGCCCCAAGAGCTTGCCGCGACCCGCTTCCAAATGCACCATGGTGAAAGCAGTGAAGTAGTAGAGCAGCGCCGGAATGATGGCCGCCTTGACGATGTCGGCATAGGGCAAGTTCAGTGTCTCGGCCATGATGAACGCCACCGCGCCCATCACCGGCGGCATGATTTGCCCGCCCATCGATGCTGTGGCCTCTACCGCGCCGGCAAACACAGGGGTGTAGCCAAAGCGCTTCATCAGCGGAATGGTGAATTGCCCCACCGTCAAGACATTGGCCACGCCTGAACCGGAGATCATGCCCATGAAGCCGCTGGAGAGCACCGCCACCTTGGCCGGGCCTCCTTTGGCATGGCCAACAAATCCGAGTGCAATGGCGTTGAACAAGCGAATCATGCCGGCATGTTCCAGGAACGAGCCAAACAGGATGAACAAGAAGATGTAGGTGGCAGACACCAAGGTGGGCGTGCCATAAATGCCGTCGGTGCCCAAATAAAGCTGGTTGACGATGGCACTGAAATCGTAGCCACGGTGGGCCAGATCACCAGGCAGGTATTGGCCAAACAGCCCATAGGCCAGAAACAGGCCGCAGACGATAGGCAACGCCAGCCCCATGACGCGGCGCGTACCCTCAAACACCAACACGATCATGGTGGTGCCCAGCACAATTTCTACGTCGGTGGGCTCGCCACTGTGCTGGATGATCTCGGCCTCAAAAACCAGATGGTAAAAGCCGATGGCAAAGCCACCCAAGCCCAGCAACCAGTCGTACCAAGCCACCGAACCCAAACTGCTTTTTTTGAATGCCGGGTACAGGATGAAGGTCAACAGGGACAAGAAGCCGATGTGAATCGAGCGAACCGGCAGGCTGGACAGCGCCACCAAATCCGCCGCAATCACCAATTGAAAGGTAGAAAAAAGCAGGGCGAACGCCATTAACAGCCGGGCGGGGAAGCCGCCCAACGTTCGCTTTCTGCCATGCTCCTCAAATTCAGGCTCCGCATCTGCGTGGGGCTTGTGGTCCAGCAACGCGTCCAGGTCAATGGCGCCTGCAGCCTGCTCCGAGGTGCGGGGTGCTTGGGGATGGGTCATTGTCAACCTCGTGTTTTTGGATTTGCTGCAACCGATCAGAGAAACGCGAAAACGGCGCCCCACACGTCAACACGGTCGCTATCGCTGTTCGTGTCGCGCGGGCAAGGGGCTCTGCATGGCACGCCTTGCCAGCCACGCCAGATTACTTCAGCAAACCAGCTTCGCGGTAATACTTTTCCGCTCCAGGATGCAACGGGATCGGCAACCCGCCAACTGCGTCCTTTTTGACAATACCTTTTGCCGCTGTGTGCGCTGCCACCAAGCCATCCATGTTGTCATACATGGCTTTGGTCATGGCGTAAACCGTGTCTGCTGGTACACCTTCGTGGGTCACCAAGATATTTTTGATCGCCACCGTGGGCACGGCGGCCGTCTGACCTTTGTAGGTGTCAGCCGGAATGGCGGCTGGCTGGTAGGCGGCATCGCCCACCTTGGCGGCCACATCGGCCGGAACCGCCACCATCACGATGTTGATAGAAATCGCCAAGTCACGAATCGAGGCAGCACCCAGACCAACCGACTGCAGGGTCACGTCCAACTGCCGGTTTTTCATCAGCTCAACCGACTCACCAAAGCCAAGATATTCCACTTTGGAAAAATCCTTGTAGCTCAGGCCGGCGGCCTTCAGAATGGCCCGCGCATTCAGTTCGGTACCCGACTTTGGCGCGCCCACAGAAATGCGTTTGCCCTTGAGGTCAGCAATCGTCTTGATGCCCGACTCCGAGTTGGCAATGATCTGGATGTAGTTGGGGTACAGACCCGCCACAGCGCGCAGCTTTTTCAGTGGCGTTTTGAAACCGGCCTCTTCGTCACCCTTCCAGGCATCCGACACCGAATCGCCCAAGGCAAATGCCACCTCGCCTTTGCCCTGCTGCAACAGGTTTAAATTTTCAGCCGACGCCTTTGTGGCCTGAACGGAAATCTTGGCTGCCGGCAACACCTTGCCATAGGCTTGGCTCAAGGCCACACCCAGCGGGTAATAAATGCCGCTTTGCCCACCAGTGAGCACATTGATGAAGGTCTGTTGCGCCCAGGCGGTTGGCGCAGTGATCAAACTGACGACCGCCGTTGCCGCCAGCAGCAGTTGGCGCCGTGAGAAAACTGAAAAGCTGGAAATCATGGATGTCTCCTGGTTTAGATTAAGACTTTGAATGTCTGTCGAAGATTCTCGCCTGCAACACGCCCGCGCCATGTCGTCGATTACCCTGAGAGCCGCCACTGATTGCGCAATGCGTACACGGCATGCCCATTGAGCTGGTTTGGCAAAGCCCAGCAAGCTGCACTAACCCCACAAATCCAGTGGCGGGTCGGTCACCACGGCGCGCAAGATGTCTGAGCGCGAGATAAATCCACTGACCTGACCTTGCTCGTCTACCACCGGCAGGCCTGGCAAGCCGGTGTCTAAAAGCACCTGCGCTACCCGGCGAATGTCACTCTCGGGCGCCACGCTGGGCACCGGGGTGGCCATGATCTCGGTCACTGGGCGCGCCAGCAGTGTCTGCCAGGCCAGCGCGTGCTGGGTCGGGTCGGGCACCTGTTGGGGTTGCATTAAGTCAGCCCGGGTCAACAAACCTACCAATTGCCCCGCCACATTCAACACCGGTGCTTGGCCCACGCTTTGATTGGTCAGCAGTTGCCAGGCTTGCAGCACCGTGGCGCTGTCGGGCAAGGTAATGGGGTGGTGGCTCATCACATCGGCTACCAAGGACAAAGGACGCCGCTGCGTGGCACCTTGCGTTTGAAGGTAGGCCAAAAGGGGTGCCGGCCTGGAGGACTCAAAGCCGTTCCCTTTCGTGGCCTCGCGCATGGGCAACGCTGGCGTGGCCGCATCTTCGGAGGCATCTCGTCCGTCCCGCCCCAGCGCTTCCACGCGACGCGTTCTAGCCAGCGAACCTACGCCACGAATCTGGCGCAGTTGCTCCATGCTGCCGCGAAACAATTGGCCAGAGGTGCCATAGACAAAGAACATGAGCTTGCTCCTGATGTTGAGGCAATGCGCCCGCGCACTATACCGCCGCCGTTCCGCGACGCCAAGACCATCGATCTGTGTAGGTTGGGTCAGGCGGCTGGCAAGAACAGGGATTGCAGGTCGTTCAGAAAATCAAAGCCGCGCACGGTGGGCTTGACCCAATCGGACTCGATGGTGATCAGCCCCTGAGTCTGGGCTTGCTTCAGGGCGGCTTGGATGGCGGATTGCGGCATGCCGGTGCGCTCGGGAAACAGCTTCAAATCAAAACCCTGCGCCAGCCGCAAGGCGTTCAGCATGAATTCAAACGGCAACTCTGCGCGTTTGACCTCATGCTCTTGCGCCACACATTGACCCGCCATGGCCTGCGCCATGTAGCGCGCTGGGTCACGCAGACGCACCTGGCGCACTACCCGGTGCGCAAAACTGAGCTTGCTGTGGGCACCGGCGCCGATGCCGAGGTAGTCACCAAACTGCCAGTAGTTCAAGTTGTGCGCGCAAGCGTGCCCGGCCCGTGCGAAGGCCGAGACTTCGTAGCGCCGCAGGCCCACGGCCGAGGTCATGCCGGTGATCAGATCCAACATGTCCGCTGCCAGATCGTCATCCACTGCGGGTGGCGGGTGCTTGGCAAAAAAAGTGTTGGGCTCGATGGTCAGGTGGTAGATCGACAGATGCTTGGGGCCAAGGGACAGGGCGGTGTCCAGGTCGGCACGCAGGTCATCCAGCGTTTGCCCGGGCAGCGCGTACATCAGGTCGAGGTTGAAGGTGTCAAATGCCTGAGCTGCTTCCGTGAGTGCGGCCATTGCCTGGGCACGGTCATGCACCCGGCCCAGCGTTTTCAGATAGTCGTCGTTGAAACTTTGAACACCAACTGAAAGGCGAGTCACGCCAGCTGCACGGAAGGCTTTGAATCGGTCTTTCTCGAACGTGCCTGGGTTGGCTTCCAGGGTGATTTCGGCGTCGGGCGCCAGCTTCAAGCGGGCCCGAATGCCGGCCAGCAATTGGTCAATCGCGGCGGGTGAAAACAGGCTGGGCGTGCCGCCACCGATGAACACGCTGACCACCGGGCGGCCCCACACCAGCGGCAGCGCGGCTTCCAGGTCGGCGCGCAGCGCATCGAGGTAACGCGCCTCGGGCAACGACGGCGGCGCGGCGTGGGAGTTGAAGTCGCAGTACGGGCACTTCTTCAGGCACCACGGCAGGTGCACGTAGAGCGACAGCGGGGGCAAAACAGGCAGGCGCAGCGTGCCGGGTCGCATGTAGTGCTGGATGTCCTTCAGAGGAACCGTGGCAGACAGCGCCTGCGCCACGGGAATCACAGCAGATCCTCACGCCCAGGCTGGTTTCGGCCAGAAACACCGCGGAACCGG
>DFWT01000216.1 GCA_002381045.1 Rhodoferax sp. UBA4127
AAGCTCACCGGCATGTCGTTCCGCGTGCCGACCAGTGACGTGTCCGTGGTGGACTTGACGGTGGAACTCAACACCAGTGCCACCATGGCCGAAATCTGCGCCGAAATCAAGGCGCAAGCCGAAGGCGCCATGAAAGGTGTGCTGGGCTACACCGACGAGAAAGTGGTGGCCACTGACTTCCGTGGTGAAACCCGTACCAGCGTGTTTGATGCCGACGCCAGCATTGCGCTGGATGGCACCTTCGTCAAGTTGGTTGCCTGGTATGACAACGAATGGGGCTACTCCAACAAGTGCCTGGAAATGGTCCGCGTCGTTGCCAAGTAAGCGACGGGATTGAAAAAGCAAAACGCGCCTTCGGGCGCGTTTTGCTTTTAGAGGATGACCTTGACGGTTTTCAGGCGGGGCCAAGTTGGGAATGTACTGTTTGTCGGTATCTCGGTGGTCTCAAAAATGCCATGTCTAAACCTTCACCGGAATCACGTGGACACTGGCGTGGCTCAGATTGCGGTAAATCTTGCTTCTTCGAATGATGGGCCACCATTCGTAAAGAAAGATCTGCATAGGTCGCCACATCGCGACCCAGCCGCCAATGAGCAGGCTTTCCTTCAATAGCTTCAGGAAGGTGCTGTCCTGAAAATTGGCCGCAAGAATGTCAGCCACCAGCAGACACAAGGCCAGGAAGCTGAGTCCAATCAGCAGGCTGGCGCGGCCTTCCCGCATCAGCAAAAGCCATCTGCGCTTTGCGCGAACAGACTTGTACTCAAAGTAGTTGTGAATCGCCTCGGCAACGAGGGCTGTGGGGTTGTCAACCGGCATCTGTTCAATATGAACAACGATGCGAAAGTGGCTGTTTTGTGGGAACTCCAGTGCCCACGTCTCCAAAAATTCCTCCGCATCGGGATCGAGGTTTCGGTGATGAAAAGGCGTGGGGTCCATCGAGTTGAAAAGCTCTGCGAGTTTCGCTACGCGCAGTTCAATTTGGTGAACAGGGGCTTGGTGGTTGTTCATCTGGAGGACTTTAACGATCTCTGCATGGGCATGCGCACAAAATTAGTCGTCCTCACGTTTGCCACCGCCCGCACGAGAGCCTTCGCCGCCTCCCTTGATATCATGTTTGTTGGCACTGCGGTGGCATTCAACGCAGTTGTCAAATTTGCTGATGCCCTCTTCAATGTGCTTGCGCCGGATGTTGTCCGGTGTGTGTTCGTGACAGCCGTAACAAGTGGCGCGGCTGTAGTCATTGCGCGCATGGCAAGTGGCGCAGCTGGTGTTGTGGTCTTTGTCCAAAACAAAGTACTTGTTGTGATCAAAGTTCGCGGGTGTCCATTTGTTTTGCGTATGGCACTGCAGGCAGTTGCCAGTGACTTGTTTGTGCAGCGAGTCGGTGGGAACTTTGTGGCAGGTCTGACATTCCTGGCGCGTACTTTGCTTGAGCAAGCTGTGATCAAACTGGCGTTGCCGAGCGAAACGCTTCACCCCCGCATGGTCACTGTGGCAGCCCACACAGTCTTGGCTGATCAACTCTTGATGAAATGCAGTCTTGACCGGTTTGGCCAGCGCCGCTCCCAGGCTTGTCCGAATTCCGATGTCCGCAGGCTTATGGCAGCTGGCGCACTTTTCGGAACTGGCACCACGCAAAGTGGCGTGGCAGGCAAAACAATCCGCTTCAAGCGCTTTGTGCCCCGGTATCAAATGGCCGGGACCCACCATCAGGTTGGGGTAGACAAACACCAACACCGTCAAAACAGCGAGATTGCAGGTCAGGATGAGCTTGACTATTCTGCTCATGCCCAACCCCAGAACATGAACACGCTGATGATGTGACCCAGGGCAAGCACGGTGAACACGATAAAGATGGGAATATGTACCTTGCGCCACTGGGTCATCGCAGACAGCGTCACCGCATCCCAAAAAACAGCCTGTTCAACTTCAGGTTTTGACATGCCGCGCAACTGGAAGTGGTCGCGTTGGCTCTGCACATGAGCCCGTGCCCGCTTGAGCAGCATTTTCCCAACCAGGCCGCTGACCACATTCACGCTCATGGCCGCCGTGGCGAGCCATGGCAAGATGGCATTGAAGTGCACACCAGAGTGGATCAATACCATCAGCGAGCCCAGCCAGGCGCTGAATTCATGCAGAGTCAGCAGCGTTTTGGGATCACCGGTCTGGACGTATTTGCGTTTCCGAAGCGAGTAGTACAAGGAGCCAATGATCAGCAAAGTGCCAGCAATTCCAAGATAGCGTCCCACCCAAACCAGGTTCAGGCGATGCAGCAGGCTGTCGCCGGCTATGGTGGCTGCAGCCAGCAAGCCCAGCAGCAGGCTGAACGGCAAAACATGGTCGCGCCAAAGAGATGTTTTCATTTACAGCGCCAGTGTGAGATGGGTTTGAGGCGTGGCTACACACATCAAGCAGGTGCCGGGCTCAGGGTCGAAATCAGGTGCTTGCTGGTAGTGCACTTCACCTTGCGCAATGGTGGTTTGGCAGCTGCCGCAGCCGCCAGCCCGGCAGCCTGAATTCACCGCTATGCCGTGGGCTTCGGCGAAGTCAAGCAAGTTGCCGTTGCCGGGCCTCCAAGGCAGTTGCTTTCCAGAAGTGGCGAACGTGATGGTTAGCGCTTGAGCGGATGTGGGGGCGTTAGAAATGGTTGCCACCTGCGCTGCCGCATTTTTGCGAACGACCGAAGCTGGTCCAAAGGCTTCAAAGTGAATGTGTGCGTCGCGCACACCCCAGTCTTCCAGCGCGGGCACCAGACTTTCCAGCATGGATTTGGGTCCGCAAATGTAGAAGTGATAGGGCTTGAGCGGCAGCAAGCGCCTAAGCAGGCCGACGTTGATTCGGCCGTGGTGCTGGAAATCTTTCCCCAGCACGTCATCAGTGAGTGGGTCACTGAAGCAAACTTGCAGGTGAAAGTTTGCATGGGCTGCTGCCAGTGTCTGTAAGTCCGCGAGTGCCATCAACTCGAGGCGGTTGCGCACGCCGTAGAACAACCATACCTCTCGCTCAGTTTGTTCGCCCAAACTCCACTTCACCATGGAGAGCAAAGGCGTGATGCCGATCCCGCCCGCAATCAACACCACCGGTTCCAGGCTGCAGTCAATATGAAAGTGGCCCGCTGGCGCACGCACCTGCAGCAGACTTCCCACTTGGACCTGATCGTGAAAGTAGTTCGATGAACGCCCTGCGGGATGCGTGCTATTAGGTGGCGCGGGTGCGCGCTTGATGGATACACGGTAGCTATTGGTCTGTGGCGCATCTGACAGGGAATAACAGCGCGTCACAGATTCGGTGCTGCCGTCGGCGATCGGGACTTCAAGCTTGAAGGTGAGGTATTGGCCAGGGAAAAACGGCGGCAGATCCTGCCCATCCACAGGTGCGAGGTGAAATGAACAGATGTCATTCACCTCGTTCTCAATCACCTTGTGTGTGACACTGAAACTTCGCATACCTAGCCATGCCACCGTGTTGGGTGGTGCCTCGGTACCATCGGTGTTGACATGAATACCGAGACCACCGTCAATGGCAGCCAAGCGCAAGGCATCAAACGTCTGCCAGTGGCGCCAAAAGCCAATCCCCAAATAGATTGCCAATTGAAGAACGACAGAGCCCGCGATCCAAAGCAGAAGATGCAAGGAGGTCATGACAGAACACTCGGTCGGGCCAGCAATTCAACGAGCCGCAAATTTCTTGGGCCTGGTAGCCGCTGACGTTGACTGGATTTACATGCGAGCCACAAGTGATTTCCCAAGTGCAAAGACCGAGTTAGGCACGTTGATGTGCAAAAAATGGTCTGCTGGACGTTTGAATACACCGCGGTTAGGTGCGGGCTTTTGCTGGATCTTGATGCCCTTGGCCAATTGTTCTAGCACCAGGCTGCGCAAGGTGACCGACTGCATAAAGTCAAACACCTTGGCATCCATTGAGTCCCAGAGGTCTTGGGCCATGTCTTGCACAGCAGGCGGGGGAAGAGTGTTCACTTTTTTCGGAGTGTCTTCAACCGCTCCGATGATGTCGGCCACCGAAATGGCCTCGGTGCTGCGGTTGAGTCGGTATCCACCTCCGGGACCTCGAACGCTGGCGACCAGATCGCGGTGGCGCAGCAGACTGAATATTTGCTCCAGATAAGACAAGGATACCTGCTGACGCAAAGCGATGTCAGACAGTGACACGGGTGCAAAATTTTCGTGCAATGCAATGTCGATCATTGCGGTCACAGCAAAGCGACCTTTTGTACTCAAGCGCATTTCGAATCCTTCTGTAGTCCATGCCGATCGGTTATGAGCAGTGCCTAAAGCTGACTTATTGCATTGGCTCCATCGGCTTGGCTTGATCATGACCACGGCGTCTTATCCTTTTCTTAACGTGAAGGCGATACTCCATACCCAATTACAGGCTTGTCTCTCATGCTCACACTCCAACTGGCCGACTTTTCACTTGAACATTTCATGGCTGACTATTGGCAACAAAAGCCGGTGGTCATCCGCCAGGGGTTCGCAGACTTTCAGGATCTGATCAGTCCCAATGACCTGGCGGGTCTGGCCATGGAAGAGGCGGTGGAGTCGCGTCTGGTTTATAGAAAAGACGAGGCCTGGCAGGCTGAGACCGGCCCGTTCAAGTCCTATAAGCGCTTTGGCAAAACGGGCTGGACGCTCATCGTGCAGGCGGTGAACCATTTCTTACCCGAGGTTGCCCAACTGGTTAAGCCGTTTGACTTCATCCCGAAGTGGCGTTTGGATGATGTGATGATCAGCTATGCCACCCCGGGTGGCGGCGTAGGGCCGCACATTGACCTGTATGACGTGTTCATTTGCCAGGGTTCGGGGCGCAGGCGTTGGCGTGTGGGTGACCGCGGCAACCACAAACAATTTGCGGCGCATGCCGCGCTGTGGCACACCGAACCGTTCGAGCCCATCATTGATGTGGAACTGTCGCCCGGCGATATTTTGTACATTCCACCTGGCTTTCCGCACGACGGCGTGACCCTGGAAGAGTCCATGAGTTATTCGGTCGGTTTTCGGGCCAAGTCAGCTTGCGACATGCTTAGCGGACTGGCCGACCATGTGATTGACAAAGACCTGGGCAAGACGCTGCTCAGCGACCCCAAGCGGCCGGTGCACCACCACCAAGGGCGCATTGACCCGCGAGACTTTGAACTGATCAAGGCGCACGTGAAAAGCCTGTTGGATGACGACAAGCTGTTGGCTGACTTTGCTGGCAGCTACTTCTCAAAAACCAAATGCGTGCTTGATTTGCAGGCTTTAGACGAGGCTTTGGAAGTATCCGATGTGGTGGATGCCTTGCAAAATCAGCATTTGGTTCGTACTGGCGGGCTTCGTTGCTTTTACCTGGATGCCACCATGGCCCACGGGGTGTGTTTTGTGGACGGCGAACGCTACGAATTTGGCCAAGCCCTGTCGGATACGGTGGTTCACCTGTGTGATAACGATGACCTGAGTTTGGAATTGCTTGGCGCCGCGCTGGAGGACGCCGCCTTTGCCACGCAACTCACCGAATGGGTGAATGCGGGCTACTGGTACTTCGAGGACTAAGCGCGCCTACAGCACCGAGCGACCAAGTTGCCGCTCCACCTGGGTGATGGAAATCACGCCGCGAATGCGTGCCGGGCCTTTCACCGTGGCTGCTTGGACCACCAGTAAGTGGGTGTGACCCACGCGTTTGAAGGTGCTGATCACATCGGCCACCGTGGCGTCTTTGAGTTCGTTGTAGTCCAGCGCGTCCAGATCTGACAACCGCGTCATCACATCGGTCACACACAGTGTATTGCGCTGCACTTTTCGCTGGGTCATCAGGCGAACCGGCTTGTCACCCAGCAGGTCGGCTGCAGTCACAAGTCCATCCACGCAGGGATACTCGCTCATCACAAAAAGCGAGCGCACGCCCTGCTGAATCATGGTTTGCTCGGCTTTGTCCAGCGGCGTATCTGGTGTGATGGTGGCCGCACGCACCACCGCCAGGTCGGTCATCACGTCGATGCCGGATGACGCAGTGGTAACCCCCTCAGCCGCCTTGGGTTGGGCTTGAGGAATACATGTGTTCTCGGGAAACCTGAAGGTGTTCAGTTTTAAGTCGCTCATCGGTTGTCTCCTTGTCGTTTTAGCTGTTGCCAAGCCAGTCGCTTCTTAGTCGCTGTCGCAAACAGATTGACCGGGCTGTGGGTGACTGGTCAATTCAGTTTAGCTGGACTCGTCCCGCAACGACAAAACGATGGATCACCAATTTGTGAGCGTCTGTTAACGCGCTGCGGGCCTGGCCAGTACGAGCGAATGGCCAAGCTTTGCCAGCATGTTTGATCTTGCAGCCATACTTGCGGCCACTGTTCTGGCGCCCACCAGAGACAATGCAGGGCATGACCTGGCAGCTCAAACCTTTGATCGATGCACCGCCGATACCCTGGAAAAATGGCGGCGGACAGACGCGCGAACTGGTGGCTTGGCCCGATGTACTGTCGTGGTCCTGGCGCATTTCGGTGGCCGAACTCGCACGCAGCGGCCCGTTCTCCACCTTTGCAGGTATTGAGCGCTGGTTTGCGGTGTTGACCGGCGCGGGGGTGCAACTTGATGTGGGGGTGAACTCAGCTGTACCAGCGTACGTGCTGAGACCCGACGCCGCGCCCCTCTGTTTTGCCGGTGAATCGCCAGTAGATTGCACGCTGATCGAGGGTGCCGCTCAGGCGTTTAACCTGATGCTGCGTCGTGGAACTGCCCTTGGCCACATGGTGAGAGTCACTGGCAACCATTCCGTTGAGCTGAATGCCTCTAAAAAGATAGCTGTTTACGCAATAAATACGGGGGCTTGTGTGCATTTTGATGATGATTGCCTGGAGCTGCCACCGCATACGCTCGCGTGGCGTGACTGTTTGGCGGGCAGCAAAGTTCAAGTTCACGCCGCACAGGCTTTGTGGGTTGAGATCACGGATTAAGCCGAAATCATTCATCGGGCAGCACGTGGTGCCTGAGGGGATTGTTGGGGGTAAATGCACCTTTTGGTGGCTGCAGAATTCAATCTCGGTCAAGTCACTTCATCTCTTTTGACCAGACTTACCCCTAGACTCGTGGTTTCTATCAAACCCATCAACCCCGCCTGTTAACGGCGTACACGATATGAACCCTGGTGTGATTTACGCCGCGTGTGCCTACATCGCATGGGGATTGCTGCCGATTTTCTTCAAGCAATTGGGCAAGGTGAATGCCTTCGAGGTGGTGATGCACCGCATGGTGTGGGCCCTGCTGTTTCTGATGGGCGTATTGGCTGTGTTGAGGCGCTGGTCCTGGTTGCGTGCGGTGATCGGCCAGCCGCGCGTGTTGGCTGCATTCGCTGCGTCCGCCTTTTTGTTGTCAATCAATTGGTCGGTGTATGTGTGGGCGGTTCACAATGCCCATGTGGTGGACGCCAGCTTGGGTTACTTCATCTTGCCATTGGTGAATGTGGCCTTTGGTTTTGCCTTTTTGCATGAGCGACCCAGGCCCATTCAGTGGCTGGCGGTGGCCGTGGCGGCAGGCGGTGTGTTGTGGCTTACCGTGCAGGCCGGACGGCTGCCGTGGATTGCGCTGGTGCTGGCTTTCACGTTTGGCGTTTACGGCCTGCTGCGCAAGGTGGCCAGCTTGGGCGCACTGGAAGGCTTGACGCTGGAAACCATGCTGCTTGCACCGTTCGCGTTGGGATTAATTGGCTGGTGGACCTGGCAGGGACAAGGTGCCCTGGTGCAAGGCGACGCCGTCACGCTGGGCTGGCTGTTGCTGGCTGGGCCCCTGACAGCGGTGCCGTTGTTGTTGTTTGCGGCGGGGGCGCGTCGCATTCCCATGGCCACGCTGGGCATCTTGCAATACATCTCACCCAGCTTGCAAATGCTGTTGGGGGTCTGGTTGTATGGCGAAGCATTTGACCCGGCGCGGGCCACCGGCTTCTACCTGATCTGGCTGGCGCTGGTGATTTACAGCGTGGACAGCGTGTGGCGTGCGCGCAGGCAGATTTCAAATACGTAGCGATTGATGAGGCTATGGCAGAACCCCTGAAAAACCAGTACGGTGCGGATGTGCCGCGTGCCATTGCCGCCATGATCGCAGCGGTGTACCCGGCTTTCAAAACCACGGCATTTGTACGTGATGTGCTGACCGGGTACGACGCCCTTGAGCTGATGCCTCGGGGCAAGAAAATTGCCCAGGGTTTGCGACGCCATTTGCCAGAGGATTACGAGCGTGCATTGGCCATACTGTTGGACTCGCTGGATCAGCCGCATGGCCGTGACCCCAAACAGATTCTGGCGTCGTTTCTGTATTTACCGCACACGATGTTTGTGGCCGAGTTTGGCTTGGCGCATTTCGAGGCGTCGATGCGGGCACAACATGCCTTAACGCAACGCTTTACTGCGGAGTTCAGCATCCGCCCCTTTCTGGAACATCACACGGATGCCACCCTTTGCCAATTGGAAAAGTGGGCGTCAGACCCCAGTCCGCATGTGCGCCGCCTGGTCTCGGAAGGCACACGTCCGCGCCTGCCCTGGGCACCGCGCTTGCGCCACTTTCAGGTGAATCCGACGCCGGTTCTGGCATTGCTTGACTTGCTGAAGGATGACCCAGAACTGTACGTGCGTCGCTCGGTGGCCAACAACCTGAACGACATTGGCAAGGACCACCCAGAGGTGCTGACAGCCACTGCCCAAGCCTGGCTAAAAAATGCCACGGCCGAGCGAGCCTGGATCGTTGGGCATGCCCTGCGCTCTGCTATCAAAAAAGGCGACGGCGGTGCCCTCAAGGTGCTGGGCTTTGGCAAAGCGGCGCAGGTGGCGGTGGGTGGTGTGCGGATCACACCGTCCAAGGCGGCGATAGGGGGCACGGTGACGATTGCGTTTGAGTTGACCAACCCACAAACCCGCGCTCAAAACCTGCTGGTGGACTTAACAGTGCATTTCGTCAAAGCCAATGGTCAGACTAAGCCAAAGGTGTTCAAGCTCAAAACCCTGGAACTGGCGCCTGGCCACACCGCACAGTTTGCCAAGAAACTGTCATTGGCCCAGATGACCACCCGCACCCATTACCCGGGGCGGCACAAGGTGGAGGCAGTGATCAACGGGCAGCCCCAGGCACTGGGCGCTTTTGAGCTGACGGCCCGCCCCCACTGCTAACCAGCGCAATGCCCAGCAGCACCGGCAGCGCGCCCAGCAAAAACCCAATTTCTATTGGCTCGTTGAGCAACCAGGCACCAAAAACAATCCCAAACAAGGGGGTGAGAAAGGAGAACACCCCCAGCCGCGAGGCCAGGTAAGTGCGCAGCAACCAGAACCAGACCAGAAAGCTGGCAAACGACACCACCACCGAGTGAAACACCAGGCTCGCCCAAACGCCGGTGGTCAGGTTGATGTGG
This sequence comes from Rhodoferax sp. UBA4127, assembly GCA_002381045.1. Lineage (GTDB taxonomy): Bacteria > Pseudomonadota > Gammaproteobacteria > Burkholderiales > Burkholderiaceae_C > Rhodoferax. Next base: position 9,382 of record DFWT01000216.1, read on the forward strand.
CTTTGACCGGTGGCAAAGCTGCCTGCCAGTAGCAGCACAAAAGCGCCAATCAACTGGTAAAGCAGGGTTTGGGTGGCCGGTGCTTTGGACAGGGCGGAGCTGCGCACTACCACCGTGGTGGCAGCCCAGGCGATGCCGCCCAGCAAGCCGAGAAAATCGCCCCAAAGGCTGTTACTCAGCACTGCGCTGGCGGGCGCGCTGTGCCCCAAAAATGCAAGAGCGATGCCACCAAAAGCCAGCGCCACACCCAGCCACTGCACCAGACCCAGCCGTTCGGCGGGCAGCTTCCAATGTAGGCCTAACGCGGCAAAGATTGGGGCGGTGTATAAAAACACCACCATGTGTGAGGCGCTGGTATGGCGCAGGCCTTCGGCCACCAGCAAAAATTCAAAGCCAAACAGCAAACCCACCACCATGCCGGGACGCACCGTGCCGTCCCGCAGGTTCATACGCTCACCGCGTAACCACATCACCAACCCGACTAGCAAGGCCGCCACACCGGAGCGCAACCCGATTTGCATGATGGGCGCAATGTCGGCGGCAGTGGCTTTCAACACCACTTGCTGCATGCCCCAAATGGCGCAAAGCACCACCATGAGGGTGATGGCGCGAGCGTCGAGGGGTTGGCGGGAGTCCATGGAGGCGGCTTCAAAGTGGCTGGAGGATCAATTATTGTCGCGAGAACTTTTATCGCGACCGGATACTTAGCCACATGGCAGTGATTTGGCGCATTGGCGTGCGTGACCAAACCGTCATCGCTGTATGCAAGAATCGTTCATGCCCTACGCACTCAAAGTTCACGGACCACACCTGCTGGTGTGGTTGGTCTTGTCAGTGGTTGGAGGGGCGCTGCTGGCTCGGCTTGAACTGGGGATGTTGCGTGAAGCGTTTGAGACCGACGCCCGCATTAGCCACCGCCTGCTCAGTCAGCGCGTGGTTCAACACGAGGCGGTGCTGGCCACCCTGGCCCTGCTGCAACCCACCTCGCTGCCTGGTAGCGCGGATCCTGCGGAGCAGCGCCTGTCATCGGTTTACCCGCAAATTCTCAGTGTGCAGCGGCGCGACCCAGCTCTTGCCTGGCCCAGTGGCGCTTTGGAGCAGGCCGAGCAGGCCTCACGCCAGAGCCATGCTGCCGTGCTTGTAAATCTGGATTTCACCTCGGCACGCGGTCGCTACCAACTGNNCTGGTGCTGGCCGCGCAACCGGTCAGCTATGCCATGCTGATCGACGTGCATGGCACGGTGCCCTGGAGCGATTGGCCGATGCCGGTGCAGAGCAGTCCGGTACGCGTCACCCTGGAGCACGCTGGGCAGGTATTTGTCGTTCAGCCAGGACACATCACCGATTCAGGCTGGCGCTATGAGTTTCGCAAGCATCTGGCCAGTGCCAGCCAGCCCTTCGAGGTGGTGGCCATTCGGCAGGTGGGATGGACCGAGTTGCCATGGGGGGTCATGACTTTGTGGACCTTGATGGTGGCCGCGGGGATGGCAGCCTGGTCGGCCTGGAAACGCCAGCGCAGCGCGCGCCGCCGGGCGGAGGAACTGCTGCGCGTCGGGCAAGTGGCCCGATTGAACACGCTGGGCGAATTGGCCGCAGGCATGGCCCATGAGCTCAACCAGCCCCTTACCGCGATTCTGGCCAATACACAGGCTGCCAGGCGCTTGCTCCAGGACGATCCGCCCGATCTGACGACGGCGGTACAAGCCATGGATCAGGCTGCGGGCCAGGCGCGCCGCGCCGCTGATGTGTTGGGGCGATTGCGCCGTACCGTAGAGCAACCCGGTCCCGCACCGTCCGGCCAGGGCGTTGAACTGGCACAGGCGGTTCACAACGCGCTTGATTTGCTGGAGCCCGAATGTCGGCGCCGCGCCGTGACTCCATCGGTGCACATGGCTCAGAAAGTGAGTGTGCTGGCAGAGCGTGTAGCCCTGGAGCAAATCGTGCACAACCTGCTTACCAATGCGCTGCAAGCGCTGGACCTGGTGGCTGTCGGCGAACGTCAACTCACCATTGACATTGAGTCGAGCCAAGGCATGGGCGTGTTGCGGGTGGCGGACTCCGGGCCGGGCATTGCACTAGACATCTTGCCGCATGTGTTTGAACCTTTTTTTACCACTCGTGAAGGCGGGCTTGGCTTGGGGTTGAGCCTGTGTGAAACCCTGGCCAGTGGCATGGGCGGGAAATTGTCCGCACAGGCCAATGTGCCACGCGGTGCCGTCTTTGTTCTCGCCCTGCCACTGGCTCCCGGTCCATGAATGCACCACTGTCACCGCTGATCCATCTGATCGACGACGACGAGGCCGTGCGCACCAGTCTGGCGCTTCTGATTGGCACGGTGGGCCTGCGAGTGCAGACTTGGGCTGACCCGCAGGAATTCATGCGCAGCTTTGACCGCCAGAGCATTGGTGCCATCGTGCTGGATGTGCGCATGCCCGGTATCAGTGGGCTGACCGTGCTGGATGCGCTTGTTGCACAAGGCGTGGACTATCCCGTGATCATGCTCACCGGGCATGGCACTGTGGAACTGTGCCGACGCGCCCTGAAGTCGGGAGCGACAGAATTTCTGGAAAAGCCGGTCGATGATGACGTGTTGCTTGAAGCGCTACAAAACGCAGTGCGTCAGCATGTGCGCTCGCGGGAGCGGCACCAGGCCAGTCGCCAGGCCCGTGAGCGTTATGCACAGTTGTCCGAGCGTGAGCGCGAGGTGCTGGGCTTGATCATGGAGGGGCTGACCAACAAGGATATTGGGCGTGCACTGGGTCTGTCGCCTCGCACCGTGGAAACTCACCGCGCCAACCTGTTTGCCAAATTGCAGGTGGAGTCGCTGGCGCATCTGATTCGCCATTACGCCGCCCTTGCCGCGCAGAGCGGCAGCTGACACGGCAGGCTTTTTGCCGGTTTGCAAGGCCATCTGCGTAGTTGTACGGAGTCCGACGCGTAGCCACACGAATGGCCAAGCAACGCGTGCACGATTACATTTTCTTCAGGGGGTGGACCACTGCTTCACCACCCATTCAACAGGAGAAAACCCATGCGATCCAATCATTGTTTTACCGTTCTCGTTTTGTCACTCGCCACCCTCGGCGCCAGCGCCCAAGGCGTTCGCGTCGAAAAGAACATGTCACTTGAACTGGCCACCAAAATTGCCGCGGCCACAGTGGCTGCTTGCACCGCTGACAAATACAACGTGACCGCCACCGTGGTTGACCGTGCAGGTGGTGTACGCGCCGTGCAGCGCGCTGACAATGCCGGCCCGCACACCCTGGCCGCCAGTCAGGCCAAGGCATTCACTTCGGCTTCTGGCAAAAACACCACCGCCGCCATGTGGGAAGGTGTGCAAAAGAATCCCGCATCCACCAACGTCGCCATGATTCCCGGCTACCTGCTGCTGGGCGGTGGCGTGCCAGTGAAAGTGGGTGATGAAGTGATTGGCGCGGTGGGTGTGGGCGGTGCGCCTGGTGGTCATCTGGACGAAAAATGCGCCATGGCCGGTATTGCCAGCGTGCAGGACATGCTCAAGTAATCCGGCCTCAAACAAGTTTTGCTTGCGATATGGCGCGTCCGCTCTCTTTTCTGACATGGTGCATGGCTGCTTGGTTGGCCATGGGGTTTCTGGCCAGCGCTGCCCGGGCTCAGGTGCCTCCGAGCGCGGCAGAGGCGGCGCGTTACATCGGCTTGCTGGCGGCCGCCCACAAGGGGGACTTGCCGCAGTTAAAGAAGCTGTTGGCTGCTGGCGCCAGTGTGAACGAGCGCGACTCGCACGGCCGCACGGCTGTTCATGTGGCCGCATTCGCCAGACAGCGCGACGTGTTGCGCGCCTTGGCGCAGGCAGGTGCAAACCTTGAACTGCTGGAAAACGACCGTTATGACGCTGTCACAGTGGCGGCCGTGGCCGACGATGAAGAAACCCTGCGTGTGTTGCTGGCGCTCGGTGCGAGTGCCAAGCAGACCACCAGTCGGTACGACGGCACCGCATTGATTGCGGCGGCTCACTTGGGACACGACGGCGTGGTCAGGCAACTGATCGCTGCGGGGGCACCTCTGGACCACGTCAACAACCTGCATTGGACCGCCGTCATTGAAGCCATTGTGCTGGGCAATGGTGGTGCCAGGCATCAGGCGGTGTTGCGTGGGTTGCTGGAAGCCGGTGCCAGCACCCGGCTGACCGATCGAGAGGGCAACACACCCTTGACGCTAGCACGTGCCCGGGGCTACGTCACCATGGTGGCCATGCTTGAAAAGGCAGCAGCCAAGTAGGCCACTGCCGGACCGGGGCCGGCGCTTCAGGGCAGCGTCATCAGGCTGTTAGCCGCTTGGCTTACCTTCAGGCGCTGGTGGGCTGCACCTTCCCAGTCCGGAGGTTGCTGGTTCTTGGCCTGCAGGTAGTGGTGGGTAAACACATCCAGGTAGGCGTCTAAAACCTCGGCTGCGTGCGGTTCACCGGCGAGCGCCAGACACAGAGCACCAACTTCGGAGGTACAAAAGTGGTCGCTGCGGCTGGAGCGGCGCAACCGGTAGTTCGAGATCTGCTCGGGTTTCAGGCTGAGCACTGGCAAATGGTCGAGATAGGGGCTTTTGCGGAACATTTTGCCGGCTTCCGACCAAGTTGCATCCAGCAGCACAAACAGTGGGCGCTTCGGTGCTTGCCCCTCAATAACCTTGGCTGGCATCAATGAGGTCACCATCCGCTCGGGTGACACAAACTCGCCGGGAAACACCACATAGCCTTGCCACTGAGGGTCGGCCAGCAGCGTCAGCAGTCGGGGGTCAACTTCGGTGCGCGCCCAACTGTAGGCAAATGTGTCGGCCACCACATCGGCTACTAGCCAACCGGTGTTGCTGGGTTTAAGAGGCTCAATATCTGCCATCAGCAAGCAGACGCCCGCCCGAGTGGGCACTTGGGGGCGTAAGGCGCACATACAGTGGCTGTGCATCACGCGGCAGCCAGGGCAACGCTCCGTCTTGGGGCCACCACGGGCGCGAAATGGTTTGACAGCGCGCGCCAGACGCTCTGTGCGCAAGCGCGATACGGCGTGGGGGAATGTCATGCAAGCACCAGGTTAAGGAAGGCATTCGCATTGTCGGCGGGCATTGGCCCCGCGCCAATGCGGGTGGTGTGGCCAGGACTTCGGCGCTTGGGTCATTGGGCGGGAGCATAATTCAGACGAATACCACGTGGGGCCAGGTAGTGACCCGAAACAACCTCAGCATGGCTGATCCATATGAACGCATCCGACCGTTACCTACATAACTCCGACGCGCTGCCAGTGATGCCCGAAACGGCTGTCCAGTTGATGCGCACCCTTGAACGAGAAGACACTTCCATGTCCGAAGTGGCAGCGCTGATCGAGCGCGACCCCAGCCTGGCCATCAAGGTGCTGCGGGTGGCTAACTCGGCCGGGGTGGGGGCAGGGCGCGAGGTAGCCAACTTGCGCGATGCCGCCAACCTGATTGGCATGCGGCGCTTGCGTGACATGTCGATGGCCGCCTGCGTGGCCAATATTTTCCCAAAGGGTGGCACGTTTGACCGCGAACGCTTCTGGCGTCACGGTCTGGCCACAGCCGGCCATGCCAAGGTGCTGGCTGGCTTGTGCGACGTTGATCCAGACACTGCCTACATCGCAGGTCTGGTCATGCGGATTGGTCGGGTGTTGATGCTGATGATTGAGCCGGAAATTGTGGCCCGTTGTGACGAGCTCAATGACGCCCCGGACACCCTGATCATTCACGAGATTGAATGGCTGGGCTGCAGCCATCTGGAGGTCAGCGCGGCATTGGCTAAGCGTTGGAATTTCCCAAGTGAAATCGTGGATGCGCTGGTGGCTGCCCGTGACCCGCTTGCCACCCTGCCTTTTTCTGCCTTGGGTGCCGTATTGCGCCTGGCCAGCACCTTGGCTGACGCGGGTGACTTGCAACTGCCCGAGGTCGACACCCTGGTGGCCCTGCAGCCTGAGTTGATGGCCCGCATGGAACTGTCCGCTGAAGACCTGGTGGAATATCTGCAGCCTTGGGACAGCTTGACCCAAGGGGTTGATCAGCTGGTGTCCTGAACGCCGAATGGTGTTTGATCGCAGTGGTCTGAATTCAGGACTTCGCCACCTTCGACTCACTCCGGTTTGCGGCTGAAACTGTTGTGCCGCGCTCGCGCCAGCACGAGTTTCGGATCGCCAAACCGCCCGCGTGGGCAGCGGCCTCGACGTGACTCGGTCTCGCTAATATTCCACCATGAAGAAG
>DFWT01000286.1 GCA_002381045.1 Rhodoferax sp. UBA4127
TCACCGACGACGCCGACATCCGCGCCACACTCGATCACGCTGTTGACGCTGTTTTCGGCTGATCACCATGAGCGCCGTGGCGGACATCCCCAGCCCTACCGACCTGAGCGCAGAGCGCTTGCAGGCCTTGCGCAGGCAACTGGACTGCCCTTTTGCCCAGATTGACGATGTGTTTGCGGCCTGTATGGCCGAGGCCCACGCCAAGCTCAGCGACGAGGGTCTGGAAGACTATCTGTCCCAGGCGCGCTTTCTGGGCAAGATGGGTCGGGGCGTGGAACCGGCGCTGATCTTTTTGCAGGAATGGCCTCCCATCGCCCACACGGTAGGTGAAGATGCACTGATCGCGGTGATGACCACCGTGCGACTCATCAACAAATCGCCCAACGGCAAAGCCATCGCGCCGTTTTTGCAAACCCTGGCGGCCGTTGCCCGTCGCCTGCCCACTCCCACCCAGTTGCAGCACTACATGGACTTGTGCCTGCTGGTGCTGGAGCGCACCAGTGGTTCGATTCACGGTATCCACAAAACCTATCCCAGCCCGAGCTTGGCCCTGTTCTTTGAGAAGGCACCGCTGCTGCTGGGCGTACTCAGCTTGCAGGGCCTGAGCAACTGGGTGAATTACGGCATCCGCAATTACAGCCACCACCCTGAACAACAGCGCGATTTTTTCAGCTTGACATCAAGCGACAGCCGCGCCGTTTTACAGCGCGAGCGCCACGGCACGCTGCTGATGGACCACACCCGTGCACTGGATTTGTACTTGAATGCGCTGTGGCAAGACGGCGATGTGCTGGTGCCTTACTCCACCACCTTTGACGTGCAGCGCCAGCCCATGCCGTACTTTGACGCCTACGGTATGCGCCTGCCGGACCTGTATGACGGGCGCGCAGGCGTCAGCGGTATAGACCGTTACCGAGCGGCGCTGGCCCACATGGCCGCGCACCGGCGATGGAGCACGCCGATCTTTGCTGACAACTTCAGCCCTGCCCAGCGTCTGGCCATCGAGTGTTTTGAAGACGCCCGTATTGACGTGCTGACCCTGCGTGAGTATCCCGGCATGCGGCGCATTTACTCGGCACTTCACCCCAGGCCAGTCGATGGCGCCTGCAACCCGGCCACGCATTCGTGTCTGCGGCATCGCCTGGCGATGCTGTCGCGCGCCCTGCTGGACCCGCCCAAACGCTTTGAGTCCCCGCAACTGGCCGACTGGGTGCAACGCTTTCACGCGCTGTTGGCGCAAGGCGAGTCAAACACCACCGAAATTGCTGGCCTGGCCCTGAGCTATCTGGGCAAAACCCGCATGCAAAGTGACCAGTTACCCGACACCTGGTTTCAAGACACCGAGGTGGATTACCGCGACGACAACCGCCACCTGTGGCGCTTTCACGAACTCTCAGACGACGAAGACAGCTTCGACAGCCCGGACCAAACACCGTCCAAGCAAGAGCTGCAAACACTGCCGCCGCGCCACTACCCCGAGTGGGACTACACCAGCCAAACGATGCGGCCAGATTGGGTCAGCCTGTACGAACGCCTCCACCCCAGTGGCCGCTCCGCTGACGTTGATGCTTTGCTGGAAAAACACAGCGCCTTGTCCAAGCGCCTACAGCGTCTGCTGGTTCTACTCAAGCCGCAAGACAAGGTACGGGTGCGCTTTCAGGAAGACGGCAGCGAGTTGGACCTAGACGTAGCGATCCGCTCGCTAATCGACTTAAAGAGCGGCAGCCAGCCCGACCCACGCATCAACATGAGCCACACCACAGATGGCCGCAGCATTGCTGTCACGCTGCTGCTGGACTTGTCCGAGTCGCTCAACGAAAAAGCCCGTGGCTCAGAGCAAACTGTGCTGCAACTCAGTCAGGAAGCGGTGTCGCTGCTTGCCTGGGCGATTGAACAACTGGGCGACCCATTGGCCATTGCCGGCTTTCACTCCAACACCCGCCACGACGTACGTTACATGCACCTCAAGGGTTTTGGTGAGCGCTGGAGCGACGACGTTAAAGCGCGCCTAGCTGCCATGCAAGCCGGCTACAGCACCCGCATGGGCGCGGCGCTGCGCCATGCCGCGCGCACCTTGAGCACACAAGCGGCAGACAAAAAATTGCTCTTGGTGCTGACCGATGGCCAGCCCTCAGACATTGACGTAAAAGACGAGCGCCTGTTGATTGAAGATGCAAAAGTGGCCGTGCGTGAGTTGGTCCATCAGGGGATCTTTACTTATTGCATCAACCTCGATGCCAGTGCAGATGCCTATGTGAGCGACATCTTTGGCAAGCAATATACAGTGATCGACAACATCACCCGGCTGCCCGAACAACTGCCTAAACTGTTCATGGCACTCACCCGTTAATTACTATTTAAACAATAGCTGCTAGCCCTTTTAGAATATGGGCTAGCAACCAATTTTTTCGAAAACCAATGCACGCTTATCAAGCGGCATCAAACTGCGGCATAGCCTGGGTTGGGTAACGCACCAATGATCTTGGGCGCATTAAGCTTGCGAGCAGACACCTTGCCACCGCGGGCTTTGAGCCAGGTCTCGACCACCTCCCACACCATCGGGTTGCCTGCGGATTTGGCTTCTTCGGCCACTGGCGCCCAACCAGCCACTTTGTACTTTTTGTCCGCTTCAATCAACTTGCCACCGATGCGCATGTCACTGATGCGTTTGCCCATGCTCTCCAGCGGGCTGCAACTGTAAGACAAGCCGCCCACACGCACCATGTCGCCGCCCTGCTGGTAGTAGGG
>DFWT01000070.1 GCA_002381045.1 Rhodoferax sp. UBA4127
GCACTTCGCTTTTGAGCGGGCCTGGGCTAGAGCCCTAAAAAGCTTAAGACCGGATGGGAATGCCGCGCCCAGCCATATGCGCCTTGGCTTGCGCCACAGTGAACTCGCCGTAGTGGAAGATGCTGGCGGCCAGCACCGCATCGGCCCGCCCCAATTGAATGCCATCGGCCAGATGTTCCAGCGTGCCCACGCCGCCGGACGCAATCACCGGCACACTGACCGCATCACTCACGGCGCGGGTCAAGTCCAGATCGAACCCGGCTTTGGTCCCGTCACGGTCCATGCTGGTCAGCAAAATCTCACCGGCGCCAGACGCCGCCATTTGCGTGGCCCAGGCTACCGCATCCAGACCGGTGTTTTTGCGACCGCCATGGCTATAGACATCCCAACCCGGGCCCAGTGCTTGACCATTTGCATCGAGGCGAGAAAGGTCTGCGCCCACGCGCCGTTTGGCATCAATCGCCACGACGATGCACTGGGCACCATACTTGCCCGAAGCATCCCGAATCACCTGCGGGTTGGCAATGGCGGCCGAGTTGAAGCTGGTTTTGTCGGCACCGGCATTGAGCAGGCGACGCACATCGTCCACCGTACGCACCCCACCGCCCACGGTGAGCGGAATGAACACTTGTGAAGCCACCGCTTCGATGATGTGCAAAATCAAATCACGCCCATCGCTGGTGGCGGTGATGTCCAGAAAGGTGAGTTCGTCAGCGCCCTGTTCGTTGTAGCGCGCGGCAATTTCGACCGGGTCACCGGCGTCACGCAGTTCAACAAAATTGACGCCCTTGACCACGCGACCGCCGGTGACGTCAAGGCAGGGGATGATGCGCTTGGCGAGCATCAGCCGTTCAACTCGTCGGCGCGGTCTTGTGCGGCTTCAAAGTCCAGGTCGCCGCTGTAGATGGCACGGCCACAAATGACGCCTTCTATGCCCTCATCTTCTACCGCACAAAGGGCTTCGATGTCGGCCATGTTGCTCAAGCCGCCGGAGGCGATCACAGGAATAGTCAGGGCCTGGGCCAAGCGCACCGTGGCCTCGATGTTGATGCCGGTGAGCATGCCATCGCGGCCGATGTCGGTGTAAATGATGGATTCAACGCCGAAGTCCTCGAACTTTTTGCCCAGGTCCACCACATCGTGCTTGGTCAATTTACTCCAACCATCGGTGGCCACTTTGCCGTCTTTGGCATCCAGACCCACAATGATGTGCCCGCCAAATGCGGTGCAGGCGTCCTGCAAAAAACCGGGGTTGCGCACCGCTGCCGTGCCGATGATGACGTAGCGCAGGCCGGCGTCCAGGTAACGCTCGATGGTGTCTAGGTCGCGAATCCCACCACCTAACTGCACATCCACTTCACTACCGACTTCTTTCAGGATTTTGCGAATCGCGGCCTCGTTTTTCGGCTGCCCGGCGAATGCACCATTCAGGTCAACCAGGTGCACCCGTCGCGCGCCTTTGTCAACCCAACTGCGCGCCATCACAGAGGGCTCTTCGCTGAAGGTGGTGGCAAGTTTCATGTCACCTTGTTGCAGGCGCACGCAATGGCCGTCTTTGAGATCAATCGCAGGAATGAGAAGCATGATGCTTGAGGCTGGGGTGAAGAAAGCGAAAAATCAGTGAAAGGAGTAGGGGTGGTTACGCCAACCGGACAACGCGCTGCAGGCTTGCGAGCGGTGGGAACGATGGGGCAGCGTCAGCGCACATCGAGAAATTGGGTGATCAGGGGTTCCAGTGCAGGAAGTTGCGGTAAAGGCTCAAGCCGTGATCGGAACTTTTTTCGGGGTGAAATTGTGTGGCAAAAATATTATCACGTGCAATCGCCGAACTGAACCGCTGGCCGTAGTCGGTCTCGCCCACGCTGTGGCGCGCATCCGACGGTTTGGCGTAAAAGCTGTGCACGAAATAGAAAAAACTGCCGTCCGGCACCCCGTCCCAGATCGGGTGAGGTTTTTCGCCGTGACTGTTTTGGTAAACCTGATTCCAGCCCATCTGCGGCACTTTGTAACGACTGCCATCCTGCTGAATTTGTCCTGCCAGTTCAAACTTGATCACATTGCCATGGATCTGGCCCAGGGAAGGTGTGCCCAGCCCGCCATCCCCTTCAAAGCCTTCATCACTGTGATCCAGCAGCATTTGCATGCCCACACACACACCCATGACTGGCTTGTTGGCCAGCGCATGCATCACGGCAGGGAACATGCCGGAATCGTGCAACTCACGCATGCAGTCGCGGATGGCGCCTTGACCGGGCAGCACCACGCGGTCGGCGGCCATGACTTCTTCGGGGCGCTGCGTCCACACTACCTCCACCTGCGCGCCACGGGCAGCCGCCATAACCGCATTGGTCACCGAGCGCAGGTTACCCATGCCATAGTCCACCACGGCAACCGTTTTGGCACGACCGCCACTAACTATTGAATTCATAGCTGTTAGCCCATAATATAAATGGGCTAGAGATCAATTTCTTATACAAACTACAAAGAACCTTTGGTCGACGGAATCTGCCCGGCAGAGCGCGGGTCAAGCTCAAGCGCACTGCGCAAGGCACGGGCAAATGCCTTGAACACGGACTCACACTGGTGGTGTGCGTTTTCGCCCTTGAGGTTGTCAATGTGCAGCGTCACAAACGCGTGGTTCACAAAGCCCTGGAAAAACTCATGCACCAACTGGCTGTCAAAGCTCCCAATCATGCCGCTCTTGAAGGGCACGTCCATTACCAGACCCGGTCGGCCGGAGAAATCAACCACCACTCGGCTCAAGGCTTCGTCCAGCGGCACATAGGCGTGGCCGTAGCGACGAATGCCTTTTTTGTCGCCCACCGCCTGGTGCACAGCTTGACCGAGCGTGATGCCGACATCTTCCACCGTGTGGTGGCCGT
>DFWT01000210.1 GCA_002381045.1 Rhodoferax sp. UBA4127
TACCGCGCAGCGGTTTCGTCCTTGGGCTGATACCGGTCCTAGAAAATTGAAATTTGCTGCCTCTAAACCTGGCGTTCGGGTCTGCTGAAAGTCGAAATTAACCGATGGATCGCCAAATTTTGGATAAGTGGCACTACCACTTAATTTGTTCCTGACTCCATAACAACCAAACTCACCTTGACTAAATACGTGTTCACCTGATTTTTCAAAATGATTCGACAATCGCTTTGACGGCTGCGTCCTCAGCCCCGATGAAGGAATGGCGACTGAATGGACTACATGGAGGACCAAGTTCATTCTTTCCGCCAATTACCCAAGATACTTTGATACTTGGAGCACTGATTTCTTTAGCAAGTTTTTCTATGCCGGAAGCATGAGATGACTTACAAGCATCGTCCTTGTTCTCAACGATCTGAACTGGCTTCGTATATTTAGTGTCTGTTACTAGCCTTGAACCATCTGAGTACCAATAGACCGGACTAACTAGCGTGTAACTCGCCACCGGCAAGTCGGGCATGGTCGCCGCGTTGGCAACAGAAATTGCTCCAAGGGAGTGACCAACCAAATGCAATGGGCGGTTAAATTTCGTTGCGATCATCGCAATCACCGCTCGAATGTCCATTGCAAATTCATGTGTTGAACGAAATGCAGGCGTCAACCCTACCCGATCAACATGATCTGAGGGAGCATCGACCAAAAATGTCGCAATACCATGCGACCAGTAATAGTCCCGTGATCTGGACACAAAACTGAAGGAACGATCCAACCGGTCGTCCGCGTTCATCGACAACTGCGCCGATCCACCAGGAAAAAGGATAACGCCAGCCTTAGCAGCGTCCGGAATCATTGCGATGACTTTGATGCTTACGTTGCGGTCGGATATGGCGGTCATTGTCTCTTCACCCGGCTGCTGCCTCAAGTACAACCGAACGCCATCAGCATTTTTCCTCTCAGCCGCTGGCAAATATTCGTCGGCATCTTCATACCGCTGAACTTGGATCAGCTCTGCTGTATGGGCGACGCTTATCGCAAAAATCGGTATCACCAGCAAAGTCACTGCAATTGATCTTGCGACCATACGGCTTGGAGATGAAGTGGCATCTACTGAGGTTTTCATATGCACTTTTCCTTGATTGTTTAAAGGTGCGATCCATACTAGGTGCACGTGAATCGCTTCGCCATCCCCCAAATGGGGGAAATTGACTGGCTAAATTAGCCTTGCTTGAGCTATATCAAACTCGTACAACAAGTTGACTTTCATCCCACAAGGAAGTTGAACGGCGAGAAAGCTGACTTTTGTGTCGGTCGGCTCCCGCTGCATGACTGCCACTGACCAGACCGCGCCTGTCATGCCCACCAAGGGGTCTAGGCCGCGACGTGATGCGTCCGATTCGGCAATTGGTACAGGTGCTGCTTGGATGCAATGGAACGCTCTGGCGGTGGTGGTTGGCTCCCGTGCGCTCCGGGGTGTATGTACATCTTGGGAAAGTCACTGCGTTTTTACTCTCACCATACCCATGACCCACCCCATTTTGCTTATACGTAACCTTCAGCCGCTCTCCTCAGGGCGCGGATCATCAAAGTTTGGTAACGACACCCAGACCTAGCAGCCTGGACTTGAAAAGCATGGATGACACGCCCCGGAATCCGAATGGTGACGGGTCTAGTACCTACAAAAACAGGAGCGGCTACGGTAACTGGAGGGGCAACAGGTGCATCAAAATCAATGGTCATTTCTTCGTCACTGAACTCCATTGGCTCAATCGGCTGATCAGCCGCCGCCACTATTCGCTCATACAGACTGGCGAAATCAAGCTCAGTAGGTCTCGTTTCTATTGTTTTCATTGCGTCCCTTTGCGGTTTTCTTGCGCTGTTCTTGCGCTTTCTTTGCGTTTTTTTGCTGTGCGGTTGCTCTTTTTTGCCCTTTTGATTTTGCCAGCGTTGGGGTCAGTTGTCGATATAAGTAGTTGGGCTTGAAGGTAGCGTGGCCCTATAAGCAGTTCGCTTTTCGGATGGCTGGAAAAACGCCGGCAAGGGCTTCGACTTGATACGTTTCCACCCTAGGGGTGTAAAGGTCCATGCTGAGGGTTACATAACCCTGAAAAAAAATTGCTGTGTAGCAATTCCGGCTTCAAGCAGTTGATATAGCCATTTTTTCTAATGAAAAAAATGAAGAGGATGAGATGCAGAAGCTGGCTATAGCTGTTAACTTGCAAAAACAACGGGAAAAATGGCATCGTTCATTGGGAAGGTCGCCATCCCGCGTTTTGGAATGTGGCTACCGCAGCCGGCTTTCAAAATACTTGTAAGCGTCGGCCGAGAGACACTTTTCTTCCAGCTTCAGGCGATACCCGGTGGCATCAGCGATGGCATTGCTGAGAGCGTTTACGTCCAGTTTAATTCTTGAAACAAACCCATCATGTTGAACTAGAACTATGTCATCCGGGTGCAGGTTGATCACTGCTTGCAGAGCTTTGGCTTCAACACCTTGCAAAAGATGAGCCATCTGTTCTGCCTTCTTTGACGTGCCAGCAATGGTCTTGCCAAATGCGTTCTTGATGCCCCCCTTCGGCGTCCTGGCGTACTTTGACAGGATGGCGTCACGTGCCGTTCGGATTTCCTGCCCCAACGACCTAAATTGAGGAACGGCATAAAGACGTTCTGCTGCCTCTGTGCCAATTTCTTTGGGTATGGCATTCTCATGCCATGCCGAAGCTCTTGCACCGTACATCAAGGCAACAAGGCATGTCTTGGTTTGTCGCAATGTGATACCTGCCTGCTCTGCAATTGCTGACCGTGTCTCTTCTTTCCGGTTTAGATAGTTGTGGATCACGGGACATTCAAAACCGAATGTTNNCGCCATCTGGGCAAGGATGGCGAAGTGGCAGTTAGAAATGTCATATTCCCAATTGCCCGTCAGTGCTGCGTCCTTAACGACAGTCTTAGTTGACGCAAGACTGATGCCAATGGGGTATAGCCGACCACTCTGTGCCTCTTCATACCTGTGGGCTATGTAGTTCACACCGGAAACATCGGTCATTGCCATCCTGCAGACTTTGCAAATCATTTCGCTTGTTCGCTCATAGTCAGCAAACAAACTATTGGGTGGTGCCAATTTGGCATCCTCACCTGCCAGCCACTCACTGCATGCCGTCAGCAATTCCGCCTTCAATTTCAAAAGTTGTTCCAAATTGACACTGACGGGAGTCAAGGCATTGGCGCTTTTCCAGGCTCGGGTAGTTACATCAGATTTGTCTTTGGATGAAACTGCAGCCGGAATGGTCTTGAGCGCCTTTCCGTCAGCCATCCGTAGCGTGGTCATTGAATCCCACGGGGAGGATGCCAAGTACCCCTTGATGGCAACACGCACGACTTCAGAAAAATAGTACCCCCGAGTGAACTTTTTGGCCTTGGACCATCCGGGGGTCCAGTTGAAAAAACCGATGCGGCCATTGACCAATTTGAATTTGGAACGCCCAAACGCTCTGTCCAAGTCCGACGCCTGAAAAGTCAGTGCGTTTTCAAACACACAATGTTCGTTGGCCTTGTTTACACCAATCCAAGCCATGCGTGCGAGTTCAAATTGATGTTTGTAGCTTTCAAGATTAAATCCCGGAACGGATTCGCGCAGGTGGTTAAGGAAGTCCTCTGGGACGTTCTCGAATCTGGATGCCATGAATGTGTGTGTTCGTTGTTGCTATGGTTTTATCCGGGGGCCATCGCGGATGTGGACCGCTCTGACACCGTTGAGCATAAGGGTAAGAACTTCTGCACTGAGCGGCCCTATAAGCACTGGCTCAGCCACTTCAGGAAGAAGCGGCGCCAAGGGCCAGGCAACGGTACTTTCTGGCACAGGGGTATCAAGGTCAGTCACCAAGTTACTTAACCAATCTTTGCTGGTTATTGACCCATCGGAATTCCGTAGCACGTCGGCAATGAACTGTGGCCCTTTGCCGATTTATCCTAGCCGAAACCACAGCCTCCTTCACAGGCAGTGATTGGTCCGTTAGGCTTGGATACACACAGGACGTTCGTCCTTGAATGTGTACAAAACCGGAGATCACCATGGCAGACCCATTCGTTACTTACTTCAGAGTTTCAACCCAAAAGCAAGGAGCGTCTGGACTGGGTCTTGATGCCCAACGTCAGACGGTTGCACAGCACCTGTCAGGAACCACGAGAACCGTCCTGGCTGAGTTTGTTGAGGTTGAGACGGGCAAAGGTGCGAACGCGCTTGATCGCCGTCCTGAGCTTCGTGCTGCGTTGGAGCTGTGCAAGAAGTCAGGCGCTACTCTATTGATAGCGAAGTTGGATCGGCTTGCCAGAAACGTTCACTTCGTGTCTGGACTCATGGAATCCAAGGTCAAGTTCGTGGCTTGTGATCTTCCCGAAGCCAACCAGTTGACCATTCATATCATGGCGGCCTTCGCAGAACACGAGGCTCGGCGCATCAGTGAGCGCACCCGTGATGCGTTGGCGGCTGCCAAAGCCCGTGGCGTGGTCTTGGGGGCATCAGGACCAGCCAATCTCAAACGACATACCCAAGAACGTCAAGTCGCGGCCTGTGCCTTTAACGCCCGTCTGATGCCCTTGCTGAACGGGTTTGCATCGCAGGGCTTGAGCCGCCGGGCAATGGTGGTGCAGTTGAACGATTTGGGCATCAAGGCACCTCGCGGTGGGGCTTGGTCGTTGGGGCAGGTGCAGCGCATAGTGCAGTCACACTGATTTCAGACGCTGTCTGGCTCAGTCAAGGAATTCGTACAAAAATGGCTGTAGGGGGTACTTGGAAATGATTACTGACAGTGTCGCCAAGAGACTCCGTCGTTGGCATTTCGATGACGGTATGTCAATTCGTGGCATTGCGAACCGAATGGGGATAAGTCGCACCACAGTCAAAAAGTGGCTAAAGGCTGATCCGTCTAACCCAATCAAATACCAACGGGCCAAAGCTGCTAAGAAGATCGACGGGTATACGGCTTGGCTTGATGCGGCTTTGCTTGCAGATTCTCTACTTCCAGTGCAAGAGCGACGCACTGCCTAAGCGTTGTTTCAAGAGGTCTGCTCTCAGGGGTTTACCGGCTGCTATTCCCGCGTGACAGAGTATGTGAGTGATTGGCGCAGGAAAGCCACGGTCATTCCGCCTTTACCCGCTGGCCGTGAACGCAAACGGACGGCGTCAAAGCAGGATTGGATGGAGTGGTTGTACGGGCTTGAACACGGGTCATTGCCGACGCCCGGCGAAGCACCGATGCCAGATGACCTTCGCGTTCAACTTGCCCCATCGCCACATAGCCCAAGAAAGCGAATGCTCACCATCCTCGCCAAGCGAGCGGGGTTCTCCGTAAGTGCGATCGCCAGACACCTGGGCATTAGCCAGCCGACGGCATCCGGCTACCTGGTTGACTTTGATTCCACCGGCGGAACCTGCATGTTCCAGCCACCGCGACGGAAGCGAAAGTCAGATGACCCGCTGCTAAAGGACGCCGTGTTTTCCCTATTGCATGAGCCACCTTCGCTCTCTGGCTACAACCGCACCACATGGAGGATGGATGACATTCAACAGGCATTGAAAAACCGAGGATTCTCTGCCTGTGGCGCCGTCATTCACACCATAATCAAAGATGCCGGATTTCGTTGGAGAGCAGCACGGGTCGTACTTACCAGCAACGACCCACACTATCGGGAAAAACTTGAACACGTTCAAGCCATTCTGTCGAACCTCAACGAGGACGAAAAGTTCTTCTCGATAGATGAATTCGGCCCCTTCGCGATCAAGATGAAAGCCGGACGGGTCTTGGTAACCAGTGACGTGCAACCGACGGTTCCTCAATGGCAAAAGTCTAAAGGCTGGCTGATTGCCACTGCTGCTCTAGAGTTGTCCACCAATCAAGTGACTCATTTCTACTCGAGAGCAAAGAACACCGCGGAGATGATCCGTATGGCAGGCGTGCTTCTTGACGAGAATCAAATGGCGAAGAAGTTGTACCTGTCTTGGGACGCTGCTTCTTGGCACATGTCGAAGGAATTGTTGGCGTTTGTAAAGCAACACAACTCGACATGCGACGGTAGATTGCCAATCCTTGAGCTTGCGCCGCTTCCCGCATCAGCCCAATTCCTCAACGTGATTGAGTCTGTTTATAGTGGTATGGCTCGCGCCATCATTCATAGCAGTGACTACCAGTCAGTCAAGGAGGCGCAGGATGCGATTGACCGCTATTTCACCGAGAGAAACGAACACTACAAGTTGAACCCCAAAAGAGCAGGGAAGAAAATTTGGGGACTTGAGCGCACCAGCGTGGAGTTCTCAGGTAGCAACAACTGCAAAGACCCAGCGTTCCGGTAGGCGCATCCGTCACTCCCGCAGACCGCATGTGCGTTCAAGACCACGATTGCGCCTTTGTTGATTGGCTGAAAGCACCGGAATCAACGCCACAAAAAACAATGGCCATCCTAAGATGGCCCATACCTGATGATGCTTCTGTCAGCAGGACTTTTTTGTCCTGGCTTTGCCGATCGGTGTCTATGAAATCCCGGAAGTCCTTGAGGCCATTGGCCTTTTTATTCAGTCCAGCCTAGGGGGTAGTTCTCCGCCGCGATGCCAGCCTTGGTCAAGGCGTTGAACAGAGTTGACTTACCAACATTGGGCAAGCCCACGATTCCACATTTCATGATTAAAAATATCCTTAGAAATCAACCCCCTTTGCACCTTCGAACCCAACGTCGGCATCGTGAAGTTGCCAGACCCACAAGATGCAAGACCGGACGACAAAAGAGAAAACAGCGCACGGATGCACTGGTTTTCAGAGGACTTTGTCCTCGTTTTGCCTAGGGGAAACTGACGCCGATTGTACTTATCAGCGTGGCCTTGATGCTGCGAAGCAACGTGACTGATGGGCGCATCCTGCGCGAAAGACGGCTTTGTGGCTTTTGCGTTCGGATGAGCCCGGGCAAGCGAGCCTTCAAAGTTGCCACCAGCGTCGCAGGCAAGCAGTTTCGGATGATCTTGGGCTACTGGCTCTTGATGAGCGTGGACGAGATCTAAGCGGACGCTAGCCGTTGTAATTCACCAGGCGATGATCGCAATCATGGACAGTAGTTACGGACGTGCCTTTTGCAAAACCGCAATATTTTGAGTTGTACTGTTAGGTCTCAGATAGCTGGCCTTCAAACTCCCGTCCGCCTGATATTCGTACCATGCCTTCACGCCATTCCGCAGGGGCACCCGTAAGGTATTGCCATCGATGACTGCGGTGGTTCGATACCAGCCTGCACTCCATGAATTGGGAGCGGGGGCCTCCTGCCACGCGTACAGCACCGCCGCCTCGAAACCCGACTTGATTTCTTCCACAACCAAAACATGCGGCATCCGCTCGTCCCACCTACCTTCCCACCGGCCCGAAAAAACTTTTGCATTTGCAGAAATAGCCTCAGCAGGTGGCTGCACCACCGCATCTGGTGGCAACAGGATGCCTTGCGCAGAAACGCATGTCGCAAACAGAAGAACGGCCGATACAAAGACTAATTTTTTCATGCTTTAACTCCAATGAATACGGCGCAAATGCAGTGTAGCGGGACTGGTTAGTGGGTGATCTTGAGTTATTCTGTATTGGTGAGCATCCGTTGCACCGAAAGCTAAATAGCCGATGAACTCTCTTCCTTTCGATAAGTTCTTCTGTGCACTCGCCTTTGCATTTGGCGCAACCTATTTGAGCCTGGCGCAGGCCACCGCCGACGGTCCTGATTTCTATCAGGTGCAAGGTGCGCCGGATGGCGGGCGTTTACCACTTCGAGCCACGCCAAATGCATCAACCCCTTTGGGATTCATCCCAGTGAATGCCGCGTGTGTTCGCAATTTGGGATGCCAGGGTGGTTTGACGATGCAGGAGTTCACGGCGCTCTCAGACACAGAAAAGGCGGAACGCTTAGCTGCCAACCCCCGATGGTGCAAGGTGGCGTACCAGGGTCTTACCGGATGGGTCGAAGGGCAGTTTTTGGCTGAGTCGCCTTGTGTCACTTCTAGCAATGCGGCGCGCCAGTTGTCCATCGGTTCCAAGGCGCTTTCTGTCAATGGGTCGATCAAGGGTTACCAAAGCACGGAATATCGAATCAAGGCGTTTGCAGGTCAAACCTTGAAAGTGACTTTAGCGGCCCGGCACCCACAGACCTATTTCAACCTGCTTCCATCAGGCACTCAGGATGCAATGTTTGTGGGCAGCAGCATGGGCCACAAGGCTTCGGTGGTGGTTCCGATGGATGGCGAATTCACCGTGCAGGTCTATATGATGCGCTCTGCTGCCAGACGTGGCGCGGCCAGCAAGTTCACACTCACCGCCAGTCTTCAAGGCCAAGCCCTGCCAGCCATTGCCAGCAGCAAGGATGCGCTGGTGCCTGGAACACCCTTCCACGCCACAGCTCGAATCAAATGCACACCGCCTTTCAGCGCGAACGTGACAAGCTGCGATACAGGCGTGATAAGGCGTGGTTTGGATGGCACAGCCACGGTGCAGGTTCGGTGGCCGCAAGGTCTGCGGCATATTCTTTTTGTCAAAGGCAAGCCCTTCGCGACAGATTCAGCTCAGTCAATCACCAGCACCAAAACAGAAGATATGAACAAAGTCACCATCGGTGGCGACGAGGTTTTTGACATCCCCGACGCGTTGCTCACTGGCGGCTAAATCAGCCTGATTGGTCAACCAATTCGTTGCCGCGCGTACTTTTTGACCCTTGCAGCGACAAGCCCCGCCGAATAAAAGGGCTCAAGTAGCCCATCCTACAATCCTGGCCATGAGTCAACATTTCGATATTTGTATTCGTGGCGGCGGTATTGTGGGCCACACGCTGGCCTTGTTGCTGGCTCGCGATCGGCTGCGCGTTGGCCTGCTCGCCCCAGGTCTCAAACCCAGCGCCGAGCCGGATGTGCGGTCTTATGCGCTCAATGCCAAATCTAAAAGTCTGTTGGAGGGCCTGCGCTGCTGGCCAGACGCCACCCATGCCACCGAGGTGACGGAGATGCAGGTGCATGGTGACGATGGCGGCGAGGTCAATTTTTCGGCCGATGGTTTGAGTGTGCCAGCACTGACCTGGATTGTGGATGTGCCCGCGCTGGAAGCCCAGTTGCGCGAGGCGGTGCGCTTTCAGCCACACATTGAAGTCATCGAAACGGCCCGCCCGGCCACGTTGACGGTGGTGTGTGAAGGCCGTGCCAGCAGCAGCCGCGAAGAATTTGGCGTGGACTTCACCGCCACCCGTTACCCGCAGACCGCGATTGCGGCGCGCCTTACCTGTGAGAAGCCGCACGAACAAGTGGCCCGCCAGTGGTTCAAAGGCGGCGACATCCTGGCCTTTTTGCCTGTGGATGGCCCACAGGGTTCGGCCGTGAGCGTGGTCTGGTCTACGCCAAATGCGCGTGTGTCCGAATTGCTGGCTCAAGACCCGCAGGATTTTTGTGCGCAGTTGGAAGAAATCAGCGAAGGCGCTTTGGGCAAGCTGAGTCTGGCCAGCGGCCGTAAGGCCTGGCCTTTGCAATCCGCACAAGCCAGCCGCTGGATTGGCGTGGCCAACGGCCACAGTTGGGCACTGGCCGGGGATGCGGCGCACAACGTCCACCCCTTGGCTGGGCAGGGTTTGAACTTGGGGCTGGCCGATGTGGCTGAGTTGGCCGACATCATGCACACGCGGGCCTATTGGCGACCGGTGAACGACCTGAAGTTGCTGCGCCGCTACGAGCGTTCGCGCCGGGTCGAAGTCACCGCAGTGGACTTTGCCATGACCTCTCTGCAGCAGTTGTTTGGCAAAGAGGGTGCGGGCTGGCAAAGACTTCGCAACTGGGGCATGCAGGGCTTTGATCTCAGTGGCATGACCAAACAATGGGCGGCGCGCCAGGCCATGGGTCTGTAACGAATTCGCGCAAACCGAACTTATTTCAATCAAGCCAGTCTGACTGGGCCACTCAAACGCAGGATGTTCATGACACGCTCCTTCACTTTATTTGCTGCTGGCACTCTGCTGGCGCTCAGCACGGCCTGGTCTCAAGAGGCTGTCATTCGAAAAAATTTGGCGGAACGCCTACCGCAGTTGCCAGCCATTGAAGAGGTGAACAAAACGCCGATGGCTGGGCTTTATGAGATCCGTGTCAATGGCTCCGAAATCTATTACACCGACGAGCAGGGCAACTATTTGGTCCAGGGCAACCTGATCGACACCAAGCAAAGGCGTAACCTGACCGATGAGCGGATTGAAAAACTCACCGCAATCAACTTTGACACCCTGCCCATCAAAGACGCCTTCACCATCGTGCGTGGCAATGGCAAGCGCAAGCTGGCCGTGTTTGAAGACCCCAACTGCGGATACTGCAAGCGTTTTGAAAAGGATTTGCAGAAGGTCAACAACGTGACCATCCACATGTTTTTGTACCCAATCCTGAGCGAGGATTCGACCGCAAAATCCAAAGCCATTTGGTGCGCCAAAGACAAGGCAAAAGCCTGGCAAGACTGGATGCTGCTGGACGTGGCACCCACCTCGGCCACCTGTGACACATCAGCCATCACCCGCAACGTCGAGTTTGGCAAGAAGTTCAAGATCCAGGGTACACCCACACTGGTGTTTGCAGATGGCTCACGGGTTCCGGGCGCCATTGATGCCAAGCAAGTTGAAAAGCGCCTGAACTGAATCAAGCCACGATGAACACCCGCCTGCCCGCCGTCAGTTACCAGGTCAAGGCGCTTGACCTGCACGCCCATTTGTTTGAGGTGCGCCTGACGGTGGCACAGCCAGCGCCAGACCAAGTGGTCAGCTTGCCTGTGTGGATTCCAGGCAGCTATTTGGTGCGTGAATTCTCCAAACACCTGCAAGGTTTGAGTGCCAACCAGCGCAACAGGCCTGTAGAAATCACCCAGTTGGACAAATGCACTTGGCAGATCCATTGCCAGGCCAGCAAGCCACTGGTGCTGACCTATCAGGTCTATGCATTTGACAGCTCGGTACGCACCGCCTGGCTGGACAGCCAGCGCGGCTTTTTCAACGGCACCAGCCTCTGCCTGCGGGTCCACGGCCAGGAAGAGACCGCGCATGAGTTGGTGCTGTCTGACTCAGGTCTGCCCAAAGCATGGCAAGCGGCGACAGCACTGACAGCCAAGAAAGTTACCAAACGCGGCTTTGGCAGTTACCTGGCTGGCAATTACGACGAACTGGTGGACAGCCCGGTGGAGTTGGGGCCGTTCTGGCGCGGTGAATTTGTGGCTTTAGGTGTCACGCACCAGTTCGTTGTCTCGGGCGCCCCCCCGGGGTTTGATGGTGCACGCCTGCTGGCAGACACCCAAACCATCTGCGAGGCAGAGATTCGCTTTTGGCACGGACAGCACCACCAGCCGGCGCCGCATCGGCACTACCTGTTCATGCTGGCGGCGGTGGCTGACGGCTATGGCGGGCTGGAGCATCGCCACAGCACCGCCCTGATTTGCAAACGCGCAGATTTACCTAGGCTGGGCCAAGCCACCACCGCCCAACCGTCGGACGGCTACACCACCTTGCTGGGGTTGATCAGCCATGAGTACTTTCACACCTGGAACGTCAAACGCTTACGGCCTTCTGAGTTCAACCGCTATGACTACGCGCGCGAAAACTACACCGAGTTGTTGTGGTTTTTTGAAGGTTTCACCAGCTATTACGACGACCTGCTGCTGCGCCGCGCGGGACTGATTGACGACTTGCACTACCTCAAGCTGCTGAGCAAAACCATCAATCAGGTGGCGCAAACCCCTGGAGCCAAAGTGCAAAGCGCCGCGCAAGCCAGCTTTGACGCCTGGGTCAAGTACTACCGCCAGGACGAGAACACGCCCAACGCCACGGTGAGCTACTACACCAAGGGCGCGCTGGTGGCGCTGTGTCTGGACTTGAGCTTACGCAAACAGGGCAAAACCAGTCTGGATGCGGTGATGCGTGCCCTGTGGCAACGCTGTACGGGCGGCCCCATGACCGAGGACGATGTGCTCGTTGTGATCACTGACTTGTCTGGCCCGGCGCTGGCGAAAAAGCTGTCCCATTGGGTACACGGCACCGATAATTTGCCTCTGAAGAAATTGTTGCAACACCATGGCATACGCTACGATAAAGAGAGCACCTCACAGTCTGATCACCTGGGCTTGAAGCTAGTTGAGCAACAAGGTCTTCGCGTCAAAACAGTGCTGCGCGCCAGCCCCGCTGAAGATGCCGGTTTCGCAGCGGGCGACGAATGGTTGGGAGTGGAAGTTGGCGCTGGCAAATCCAGACAAGGCTGGCGCTTGACGCGGCTCGATGACCTGGCGCTGTACGTTGGAGACGCCCGCACCTGCCAGGCCCTGATCACCCGCGACCAACGCCTGCTGACCTTGACATTGAAAATCCCTGCAGCTAGCGATCAAGTCAAGCTGGCCATCTCAGAGTCCCAACGTGCCGATGCCTGGCTGGGCGGCCAGCCTTAAATGAATTTATTGGAGACCCACATGACCTATGAACACATCCTCACCCGCACAGAAGCCGACAAGGTCGGCATCATCACGCTGAACCGGCCCAAGCAACTCAATGCGCTCAACGACCAGTTGATGACTGAACTGGGTCAGGCCTTACAAGCCTTTGATGTAGACCCTGCGATTGCTTGCATGATCATCACCGGCAGCGAAAAAGCCTTTGCCGCCGGTGCCGACATCGGCGGTATGGCCACCTACAGCTTTGCCGATGTGTACATGGGCGACTTCATCACCCGCAACTGGGAAGCCATTCGCAGCGTGCGCAAACCAGTCATCGCCGCCGTCAGCGGCTTTGCCTTGGGCGGCGGCTGCGAACTGGCGATGATGTGCGACTTCATCATTGCCGCCGACAACGCCCGCTTTGGTCAACCGGAAATCAAACTTGGCATCATTCCCGGCGCCGGTGGCACCCAACGCCTGCCGCGTGCCATTGGCAAAGCCAAGGCGATGGACCTGGCCTTGACCGGCCGCATGATGGACGCGATTGAAGCCGAGCGCTCGGGTTTGGTGAGCCGCGTGGTGCCCCTGGACAAGCTCATGGAGGAGGCCCTGGGCGCGGCGCTGATGATCAGCGAGTTTTCGCAAGTCGCCACCATTGCCGCCAAAGAGTCTGTGAACCGGGCATTTGAGACAGGACTGAGTGACGGCGTTATGTTCGAGCGCCGCCTGTTTCACGCCCTGTTCGCCACAGCCGATCAGAAGGAAGGCATGGACGCATTTGTCAACAAACGCAAGGCTGTATTCACCCACCGCTGAGCGCGCTGCAATGCCGCCGCCGTCTGGCTATAATGCCGCCCTGTTGGTGATATAGCTCAGTTGGTTA
>DFWT01000028.1:0-8209 GCA_002381045.1 Rhodoferax sp. UBA4127
TGGTCAAGCTGGGCATCCCGCGTGAGAACGTCTGGGTCACCGACATTGCCGGTGTGGTGTTTGAGGGTCGCACCGAGCTGATGGATCCCGACAAAGCCCAATATGCACAAAAGACTGATGCACGCCGTCTGGGCGAGGTGATTGACAACGCTGATGTCTTTTTGGGCTTGTCTGCCGGTGGTGTACTCAAACCTGACATGGTGGCACGCATGGCGGCCAACCCCATCATCTTTGCGCTGGCCAACCCCACGCCTGAAATTACGCCAGAAGAGGTCAAGAAGGTGCGCAGTGACGCCATCATTGGCACCGGTCGCTCGGATTACCCGAACCAGATCAACAACATCTTGTGCTTTCCCTATATCTTTCGTGGGGCGCTGGATGCGGGCGCGTCCACCATCACCATCGAGATGGAAATGGCGGCGGTACACGCCATTGCAGAATTGGCCCAGGCCGAACAAAGCGAGGTGGTCGCAGCCGCGTATGCAGGCGAACCGCTGGCCTTCGGACGGGAATACCTGATACCCAAACCGTTCGATCCGCGCTTGATGATGAAGGTGGCACCCGCCGTGGCTCAGGCCGCGCTGGACAGTGGTGTGGCCTTGCGCCCCATTACCGACATGGACGCCTACCGCGAACGCTTGCAAAGCTTTGTGTATGCCTCTGGCACCGTCATGAAGCCAATCTTCACCGCTGCGAAAAAGGGACTCAAAAAACGGGTGGCCTTTTCCGAGGGCGAAGAAGAACGGGTCCTGCGTGCGGCCCAAATCGTGGTTGACGAAGGCCTGGCGATGCCGACCCTGATAGGTCGACCCAGCGTGATTGCAGCTCGAATCGAGAATTTTGGTTTGCGTCTCAAAGAAGGCATCGATTACGAAGTCGTTAACGTCGAACTGGATATTCGCTACCGCGACTTCTGGCAAACCTATCACCGTATGACAGAACGCAAGGGCATCACGGTACAGGTGGCCAAGATCGAAATGCGCCGACGTTTGACGCTCATTGGCGCCATGTTGCTGCAAAAGGGCTATGTGGATGGGCTGATTTGTGGCACTTGGGGCACAACCTCCTTGCATTTGCAGTACATCGATCAGGTTCTGGGCCGACGTCCGGGGGTCAAAACCTATGCCGCCATGAACGGGTTGATGTTGCCAGGTCGACAGGTTTTTTTAGTGGATACCCATATCAATTACGACCCAACGGCTGAGCAATTGGCCGAAATCACCCAATTGGCGGCCGAAGAGATGCGACGTTTTGGCATTCCACCCAAAGTGGCTCTGTTGTCTCATTCCAATTTTGGTAGCAGCAACCAACCCAGCGCCATCAAGATGCGCGACACCCTGACGCTGCTGCGCGAGCAAGCGCCTTGGCTTGAAGTAGACGGTGAGATGCATGGCGATGTGGCGCTGGACGGCGCTGCCCGACGTGGCATCATGCCCCACAGCACGCTGGTGGGTGACGCTAATCTGCTGGTGCTACCCAACATCGATGCCGCCAACATCGCCTACAACCTGCTTAAGACAGCTGCAGGGGGCAATATTGCGGTCGGGCCGGTCTTGCTGGGCGCGGCAAAACCCGTCCACATACTGACGGCCAGCGCCACCGTTCGACGAATCGTCAACATGACCGCACTTACAGTTGCGGATGCAAACGCCAATAGATAAGGCTTACTGAGTAAGTGTGCGCGTACTGACTTACTGGTAATTGCCTTACACACTGCCCACAAATTGGGCAGTGACTTGCTTTTTTTCTGCGGATCAACGACACTCGCTCCCTTGGAAATACGGGTTAACCCGCGGCTTTGTGGGATGCAGTGTCGATGTCGTTTACTCGCAGTATCAAGTTAGTTCTCTCTGGTTTAGTGGTCGCTTCAG
Organism: Rhodoferax sp. UBA4127; assembly: GCA_002381045.1. Classification (GTDB taxonomy): domain Bacteria; phylum Pseudomonadota; class Gammaproteobacteria; order Burkholderiales; family Burkholderiaceae_C; genus Rhodoferax. The sequence goes on from DFWT01000028.1 coordinate 1,872, forward strand.
CAGTCTTAATGACTGGCGTACAAGCGAAAGCACCACCTTCTACCGACCTGCAGCAAACCATCAGTTTGGCCGAGTTGCCGGAACAAGGTAGTCGAATTTATGCACGTATCCACCAGGGTGGGCCGTTTGTCGCAGAGAAAGATGGTGTGGTTTTTGCCAATCGGGAACGTTTGTTACCGCGAAAGCAACGAGGTTTTTACCGCGAGTACACGGTGCCCACACCGGGCGTAAGTCACCGCGGAGTCAAACGCATTGTGTGCGGAGGTGAACGAACAAGCCCGGAGGTTTGTTATTACACCGCAGACCATTACGAGAGCTTTCGGCGAATCGTGCCCTGAGTTTGAAGAGTTAAGTTATTTAGTAAAGAAAGAAGACCATGTCCTTAGTCCAGCCCTCATTTGCCCTGCCTGTTAGCGCGGCCGACGCACCTCTGCGCGGCATCCGCAGCAACATCGTGCAGTCGATCCGGGCGTTTCGCGTGCCAGACCTGCAAGAAGCCGCCATGGCCCTTGGCCACCACTTTCTGTATGCCAACCTGGCGACAGCTCAAAGCAAACAGGATGTGCTCGATTTGATCAGCCAGCAATTCATCATGAACATTTCAGTGGGCAAGAACTTTGACTCGCTGTATGACAGCCTGACCGATCCGGTTCACAAATCAGGCCCCCAGACCGGTTTCATTGCTGTGCTGGAACACATTCCGGCCAACGCCAAGTTTGACAAGGAAGCCCGCGAGCAATTGCTCGACATCTTCCGCGACACCGTTGATTATTGGGGTGACCGCAAGGTACCGTTTCGTGTCTTCTATTCTTTTTCAGTAGCACGTTCTGCCCAAGCGACAAGCTCAGCCGATGCCGCTCACTCCAGCGCACCGGGCACGCCCAGCAACATCGAACTGCTAACAGAGAACGGTGAGCGCATGCCTACTGACAAGCTGCTGGACATTTCGCCACAAGCCTTGCGCATGAGCAGCCCCTTTAACGCGGGCTACTGGACCACGGTATAAGCCAGTTACCGGGTTCGCCCTACTGCCAGAAAGCCTGATTTGTTCAGGCTTTTTGCATTGTGTTGCTCACAGAGCCAAAGCCAACTCAAGATAAGCCGACACTGGCACTTCCTCGGCACGCCGCTGCACATCAAACTGACCAGCAAACTGCCTGGCCTCTAGCCAACGACCCAGGGTGTGGCGCAATAGTTTGCGACGCTGACTGAAGGCCACTTGCACCAGTTCGCTCAGCAAATCAGGGTCTAGCGCGGCGCAATCGGGGTGCGGGACCATACGCACCACCGCACTGTCCACCCTGGGGGGTGGGTCAAAGCTTTCTGGGGGCACAAAAAGCACGTCTTCCATGGCATAGCGCCATTGCAGCATCACGCTCAGCCGCCCATACGCGGCGGTAGAAGGGCTTGCCACCATTCGGTCAATCACTTCCTTTTGCAACATGAAGTGCTGATCTGCAATCACGTCCACGTACTGCAACAGGTGAAACAAAATGGGTGTAGAAATGTTGTAGGGCAAGTTGCCCACCACCCGCAGTTTGTGATCGGTTTGTGCGGCTGCAAGCATTGCAAAATCAACCTTGAGTACATCCGACTCAATGACGGTCAACTGCCCATGGCTACGCAGGCGCTGCGCCAAGTCCCGATCGAGTTCGATCACCGTCAATGCACCCAGCCGCTCCACCAAAGGTTGCGTTAGCGCGGCCAAGCCTGGGCCAATTTCAACCATCGCATCACCCGGTTTCGGGTCTATGGCTTGGACGATGGCGTCAATGATGCCGTGGTCGGCCAGAAAATGCTGACCAAAACGCTTGCGCGGGATATGTGTGCCGTGTTTCACTGACGCCTTATTGCACTTCCAAATCGTTTGCATCCAGGCGCGAAGCCGCGGGCAAAGCACTGGCCACGACAAGACAACGCATCAACGACATAGATGACTTAGAAGAGGATTTAGAGCGGTGGCTCACGCAACTCAACGTAGGTGCGCCCGCGCAGCTCCTGCGCCCAGGTGCGGTAAGCGTCATCGTACTTTTTCTCACGCAGCAGGGCGCGCACCGCGTCACGTTGCTGGGCTTTGGTCAACGTGGCTTTGCGCCGCTCCAGCAGCTGGATTAAATGCACGCCAAATCTGGACACCACCGGGTCACTCACCTCGCCCGGAGCCAAACGATTCATGGCGGATTCAAACTCTGGCACAAACATACCCGGACTGGCCCACCCCAGTTCGCCACCTTGCACCGCACTGCCATCTTGCGAATGCTCCTTCGCAAGTGCCGCAAAGTCAGCCTGTCCAGACACCACCTGCTTCTTGAAGTCCAGCAGTTTTTGTCGAGCTTGAGACTCGCTCAGCTGGGCATTGGGCACCAGCAAAATATGCCGACTGTGGCTTTGTATGACCGCCGCGGTAGGTAATTCGGCACTGCCTTTTTCAATAACTTTGAGCACATGAAAACCTGCAGGTGAACGAACCGGCTCCGATATATCACCCACGGCTAAGGCGCGGGTGGCCTCGACAAACAATTCCGGGTAGCGGCTGGCCTCACGGAGTCCCAATTGGCCGCCATTGGTGAAGTCCGTGGTGTCCGAGAATTCGCGCACCAGGCCGGCAAAGTCCTCGCCCGCCTTGGCCCGTACGAGCGCCCGTTCAGCACGTTTGCGCAGGGCCTGTGTTTGTTCTGAAGATGCCGTATCTGGCACCGCCACAAGAATCTGCGCCAGGTTCAATTGCACCTTGCTCAGGTCCTGTTTGGTTTGCTGCTCAGCCAGGTACTGGTCCACTTCGAGCTCGGTCACACGTACCCGCCCCTCCACCTCGCGCTCCCGCACCCGTTGCAACAAAATCTGGTCGCGCAATTGCGCCCTGAACTGTGACTGCGGTACACCGTCACGCTCAACCCGCCGGCGCAATTCGGCCACATCGATCTGGTTTTGCTGCGCAATGGATTGCTCAGCCTGGTCAATGGCCGCTTCTTCCACCCTGACACCCGAGTCGCGGGCCAGTTGCAATTGCGCCTTGATGTTGATGAGGTTGTCCAGCACATCGGGGGCCAGCACGCGTATGTCGGGCTGCGGCCGGCGCTGGGCGGAAAGTTGCTGCAATACCTGTTGAATCTCGCGGCGCACCTCGTTGTTGGTGATGGGCTCGGAGTTCACAATGGCCACGATGAAATCGGCCTGCTCTGAGACTACAGCCGCTGGTGGGGTAGTTTCTGTCGCGTTCAGCGTCGGGCTGGTGCCGATACGCAAACCCTGCGCATGCGTTAGGCCGGCGGCCAAGCACAGCATGGCCAAAGTGATGGACTTGAGGCGGTAAATCATGAAACGAATCAATCGTAGTTGCTGAATCGGCTCGGTGTGCCCACAGGCTCACGCAAGAACTGGTAATTCGGAATGTTAGCTTTGAGCGATTTCAAGGGGTTCACACCCAGTCTGGAGAAGCCCACAAACTCAAGCTGGAACATGATGCGGTCGGTGGCGGTGACGCTGCTGGTTTGCAGCCGCTCAAACACAATACGCCCCAACCAGCAGCCGGCGTCGTACTCGAGGCCCAGCACTGAATCTACCAGCTTGCGTTCGTTCAAACTGTAGTTCAAGCGTCCCACACTGTACCAACGCCCCGGCCCCTGTCCCTGACCGGCTCCCAGATTGGCCCCGCGGTCACCCCACAGGTCATTGATTGGCCACTGCCAACCCAGGTCCAGCTGTTCACTGGATTCACGCTGGTAACGGTACGCAGCTGTCACAGTTCGGTAACTGCCAGGGCTGTAACGCGCACCCAAAGTCGAGCGTATGGAGCGCTCGGTGTCCGGGTTGAACTGCACCGCAGCGTCAAAGCCCCAGCGCGGGTCCCACTGGATGGACGCGCCGAGCAGCATGTCACTGATTCGGTCGTTGGCGGGGGTACCACCGGGCAAAGTCACGATCTGATCTTGAAAACGCAGGCGCTGGGCTACACCCACCCGGGCCGCCTCGGCCCCAGTGGCTGGGTCAAGAAACCGTGAGGTGACCCCCAAGGTCAACAGGTTGCTGTCAGAGATGCGGTCATTGCCAACAAAGGCGTTCTCGGAAAAAATCGTCGACAAATTAAAGTCATTGGCGCCCGAGTCGTAGTTGGGCAACTTGCTTTGGTCGCGGTAAGGCGTATTCACATAAAACGCCCGGGGCTCCAGCGTCTGGCGCAGGGCGCGGCCAAACAGCTGCGTGTCGCGTTCAAACACCACACCAGCGTCCAGGCTCAGACTGGGCACCACGCGGCTCGCGCTGGTGGCACCATCCACCAAGGGGCTGTCAAACTGGTACTGGGTAGCGTGCAACTGCAGCTTGGGTGTGAGATAGCCTGCGGGGGACTGAAACACACGGCTGACTTGCGCCAGCGAAAACGTGCGTTGGCCATTGGGTTGACCGGTGAGGGTGCTGGCGGACTGAAACCGGGTGTAGTCCGCGTCAAACGTGAGGTCCAGCCCGTACAGATTGCCGCGGGTGTAGCGTGTGGCAATTTGCGGCAAACGGTCATAGGGCGGGACGATGGGCGCGGCCACGTCTTGCAAGGTTTGCCATTTCAAAGTGCGGATGGTGTTGGCCCAGGCACCGTTGCCCCAGGTCAGTGTGGCGTCGTTGGCCAGCAAGCGCTGGGTGAGCGAGCCATTGGTGCGGGTGAAATCGCGCCAATAGTTGTCGTCGCTGACGCGGTTCAGGCTCAGATTCAGCGCCGCGCCATTGTTGGTCCAGGCACTTTGAATGCGGGCCTGATGATTGACATTCAAGCCCCAACGGTTGGCATCTCTCAGGCTGTCTGACGGCATCCAATCAAGCCGCGCCGCTCCCGCATAGCTCGGTTCCAGGTAACGAAACTCGGCGCCCAGGTTCACGCCCCGCTTGGTCATCAGGGTGGGGGTCAGGGTGGCATCTCGGTTGGGCGCAATGTTCCAGTAGTAGGGCACAGCGACTTCGGTGCCGTTCACGTTGTCCAGCCCCAGTGTTGGCGGCATTACGCCCGACTTGCGCTGCTCACTCAAAGGAAAGCTCAAGTACGGCACCGGCAATATGGGTATGCCTTTGAAACTAAGCACCGCCCCTTGCGCCGTGCCTACGTTTTCTTCGTTGTCCAGGCTGATGCTGCTGGCCTTCAAAATCCAGTCAGGCATCCAGCTCGGGCCAGGTTGGCGCTGACAGGTGGTGAAGGTGGCGTTGTGAATGACCGCACGCTGCGCATCCACAAAATCAAGCCGGTCCGCCTGACCATGCGCGTCATTGCGAGCAAAGTGGTAGGTGGGCTCGTTAAAGAATCCCTCAAACGCATCCACCGACAGCTCAAGCAACGGGCCTTCATACACGTTGCCGGCGCGGTTGATACGCACGGCACCCGTGGCTTTGGCCAGGTCCGTGGCTTGGTTGTACTCAAGACGGTCAGCCCGGATGACCACATCACCCTTGCGCAGCACGGCGTCGCCCTGAATCAACGACTCCAGGTCAGGGCGACCGGTGATGGTGTCACCTGACACGAAGCTGGGCAGGCTGGAGCGGGTGTCGGGGTTGATTTTTTCTTGCAACATCGGGCTGCTTTGCAATTGCAGCGGTGAGCCGGCCTCTTCCATTTGGGCATGTGTGCTGGCACAAGCCATCGCAGCCAACAGCCCTACCAGCGGCCTCGCACGTTGGGCCACACCCCTCTGCGAGGACGTCGCNNGATTATCCATGAGCCAAGCCCCAACACCCCAGCCCGCCACGGGCACCGACATCCTCTGGAGCGACCCCGTTCGCGCCAGCCAATTCACCAACTGGCTCGACCAGATTGCACCTGACCACGGCTTGTTCATCCCAAGTCTGCGTTTGGCCTCGGCCGATGCCAGTTTTCGACGTTACTTCAGAATTGATAGCTTCTCAGGCAATACCGATAAGAGCCAGGGCTCTGTTTCGTTCGTAATCATGGACGCGCCGCCCGACAAAGAAAACTGCCAGCCCTTTGTCAAGGTGGCCGACCTGATGCAGGCGGCAGGCATCCACGCACCGCAGTTGCTGGCTTGGGACGAGGCCCACGGCTTTTTGCTGCTGACCGACCTGGGGGCGCAGACCATGATGCAAGTCATCAACCGCGCCGAGCCCCAAGCCACNNCGTGGACACGCTGATTGCCTGGCAACTCAGTTCCAAGCCAAACGTGTTGCCACCCTATGACGACGCACTGCTGAATCGCGAGCTGGCGCTGTTCCCTGACTGGTACATCACCCAGCACAAAGGCATGGCCATTGATGAGGCCATGCGCTTTACGCTGGACAACACGTTCAAACAAATCATCGCCACCGTGTTGACCCACCCCAGCGTCTACGTGCACCGCGACTTC
>DFWT01000028.1:8256-12620 GCA_002381045.1 Rhodoferax sp. UBA4127
TGCCTGGACGTGACCATTCGTTACTGGGAGAAAGCCCGCAAAGCCGGCCTGCCGGTGGGCAACGACTTTGGCGAGTTTTACCGCGGCGTCGAATGGATGGGCTTGCAGCGCCACCTGAAAGTGGCTGGCATCTTTGCCCGCCTGACCCTGCGCGACGGTAAGCCGCAGTACCTGGCCGACACCCCGCGTTTCATCAACTACATCCGCAGCACCAGCGCGCGCTACCGCGAACTCAAACCGCTGCTGCGACTGGTGGACAAGCTTGAAGGCATTGTGGAGCCAGATATTTTTGGGTTCGGTCGGCAATGAAAATATGCCTCTAACCTTATAAAACAAGCCTCAAAAGCTATTTAAAGTGAAGCGTCCAGCCTGCAAACTATGCCCCGCTTTCATTGCCCCACCCCGCTCACCCCTGGCCTGCTGCTGAACCTGCCGGATGGCGCGGCGCGCCATGTGCAGGTGTTGCGGCTGCAGCCGGGCGATGGCATCACCTTGTTTACCGGGTTGGCCGACAGCGGCGGGCAGTTTGGTGAGTTTGCGGCCATGGTGACGCAAATGGGGCGCAGTCATGTGCAGGTGGAAGTGGGCACCTGGACGCCAACCGACCGCGAAGCCCCGCGCGATGTGCACCTGGCCGTGGGCATGCCGGCCAACGAACGCATGGACTGGTTGGTGGAGAAAGCAACTGAGCTGGGTGCGGCCAGCATCCAGCCGCTGATGACCGAACGCAGTGTGCTGCGCTTGAGCGGTGAGCGGGCGACTAAGAAGCAACTCCATTGGCAAAGCGTGGCGGTGGCTGCGTGTGAGCAATGCGGTGGCAACCGGGTGCCGGTGGTGCACCCCATGATGGGCTTGCAAGATTGGTTGAAGCTGCGCGCCGCTAAACCAGAACCAGGCGACCTGGCGTACCTGCTCTCATTGCAACCCACGTCCCGCAGCCTTCGCGAGGCGCTGGCACTGCAAGAATCAGTGACAGGCGCGAAGGCGCTAGACAGTGCCGCGCACACCGAAAGCGTGACCTTTTTGTCTGGACCGGAAGGTGGCTTGAGCCCCCACGAGGAGCAGCAGGCGCTCGGACATGGATTTCAACCCGTCACGCTGGGCAAGCGCGTGCTGCGGGCCGAGACCGCCGCGCTGGCAGCGCTTGCCACATTGCTGGTTTAGCGCATCGATCAGCGCGCTCTTGGGATCAGCGCAAACCCTGGTGAACCAAGCGCAGCACAAACGACGCACTACGCAGGGGCGCAAAGCGCACAAAATCAGGCAACCATTTTGGCGCTGCCAATGAAAAACGCGTGGCCCAGCGAATCACTGGACGCATCCATTGGGCGGGTTTGACAGGGCTATTGGGCTGGTTCATGGCGTGAAGTGAATTATTTTTTGATGGCTGCTGTGAATAGCCATTGTCCAGCGGGCCGGATAAGCTTGCCGTGATGCGGTTTAACGCGCCTCAGACCCCGCAGCAATCTGCCGCAAGGCCTGCGCAAACACGGCAGCGGGCTGGCCGCCTGAAATCAGATGTCGATCGTTGATGATGACCGCCGGCACCGAATGAATTCCCAGGCCGTTGTAAAACGCCTGCGCCGCCCGCACTTCCGCAGCAAACGCATCGCTGGCCAATACGCTTTTGGCATGCGCCTCATCCAAACCGGCTTCGGTCACGGCGGCCAACAACACCTCATGCGATTCCATGGCCAGGCTGTGGCTGTGGCAGGCGGTCAGCAAGGCCTTTTTCAAGGCCAACTGCTTGGATGTGTCTGTGATACCCGCCCAGTGCAGCAATCGATGGGCGTCAAAGGTGTTGTAGATGCGGCCCCGGCCGCTGGGGTTGAAGCTGAAACCCACATCGGCGCCACGCTGACGGATGGTGTCGCGAATCTGCGTCTGCTGCTCGAGCGTGGAGCCATACTTTTGCGTCAGGTGCTCACCAATGTCTTGCCCACCGGGCGCCATCTGAGGGTTTAACTCAAACGGCTGCACATGAATGCTTGCCGCGATTTCACCTTGCACCTGGGTCAGTGCGGACTCCAGTGCCGACAAGCCAATAGCACACCACGGGCAGGAGATGTCCGAGACAAAATCGATCTTGAGTTGCTTGACCATCATTGCGCCTTTTGCATCCTGTCCAAACTGGCATTGTCCTGGCTTGTTGGATTTGGCGCTGATAGTCCAAGAAGTACTGTGACATCAATAGCTCGCAGCCCCTACAAAATAAGGGCTAGAGGCATATTTCCTATAGAGCAAAAAGCATCACGGCCGCAGGTACACAAAGTGTTCGCGGGCCTGCAGCCTGGCCACCTCGGCCACCCCAGAGGGCACGATCGTGGCTTCCATGGCCACCTTGCCTGCGTCAATCTTGCGCGCTTGCAAGGTGTTGTTGCACACCCGAAACTCAACGCCCTGGTTAGCCAGATCCGCAATCGCACCGGCAAAGGGTTGGTCCATCTGGTTGGTGGCGCCCTGCAACAGGAAGTCAATGCCCAGTCCATGCGTCACCACCACGATTTTCGCTTTGGGATCGGCCGCCAGGTGGTTGCGAATGTTATTGAGTCCGCGCGTGGCCTGCGGGATGCCCTCGCTCATGTGGTACACAGTTTTGATTGGATCATCGGCGGCGCGCACTTGAAACGCTGTGGCAAGCAACAAGCCCAAGACGGCGGCTTTGATGAAATGAAAAATTTTTGACATACATGTTTCCTGGGTGATGTGCAATGCTTAAGTGAACGCTTAATTTTGTCGCGCGCTGTCGGCAAATACCTACAGGGATTACCCGCGCTAGTGCGTCGCTTTTGCGCCGTTTTTGTCGCATGTGTCACCCTGGACAGGTAATACCTTCCGGTGCATCATGCGTGCAGGTCAGGCAAGACACACCCTACACAGGAGACTGCACGATGGTCTTTCATTCAAAAACCAATTTTTTCGCAGGGGCAATCACCTTGCTTTGGCACTGCGCCACACTGGCCCAGACGCCCATTCCGATGGCCGATTTCAAGAGCGGTCCAGGCAATGGGTTATACAGCTATGCCTCCAGCACACCCGCCACGGTGGTCGAGCTGATCAAACCCAGTAGCCCGATTTCGGCAACCACGGTGCAAGCACAACTCCAGTTGCCTGCCGGCGTGGCTGCCGATGCCAAGGTGCCGGCGCTGGTCATCGTGCATGGTTCGGGTGGCATTTACCCGGAGCAAATCAGCTTTTGGGCCAAGTTGCTCAATGAGCAAGGCATCGCCGCCTTCGTGATCGATGTGTTCAACCCACGGGGTGTCAAGGCGACGGGCGAAGATCAGAGTCAAGTACCCTTTGCGGCCGACACGGCCGATGCGTTTGCTGCGTTGGGCATGCTGGCCAGTCACCCGAGGATTGACCCCAAACGCATTGCCGTCATGGGTTTCTCGCGTGGCGGCGTGACCGCTGTGCGCAGCGGCGTGATACCCGTCATCAAGGGTGCGGCACCAGCCGGGCTGCGCTTTGCTGCGCATGTGGCGGTTTACAGCGGCGGTTGTGCGGGCATTCTCTCGGTGACCGCCAAACCTGGCACTTTCAGCGCCGAACCCCTGCTGTTTGTGCATGGCGATGCCGACGACTATGCGGCCATGAGCGACTGCCGCTCCTATGCCCAACGCATTTCCGCTGCAGGCACACCCACCGAGTTTGTGGTGTTGCCAGGGGCAGCCCACAAATTCGACCTGGACAGCACCAAACTCATCAAACTGCCCAATAACACCAAGGTCAAAGAAGGCTGCCCGCTGGAATACGACCTGCAAGACTTCAAAGCTCGGGACCGTCGCAGCGGCGAGGTGCTGTCAGCTGACAAGGTGAAAGACATCAGCCGTGACCTCTGCGCCGACAAAGGCGCCAGCGTTCAAGGCAACCCGAAAGCGCGCGACCTGGCAGGCGCAGCAGTGATCGACTTTCTCAACAAACACCTCAAGTGAGGCGGGTCAGGCCAGCGTTCGCCAAATCTCCTCGGCCCGCGCTATGACATCGGCACGCATGGTCAAGGGCTGGCCCCATTCACGTGTGGTTTCACCGGGCCATTTGTGGGTGGCATCCAGACCCATCTTGCTACCCAAGCCGCTCACCGGCGAGGCAAAGTCAAGGTAGTCGATGGGCGTGTTGTCCACCAGCATGGTGTCGCGCGTGGGGTCCATGCGGGTAGTGACGGCCCAGATGACATCGGACCATTGGCGCACGTCCACGTCGTCGTCCACCACGATGACAAACTTGGTGTACATGAACTGGCGCAAAAAGCTCCAGATGCCCATCATCACCCGCCTGGCGTGACCGGGGTAGACTTTTCGGATACTGACCACCGCCATGCGGTAACTGCAGCCTTCGGGGGGCAAATAGAAGTCGGTGATCTC
>DFWT01000241.1 GCA_002381045.1 Rhodoferax sp. UBA4127
AGGCCATGGGTCAGATTGAAGCGGAACTGCAAAAGATCCATGCATCAGCGTCCCGCCTGCAAGGCACCTTGGTGCTTTCCAGCAAACCCCAACCCATTGCCGCGCCTGTTTCTGTTTCGACTCCAGCCAACACCGTTGAATTGATCAGCGCAGTCAATGCCACCGATGTCACCGCCAAGAAGTCACGCAAGCTCAAGGCAAAGGGTAAGACAAAGGACAAAGCCAAAGCAAAGGCAGCTCGCAAACCCAGAGCTGCTGGTCCCCTGCCCGCCAATGCCGCCTCATTGCTGGCACACCTGACCCAGGTCCTGAACCCTGACACTTTTGGCAAGATCAACCAGACCAGTGTGGCTACAGCCATCAAGATGGCCAAGGGCTCGGTCGGTGCCTCAGTGCGTCGGCTGGTAGAAGAAGGTTTCCTGGTTCAAGACCCAGCCCAGGGGTTCAAGCTGAGCTTGCCATCGGCTTGAGTCTTCGGCACTGAAGTCATTCAGTGCTGCGGCTCAGCCCGCAAACGGCGTAGCAAAGCCTGCATTTGCCAGACTAGGCTGTCGCCACCCGGCCAGGCTCGCATCTGGTGAAACGATGGGATATCGATCACCAGGGTGTCACCGTACCAGTTGACGTCGGCAACTAGACTTCCCTGGCTGCCCTCCTCGCACCACTTGTAGGTGCGGCTGCAACCAGCCACCTCCAGCAGCAGTGCTCCCTCGCAGTCAATCGCTTCACCCTGAATACGAAACATAAGAAGGTTGTCACTTTGAATGGGATCGCTGACCGAGGTGCAGGCGATATCAGGATGCCTTGCCATCCGAAGCCAGAAGTCTTGCACCCGGCTCCAGGTGTCTTCGACGCCCGATGTTTCGCCCTCCCATGAGAAGTTGCCGTACTCGGAGACTTCCAATAAGTCAGGCGCACATTCTTCAAACCAGTCACTGTTGGCGGCAACTGGGGTGATGACCGGCATAGTTACCGAAATCACCTCGATGGACTCAATATCTGTGTTGTCAGACTTTGCCCCCACTCGGGATTTGATCAATGCATTCATGCTGCATTCCCTCCCATACCGCTTGCCTTGAACTGCTTGCGCGCATTGGCCTCACCCCGCAAGACCATGGCCCGGATCCCCTCTCGCAGCGCATTCTCTGGATCCATCGGTGAATTGACGACACCGAAGTCAACCGCAGTCAGACTCCGGTACATCACCACCGAGGGCGCATAGTCCTCTCCAAGTGCCCAGTACCAATCCACCCGGCGTCCCTCATGGCCCAACTGCTGCCAGTGAAAGCCCCGCTTGTCAGCACCGAGAAGTTGATCAATCTCGGCGCATGTGGCGGCAAAGGTCGAGATCCATTCATCCGCCATCACCAGCGGTCCCGTTGTCTTCTGGAACATGTAGCTGAACTTCAGAATCACCCGCAGCAGGCGAATGTCGATGACACCCCAGCGGGAGGCAGAAGTGGCAGCCATTGGTACAGGCCACAAACCAGCGGTCTGGTCGGTTGATTTGTCGGTTGACTTATTGGTTGATTGGTTTGGTTTGTTCATGATGTGCTTTCTGAATTGAATAAGTTGTTCTAATTGACTTGGTCTGCATCAGAACTTCATGCGCTCCAGCGTTTGAACCGCCTTGTGCATGCGCTGCTGCAACCAGGTGATGAAGACCGATTGCTCATCCTCATTGCCCCAGTCCATGCACAGGCGCAGCATCTGGGCATGGCTTGGGCTGTTCTCATCGAGCTCATGCAGGTGAGCGCGAACGATGGTGAACATCACATCGCGCACGCTGGTGTTGCCCACCACCCAGTCACGCAGCCAGTACTCAATGCCATGCAACAGGGTGGCGGTGTAGATCACATCCTTCTCCATCTCACCTAGGTCATAGGCATTGCGCACCTGCAGGGCAATGGAAGACAGAAACTGCACCCGAATCCCCACAGCCTGACCCTTGACCACCACGGTCCGGGTCAGCACCTCCCAGGGCTCAATCTCCACCATGACATGGGCCATGAAAGAGCGAAGGTCCAGGTCGCCGATCTCATCGACAGCAGACTGCGCCAGGTCATCAAGGTAGTCTTGATCGACCGGGGTGTTCTGAAGAAACTCCGGCATAGCGGATGTGGGCTTGTTGGTGTTGCCGTCGTTGCCATCATTGGCGTTATGGCCGGTATTGGTGTCGTTGTTGTTTGACATATGAGATCCTTGAAACTTGATTGATGGGTTAACTTGAAGGTTTCAGGCCACTTCCGGTCTGTTTTGGGCAAAGCTCTGCCCTGACCCGGACTCGGACCGAATCCGGGGGTGTGTTCTTGGTGGCCGGGAACTGACCTAGGCTAGTGCATAGGCACGTGGGTGGATTCACCCAACCATGACTGCGCTAGATCGGCCCAACTGAGCGGTGGCGGTTGCGCGTCGATACCCGTATCGCTGGCAGCGCCTTTGAGTGGCGGGATTAGCCTTTCGCGAGCGCGCCTTGAAGCTGGAGTTGGTGCAGGTTGAACAGACGGTTGGCTTGGTGGCTTGACTGCATGTGTCGGCGGTGCGTCCGTCACGCTGGTACCCACGAACGTCTTGGTCAACAGGCGGTCCATGGCAGAGCCATCGTTGCGGGTGAGATTGGGCACGTAGCGGCTGTAGACCCGAAACAGCATCTCGGTGCTGGTATGACCCAACTGGCGGGCAATCCATTCTGGGGCTTCACCGGATGCCAGCCAGAGAGTCGCTGCCGTGTGTCGCATTTGGTAGGCCTTGCGATGCTCCAGTCCCAAGTGGCGTAACAAGGGTGACCACACGCGGTTGATGAAATTCTTGTTGTCAATCGGCTTGCCAACCTGATTGCAAAACACGTATTCAGACACCTTTCCGGTTGATTCGAATTGCTCTTTCAACGCGTCAAAGACCAACTGACTCATCTGAATGTCGCGCATGCTGCCATCTGTTTTGAGTTCATCCTCTTCACCCAGCACAATGGATTCCCGGATGTAGATCAGACGGCGCTCAAAGTCCACGTACTTCCATTTCAAGCCATTGGCTTCACCGGTACGCATGCCGGTAAAGAACCGCGTCTTGAGGTAATTCCGGTAGTCCATGCGAATTGTCGTGATCAACAACTGCACCTCAGGCAAGGTGAAGGGCATCACTTCGCTGCGCTTCATGCGCAGTGGCTTGATGTTCCGGAACGGCGAATTGAAGTTGAACCGATCCGCGACCTCATTGAGGATCTGCCGCAAAGGCTTCATGACAGCATTGATGCGCCGTGCGGTGAGCGTGGCGTTCTTGCCGCGCCCATTGAGTTTGGACAACTCAGCACGGAAGGCGAGCACATCTGCCTTGGTCACCATGCCAGCCTGCTTGTCGCCAAAGTACGGCAAGATGTACTTGTCCAAGGCACCGCGTTGGGTGATCTTGTAGCTGCGCCGCCAGGTGATTTCGGTTTCTGAGTACCACTGGTTGGCGAATTCTCGGAAATTCGGCGTTGGAACAATCGCCGCTTGTGCTGCTAGCGCTGTTGCTGACAAGTCAGCATTCACGAGAACTTCAGGCGCATCCTTTTGAGGCAGGGGCTTTCCGAAAGTCTTTTGGTAATCGAAGGTGCCGAGCGCGATCTCGGTTTCGATCTTGTCGAGCGCTTTTTGAAGTCGCTTGCGGTTGGCTGGCGTGTTCGCAAGGGTTGTTTGCTCCCTCAACCGCTGACCTTGATATTTGAAGTCCATGAACAGGGCGCCGGTCTCAGGCCGGGAACGGATGCTACCCATGAATAGAACCCCCGTTTGCCAAAGGAATGCCTGTTGCAAACTCACGAGAGTGCATCATCATGTCGGTCTCTACGTTCTCCCAGATGTAAAGTGTCTTCCTTCCGCCAAATGGGCGGATGTAGTGCCGCCCCTCCAGCAGGACACTGTCTTTCAGACGATCGCGAATAGTGCGGCTGTCGTACTTGATCTTGGCCGAGAGTTCATCTGTTGTGAGGTAAGTCTGTTCAATCATTGGCATGCTCCTATACAATTTGCACATCAGACGTAAGTAATTTTTAACGTCTGTAGCTTATTCTATATGTAAATGGATATTTTGCAATACCTATGTAGCTTTTTTTTAACATTCGTATGTTTTTATGATTAGATTCAAGCTCGGCGAGGTGATGGAAAAGAAGCGTTTCGCAGACGGCAAACGCTTTTCAATAATCGAAGTTGCGACCGCGACGGGCCTGAGCAGAGTGACGCTTTCTAAGATCCTGAATCAAAAGGGATACGGCACCGGCACTGACACGATTGACCGCCTGTGTGATTTCTTTGGTTGCAAAGTTGAAGATCTGATGGAGCACTTGCCAGACGAGCCGGAGTGAGTTGCCTAACTCCGACTTGGGGCCGACTTCGGAACAGACGAAGATTCACCCAACAACGGTGTTAAACATCGGCCCCTGAACAAATTCAGAGGAAATGACCAATACGCTCAGCAAGGGAGCCACCCATGCGTTACACGTTTTAATGCAAACCTGGATTCGATGGGCAGTTTCTGGCAGAAGCGCCAGAGTTGCCGGGAGTTTTTGAGTACGGCAGAATTTATCGGTGAAGCCCTGACCAAAACCGAATCGGTGGTACTTCCTGTCCTCGCCAATCACCTTGACCAAGGCCAAACGAAGGTGCACAACATCAACTTCCGTGTGAGCAAACCAATCTGATTGAAGGGGTTCCCGGTAATTCGCTAGTCAAAGGTTGATGACTGAGATCAACTGGCAATAGATCAGACAGTTTTAAAAACTTCGTCCCCAATTTTCAGAGGTTCATTGGAAAACAGGTTCGCTTGAATTTCCGTCGGTTCGCCAGGTTTTGGCTTGCCGTCGATTGCCCTCACAGTAGGCAACGACGCTGTTTTCGCCCCGAGGCGCTTTTGGGCATTTTTCACCCAGACGACGTGGCACAAGACCAATACTCAAGATTTATCTTTTGATCGTCGAGCCCCAGTTGACGGGGGCACAGCCATGGCACATACAGGGCACAGAACGTTGCCAAGAAAATAGGCCGACTATTGGTCCAATTGATGTCCTGAAGCCAACTTGACTATTGGACTCCGCCAGCAATCATTGATCATGTGAGCACCCACTCTGCGTTTTTACCTGTAATGGTGCGGCTGGCGGGGATCGAACCCACGACCCTCGGCTTCGGAGGCCGATACTCTA
>DFWT01000055.1 GCA_002381045.1 Rhodoferax sp. UBA4127
GCGCGCACCACCGAGAGTCAGACGCACCGCGAAATGGCCAGTGGTTTGTCCAGCCCTGTGGGTTTTAAAAACGGTACCGATGGCAGCCTGGACGTGGCCATCAACGCCATGCTGTCGGCAGCCCAACCACATACTTTTTTGGGCATCAACGGCGAGGGCCAGGTGGCGCTAACGCAGACCCGCGGCAATGCCTACGGGCATCTGATTTTGCGTGGCGGCGCGCAGCCCAATTACGACTCGGTGGCGGTGGCCGAGGCCGAGGCCGAACTCACCAAAGCCAAGCTGCCCGTGAACATTGTGGTGGACTGCAGCCACGGCAATTCGCGCAAAAACCATGCGCTGCAAAGCCTGGTGCTTAAAGACGTGGTGGGGCAAATTGTGGACGGCAACCGCTCTATCAAAGGTGTCATGCTCGAATCCAATTTGGGTGAAGGCAACCAGAAACTGGGCGACCAGAAAGACCTGCGTTATGGTGTCTCGATCACCGACGCCTGCCTGGGTTGGGAAGCGACTGCCGAGGGCTTACGAGACGCGGCGGCACGGCTGCGTGTGTTGGCCCGCTAAGTCACAGCGCGAACGGCACACACTCAGGCCGCCAGCGCGGCCTCAATGTCGCTCACCAGGCTCTCAGGTGAATCGGTGGGGGCGTAGCGGCGCAGCACCGCACCGTCTTTACCGACCAAAAACTTGGTGAAATTCCATTTGATGGATTTGCTTCCTAGCAAGCCGGGCGCTTCGGCACTCAGCCATTTAAACAAGGGGTGTGCATCGCCGCCATTCACATCCACCTTGGCCATCATCGGAAAGCTCACGCCATAGTTGAGTTGGCAGAACTCGGCAATTTCGCCGTTGCTCCCCGAGTCTTGCGCGCCGAACTGGTTGCATGGAAAACCCAGCACCACCAGACCCTTCTTGCCGTGGGTTTCATGCAGCTTTTCCAAGCCCCCAAATTGCGGCGTGAAGCCGCAGGCGCTGGCGGTGTTGACGATCAGCATCACCTTACCCTGGTACTGTTTCAAAGGCACTTTTTTGCCTGTGATAGAAAGCGCATCAAAGTCATACACGGTGGTCATGGTCGGCCTTTCCAACAAATAGTCCTCGAACCCCAATCCAGTTCCAAATCATTTGTGTCTCGGCGCGAAGCCGCAGACCCTACTGACTTTCGACAAGGCAAATCAACAAGCACACGGATGATTTTGAAATGAAATCAGCCGTGCGTGTTGTCGCTGCGCGCAATAACCAGCAGCCGTTCAATCTCCGCCTTGTGCGTCACGCAGTTCCTGGCATGCCAGCGCCGAATCAGCCACATGAAACCCGCAATGGTGATGCCAAAACCGGCAATTGCGCCGAAGGTGGGCAGACCCAGACCCGTGCTCAGGCTATAGAGTGCGCCCAGGCCCAAAATACAGGCCTGCTCGTTGAAATTCTGCACCGCAATCGATCGCCCGGCACCCATCAGGTTGTGGCCGCGGTGCTGCAACAAGGCGTTCATAGGGACCACCAGGAACCCACCAATGGCGCCCAGCAAAATCAAAAACGGTGCAGCGATCCAGACGTTGCTGATAAAGATCAGCATGATGATCAACACACCCATGACGATGCCTAAGGTAATGACGCGCGGGCCGTCTTCCAGGCGCATGCGCATGGACGCCACGATGGCGCCCACAGCCATGCCAATGGCCACCACACCCTGTAAGGCCGAAGCCTTGGTGACCGAATAGCCCAATGCAGCGGCAGCCCAAGCCAGCACGATGTAGCGCAGGTTGCCCGCCACACCCCAAATCAAAGTCGTGGCGGCCAAGGAAATTTGCCCCAGTTTGTCGCGCCACAGTCGGGCGTTGCACGTCCAGAAATCTGGCAGAAGGGTCAGCAGGCGCTTGGGCATTGGCCGCATCAGCACACCGGTCAAAGGAATATGCGTGTTGAACCAGGCAGCCAGCAAGTAGACGAAAGTCAAAGTGCAAATGGCCGCTTCAGACGGTGTGTCAATGCCGGTGTCAATCCCCGGAAAATCCACCGACAGCAGCAGGGGTGCGACATGCCGTCCCACCAATTGGCCACCCAGCAAAACACCCAAAATAATTGAGCCAATCGTGAGCCCCTCGATCCAGCCATTGGCCTTGACCAATTGCGAAGCGGGCAGCAATTCGGTCAGGATGCCGTACTTCGCCGGTGAATACGCCGCCGCTCCCAAACCCACCACCGCATAGGCCAATAAAGGATGGGTGCCAAACAGCATAAAAAGACAACCACCAATCTTGATGAAGTTGCTGATCAACATCACCCTTCCCTTAGGCATGGAGTCGGCAAACGCACCCACAAAGGGCGCCAGCACCACATAGAACAAGGCAAACATTGGCACCAATGCGGCTTGCTGCCATTCGGGAGCATGGCTGGAACGCAGCAATTGCACGGCGGCCACGAACAAGGCGTTATCGGCCAGCGAGCTGAAAAACTGCGCCGCCATGATGGTGAAGAAGCCGCGGGTCATTAAATAGTTATGCGCTGCGTCCAGCAGCCGATATGAGGGTGTCTCCGAACGGTACGGGGTTATAGCACGGCGACGCGGTGTCAAAATCGGCGCTCTGCATTTGCCCACATCCCCATGCCACGCCCGATCTCAGTCACCATTCATCCTGCTGCACTGCAACACAATCTGGCACGCTGCCGACTCGCGGCACCCGAATCCAAGGTCTGGGCAGTGGTCAAGGCCAATGCCTACGGACACGGCATCGAGCGGGTGTTCGAGGCTTTTCGCAGCGCTGACGGCTTTGCCCTGCTTGACCTGGAGGAAGCGCAACGGGTAAGGCAACTGGGCTGGCGAGGCCCCGTTTTGTTGCTTGAAGGTGTGTTTGAGGCCCGCGATCTGGAACTGTGCTCGCGACTGGACCTGTGGCATGTGGTTCACTGCGATGAACAAATCGACATGCTGGCGGCCTGCAAGACCCATGTCGCGCACCGGGTTTTTCTGAAAATGAACTCCGGCATGAACCGCCTGGGTTTCACGCCGCAGCGCTACCGCAGCGCCTGGTCCCGACTCAATGCGCTAACGCAGGTGGATGAAATTTCACACATGACGCACTTCAGCGACGCCGACGGTGGCAAGGGCATCGCCGAACAAATGCGCAGTTTTGGCTCCACCACGGCGGACTTACCCGGCGAGCGGTCCCTGAGCAACAGTGCTGCAACCCTGCGTCACGCAGAGGCTGTGGCGGCGTCGGACTGGATCAGGCCCGGCATCAGCCTGTATGGCAGCGCACCTGACTACCCTGAACATGCAGCCTCTGACTGGCAGTTGCAGCCCGGCATGACGTTAGCTTCAAAAATAATAGCTGTTCAGGCAATCGATACGGGGGCTAACGTTGGATATGGCTCAACATTTGTGGCGAAGCACCCGATGCGTATCGGTGTGGTTGCCTGCGGCTACGCAGACGGCTACCCGCGTGTCGCACCCACTGGCACGCCGCTTTTGGTTGACGGCCAGGCAACTCGGTTGCTGGGGCGGGTCAGCATGGACATGATTGCGGTTGACCTGACTGACTTGCCCAAAGCCGGCTTTGGCAGCGAGGTCACGTTATGGGGCTGCGCCAGCAACGGCGCGTTACTTGGCATAGATGCGGTGGCCCATGCTGCTGGCACCTTGGGGTATGAGCTCATGTGTGCGGTGGCTGCACGGGTGCCGGTGCAAGTCGAGGCTGTTGGCTCATGACAGGTTACGTGCCCGTGCCAACAGAGCGCCTGCAACTGGGGCGGGTGCTCCCGGTGGACATGCGAGCGCCTGATGGTCGCCTGCTGCTGCGCCGCGGTCAGGCGCTGGAATCAGAAGCGCAGCGCGAAATGCTGATGACGCACCACGCCTGCATGACCGAAACCGATGCGCAAGCCTGGGACAAAGCCATGCAGCGCCAGATGCGGGCGATGGTGGCACGCGGAGCAGACATGCGCGCCGTGGTGCAGGCACCCATGCCTGCTGCGATCTTGGACACCGACTACCTGGCGGGTCGCCCGGTCGATGGCGGCTGGCTGGATGTGCAGGAGATCTTGCGTGGCTTGCTTTACCAAGGTGCAAACGCGGCCGCCGCTTTACCACGGCTGGAAGGCATTGAAGAGGCGGTCAACCGGCTTCTAGCCCTTGACCCGGACGAGGGATTGTTTGTACTGTTCCAGGCATTGCCCGACCTGGGGCTGGGCTACTGTGCGACCCACGCCTTGTTGTCAGGTGTGGTCGGCAGCCTGACCGTCAACAAGCTGGGCTTGCCCAAAGCACAGGCTGATTTGCTACTGCGTTCGGCACTGGTGATGAACATCGGCATGGCACGGCCGCAGGACAATCTGGCCCGCCAACGCAAGCCGCCAGACGCTTTCCAGCGTGCAATGATCAACAAGCATGCCCCGGACAGCGCTGACATTCTGCAGGGGTTTGGGGCCAGTGACGCACAGTGGTTGACCATGGTAAGGCATCACCATGACGTCGACCCCAGTGAGGTGCAGGACACCGAACCTGCCGCTTTGCAATTGCTCAACCTGGCGGATGTGCTGGTAGCAAAAATGGCCCCGCGTATCAGCCGCGCCGCCCTGCCGGCCCTGCAGGCGGTACGTGCCCTGGTGCAAGATGCCACCGCACAAAATGCGTCCCAGCGCGCTGCCATGGCCTCGGTTTTGGGCTTTTACCCGCCTGGCACCTACGTGACTTTGACCAATGGCGAATCAGCTGTCGTGATTGCCCGGGGTGAACGTGCCAACACGCCGCATGTGGCCAGCCTGGTGAACGCCCAAGGTATGGTGATGAGCACCTACCTTTACCGCGACACCGGCCAAGCTGATTTCGCGGTGCGCGCACCGCTGTTGGCCAGTCAGATCAACATCAAAGTCAGCTTGGAGAAGGTGCGCCGCCTGCGGCAGGTACACGGGGTTTGACCAGACACCTCTAAGGCAAACTGCTCAGATGCGCTTGCGCCGCGGTCGCGAGTTTTTCGTCAAAGGTCGCCAGCGGCGCTTTGAGTTCGGCCGCGAGCCATAGGTAGGCGGCGTCGTAGGCGCTGAGCTGGTAGCACAGCGCCAGCGCATATACATCCAGCCCACGCACCTCAAACAACTCGATGTCCATGCTGTTGTACCGTGCCAAACCAGCTTCAGCGATCTCAGCACCGCCACGGCGGCACTTCTTCAGCGCAACGCTGGCGATTTCGATCTCCAACAAGTAGGGGGCCTTCAGGCTGTGTCCCTCTATTTGCCGCAGTGCGTCTTCTTGCCAATCTTCTTCGAACACCAGGCCAGACAGGGTGCTGCAGTCCAATACCAGGGGTGGACGAACCAAATAGTGGGCGGGCGGCTCTGCCACAAAAAGGGCGCCGGGCAAGCGACTCACCGTGCGTCTCTTTCTTCACGGATGATGTCAACACCCAAAGGCAAATCGCGGCGCCGGGCGGGGTCTGTGGGCTTCTCCTTCAACTCGGCTGCAATCTGCTCCACCGTCTTCCAGCCTTGGCGAACAATAGGGTTGCCCAAGCGGTCAAATCCGACAATGGTGCTGCGTTTGTTTGGATTGGCGGGCATGCGGCTTAAAACAGGTTCGCAGGCTTCCGTGGCCACCGCTCCCTGAATGAGCGCCATCAACTCCCCTTGCAAAGAGCGATGGTTGCGTGCGGCCCGCACGCGCAAGGCTTGCGCCCAGGCTTCGGGCACGTCTTTTATGGACAGGTTTGGCATATTGGCTCCAATTTGGATTCGAATCCATTATGGCGCCATTTTGACACCAATGGTCAAGCTTTCGCTGATCTGGGCTTGACCAGCTCAAACCATCCCAGGCTGGCCAATCCCAGACCGACAGCCGCCGCCAAGTAGGGCAAGGCAAGCTGTTCAAACATGAACAGACGTGCCAGCCAGGGCACATAGAGCGCCACCAACAACAGCCCCAGGGCGGCAGCCACCACCAGCCAAAGCGTGCGGTTGGGCACCCACAAACTGGCCCAAAAACTACCGGTACGGCTGCGGTTGGAAAAGATCAGAGCCATGTTGGTACACACCAGGGTGGCAAAGGCAAAGGCCCGCGCCGCACCTTCGGTCAGTTGCCCTGCACCCCAGACGGTGGCAGCAAGGACCAGCGCCAGCGCGCCCAACCCCTGCACCAGTGCCAGCAGCAGGGTCTTGCCACCAAACAGCGGTGTCGTCACATCGCGCGGTGGGCGCTGCATGGCGTCGGCCTCGGCCGGTTCATTTTCAAACACCATGGAGCAGGCCGGGTCAATCACCAGCTCCAAAAAAGCAATGTGCAATGGGAACAGCACGGTGGGCCAGCCCAGCAACACCGGCACCAGCGCCATCCCTGCGATGGGTACATGCACTGCCAGGATGTAACTCATGGACTTGCGCAGGTTGTCAAAAATACGCCGCCCCAGGCGCACTGCACCGACGATGGACGCAAAGTTGTCGTCCAGCAGCACGATGGACGCCGCCTCGCGGGCTACGTCCGTGCCCCGCCCGCCCATCGCCACACCCACGTGCGCGGCCTTGAGCGCTGGCGCATCGTTGACACCATCGCCGGTCATGGCCACCACGCTGCCGTTGGCTTTGAGCGCTTGCACGATGCGCAACTTTTGCGCGGGTGCAATCCGGGCGCAAATGCTCACCGTGCGCATGCGCTGTTGCAGGGCTTCATCTGTCAAGGCAGTCAATGCGTCGCCAGTGAGCAGCCAATCCGCAGCCGATGTGTCGGGCGTTGCCAGGTCCGCCGTTGCGCACGTTGCCGCCTTGGTGACGGCGGCACCCCTCAGCCCCGCCTGCTTGGCGATGGCAGCGGCGGTGGCAGGGTAGTCGCCCGTGATCATCACCACCCGAATACCGGCCTCGTAAGCCTGGCGCACTGCTTCAGGGATTTCCGCGCGCAACGGGTCAGCCAAACCCAGCAAACCCACAAACTCAAACGCAAAGTCATGCTCGATGGCGGGCCAATCCTCACCCACAAAACTGGCCCGCGCCACGCCCAGCACGCGCAAGCCTTTGGCGGCCATGGCATCCACCGCACCGGCAAGTTGCTGCTGCGCAGCACTGTCCAGATGACACAAATCAATGATGGCCTCTGGCGCACCTTTGGCCGCCACCACATGCGCATCCCCCACCGAGGCACGCCAGACATGTGACATGGCTCGCAGCTCGGGCGTCAGCCCATAGGTTTGCATCAGGGTCCAGTCACGGTGCAGGTGTTCGGTGTCTTTCAGAAAGTGCTGACCCAGCCGGTGAAAAGCCTTTTCCATCGGGTCAAACGGATCGCTGACGCTGGCCAGAATCGAGAACTCAACCAAGGTGTGAAAGTGCTCTGGCAACTCGGGCGTGGTGGCGTAGTCAATGGAGAGTTGCGCTGCCTGATCGGTTGAAGCTTGCGGCACCGCTGGCACATACAACTCGGCCACCGTCATCCGGTTTTCGGTCAAGGTGCCGGTTTTATCCGCACAAAGCACGCTGGTCGCACCCAGGGTTTCAATGGCAGCAATGCGCCGAGTCAAGACCTGCTGTTTAGACAAGCGCCAGGCCCCCAAGGCTGGAATCACCGTCAATACCACGGTGAATTCCTGGGGCAACAAGGCCATGGCCAGGGCAATGCCAGCCAGCAAAGCGCCCAGCCAATCGCCGCGCAACAGACCAAAGGCGACAAATAAAAACAGACTGGCACCCACCGCCACCAAGGCCAGCACTTTGACCAGTTTGGCCATCTGCTGCTTGAGTGGCGACACCTCGGTGCTCAAACCGCCCAGCGCCAGCCCGATGCGGCCAATCTCACTGTTTTTCCCGGTGGCCGTGACCCGCGCCATGCCTTGTCCACGCACCAGCAATGTGCCCGAGAACAACGCTGACTCCGGTGGCACTTTGTCCGGTGGCACGTCGGGCTGACCCAACACCTTGTCAACCGGCAAGGGCTCACCAGTGAGCAAAGATTCATCGACCTGAACTTCGGTGCCTTGCACCAGGACGGCTTCTTTCATTTGCTGCGGTTTGACGGCCAGCACCAGCAGGTCACCGCACACCACGTCACGCCCAGCTATGCGTTGTGCTGCGCCGTCGCGCCACACCAAGGCACGCGGGCTTGTCAGGTCACGCAAGGACTCAATGGCACGTTCGGTTTTACCTTCCTGGTAGAGGGTGAGGGCCAGAACCACCAGAACCAAGCCAAACAGAATCAAGCCTTCCTGCAAGTCACCCAACACAAGGTACAGCACACCAGCGGCTAGCAACAGCGCAAACATCGGGTCTGACAGGGTCTCGCGTGCAATCGAGAAGAGGCTGCGGTGGGTCGCGCCAAGCAACTCGTTGGGTCCGTCTTGTTGCAGACGGCTGGCTGCCTGCGCAGTTGTAAGACTGAGCGGTAGCAGGTCATCGGATGGGGGGGGAGTTGGGTTGGTCATTGAGGAAACCGATGGTGGGTATGAACTAGGTAGCCACCCAATCTGAGGATGACGCTCGGTTGTGGTTGACGGTGGCTTTTAGTGGAATTTGCTAGCCACTGTCTGCAAATGACTGTTGACGTAGCGCAGACAACCGCTCAATCCGTCAAACTTCTGAAAGTTCGTACCAAATTCGCCATAGACATGTCATTTTGTAACTTCTGTAATCGAAAACCCTTATTATTATTGGTGGTTTAAAGCCCTATCCTAAGCCGTTCATTTCAATTCTGGAGTTGCCTATGTCACATACACCACTTCTTTCGCGTTTCAAGTCCATCTC
>DFWT01000110.1 GCA_002381045.1 Rhodoferax sp. UBA4127
GTTCGCAATTGGGGCTTGCTCTGGCAAATGCTTTAGGAAACACAAGCTGAATCAAAGCGCGTTGATCGCTTTCGAATATTGGATTGAACCAATGTGGTCAGTCGTGACAGCATGCTTTGCGTCAAGTCAGGGCACGTCTTTGGTTGAAATCCTGGCCTTATGGCTGGCTGACTACTTGCCCGCCGGTCCCACTGATCGGAATTTGGTGACCTATGTAAATTTCTGTGGACGAGAAAACGTTGCTCAAGCGCCAATCAATGCCAGATTCTTCTTTTGCCGACTGAGTGACCGGTATTGAGAATTCCCTTCTCACAATGACTGCAAAAAGGTGATTGGGCCGAGCGGCAGGAACTGGTCATCACCGGGTCCTCCGTTCGTCAATTGGACTGCCACTCACCCGACAGTCGATTCCATGCGCGAGCGCCCGCTTTGGAGCGAACAGATCACGGAGTCGAAGGGCAGGAGTCAGCATAATCAGACGAGGATTCGCGTGTCCTGTTGCAATGATTAGCCCCTTGCAAATTTCACAGGCCCAAAATACCGAGAATCAAAACTGTTCGGGTGTTCGCCAGCAGCCCAAATCTCCCCTTGTTTGAGGTTAAAAAATCCGCGCAGATGGGGTAGGGCGCTTCCGTTGGTGGCTAGGTCAAGCGGCCTTGAATTTGGCATTGGCAGTCCGTTGATTTCAATACCAGCATCCGTTGCCGTCACAAGATCGCCAGCCACGCCCACCACTCTTTTAATCAAGGGCATACTGCCATCAGGGCACGAGCCCTGACCGATGGACGAATGCGGAACCGGCGAGCAAAAGCTGACCAGGCTGCCTTTTTCACCATGCCCCAGCTGGTAGACGAGCCCAGGCATTGATCCTGTGACATTCAAAACGAGGCCCGATGACTTGGCGACGATGGAAAAAATCACCGTCGCTGACATTACAAGTAACGTCACATACAGCGGTACGAGGTTCAGTTGTTTGGCTTGCATGCTTCAAATGGCTTGTCAGTCAGCATCGAGTGCTCTTGACGCGCGCGTCAATCATTGCATTTCCGATCAGTTTGGCAGCGCCCAGCATCTGTCTTTTCACCAGTGCTGAATCCTTGTAATAGATGATTTTCTGGCAATAAATTGGCGCGTGACCAGCGACAAACACCAACTCATCGGCCGGTGGCAGGCGCATGGTTTCATCCGGTGTCAGCAAGGGCCGCTGGCTCAGTTGTTCATTCGTGCTGACATTGTTGAGCACCACGCTCAGGCGAGAGCCCGAGAAATTTCTTTGGGTGTNNTGGATTCGTCTCTTGAGTAGGCTTTGGTCAACTGGGACAAGTCTTGGGTGATCAACAAGGCCTTGAGTCCATAGCCAGCAATAAACGCCAGGGCCTCTTCAAAAATTTCCAGCTTACCCAGCGCCGGGAATTCGTCAATCAGCAGCAACATCTTGTGAGGGAAGCGCGACCTGGAGGCGCCGGTTTCGTCGAACTCCATTTTTTCTGTCAGGCGACGAACTACCTGATTGATGACGAGCCTCAAGAGTGGCTTCAGGCGGTCTTTGTCTGAGGGCGGCACCACCAGGTACAAACTGGTTCTGCGCTGCATCAGGGACTCAATGGTGAAGTCCGAGGCACTGGTGTTGGCCGCCACAATCGGATCCCGGTACAGCGACAAAAACGACAGGGCCGTTGAGAGCACCCCAGAGGCCTCGTTGGAGGCCTTGTTCAGAAACGACTGTGCCGCTTGGGATGCAGTTTTCCAGGCGACCAGTTCCACATCGGTGCAGTGACCCGCACCGATCCTTTCGTAACCGGTGTCCCGGATGTATTCCATCACCGCCCGGAAGCCCTCGGCAATTTTGGCCTTTTCGTCGCTTTCAGAGTCTTTATCTGCAGCCAGTCGCTCAGCCAGCTCGCGCACCGGTCCACCGTCCGACAAAATGGCCTGCACAGTTGACAAATTCCGTTGGGAGTCTTCCAGCTCATCGGATACCAGCACAAAAATGATGACACCGGTCATCAGGTCAAAGCCGGTTTTTGCCCAATGGTCCTGCAAGCCTTTGCCGTCGGGGTCAACAATCATGGTTGAGACGTTTTGCACGTCCTTCACCAGGTTGTCATCAAGCCGAATTTCGGAAAGCGGATTGAAACGTGCCGAATCCGTTTCTGATGGCGAAAACCGCAGGCAATGTTGTTTCAACACCTTCTCACGAAAGCCAGAAGTCAGTGCCCAGTTTTCTCCCTTGATGTCATGTACCAGCACTGATTCTGACCAGGACAGCANNGGAATGTCAACTGCACCCAGCATCACACCGCCCACGTTTAACGGTGTTGGCAAAATCCCAGCCGCTTCGATTTCCTCTGCCACGGCCCAATGGGCAGAACCGTGCAAGTCATTGCGCTCGTCTTTCAGCTTGCGGGTTCGCCGGAACACGTAAGCCACCGGGAAAACAATGGCGGTCATGGCGCCTACCGCCAGCATCACCTGAGCCGTCTTGATGACGCTCAAAACATCCGGCGACGAGTCTGGCCGGAAGTACCGAAATATCCAGATCAGGATGTCCCAGGGCCAATAAATCCGTGTCTGGCCCAGCATCGCGGCGGGCGTTCCGAGTGTCGGGTGAAAACGGAACTGCCAAGCGGTGTACTGCGTCACGATCACGAAGGTCAGCGCAGTGACAAACCCGAAGATCAGGAAGGCAACCCACACAATGCGGGTGATGTCCCCCTGGGTTCGGGGGATGACGTAGAGCTGTTGCCGCTGCGACTGGGACATGCAGAGCCCTCAATTCCTAAATTTCCAGCTCAGTTTCAGGTTTGGCTACTTTTTTCGTCCTCACTTTTGCCGGTTTCAGGACTTCCTCTTTCACGGGCTCAACCTGTACCGTATCCGCCACCAGGCCAACGTCTTTGTCGACCTCAACGCCCAGACTTTTCTCAAGCAAATAGTCCACNNCTCAAGCCATGAGCCGATGTAAGCCGCGTGATTTTTGTCGTCAAACGGCACGCCCGTCTCGGCACTGGCGAAAGCGCTGCATAACTCCGCCACCAATTCTTCACGGGCATACTCGCTTGTGCCAAAGCCGTTTGAAAGTGGTCGGTTCAGCCGGTTTTCACCGCCGGTGGCGTGGCCAAGTTCATGCAGCAAGGTGCCAGCGTAGGCTTCAGGACTTTCAAATTGATCAGGATTTGGCATTTGCACAGCGTCCCGTGCAGGTGAGTAAAAAGCCCGATCACCACCATGGCCAAGCGTCAATCCGTCACGCTTCATGCCGCTGGCCACTTTTTCAACCGCAGCGATCTTTTCGACAGCAGGGCGGTCTCTTGTTGTGGCGATGGGTTCAAGTGACAAGCCGTTGCATTGCTCGACGTTGAACGCATGGCTGGTTTTTTCGAACAGCAAGCTCAAGGTCCGCTCAGCTTGCCTCCAACTGTATTTGGCCCCGTCAGACTCCACCACCAATTGACGGGTGTCTACCGCAAGCCCATTGGAGAGTTTGACCGTTTGCGCATTTTTCTCAGGCGCTTCAGCCAGCGTCACCCGAGCGCCATTGTGTGTGATGTCAACATCCCGGCGGCGATGAAAAGGCAACTCGTCCCAGTATTCAATGGGTGTTGACTTTTCGCCTTGGGTGACACCTCCGCCCAGGCTGGCTGCTTGTTTGTAGGTCAGCCAGCGTGGATCGGCGTAGCCTTTGTCCATCCCCTGCATCATCAGCATGAGCCGGTTACCGCCGCTGTAAATGCGACCAGACACCGCATTGCGGGGTAGGCCCGCAGCAACACCACCTTCATTGGTCCAACCCTTGCGCCAGGGCATCACGCCTGACTCCAATGAGGCGACGATGCGGTCCGTGATTTGCTCACGCAGGTCTTTCTTGGGCTCAGTCATGATGCACCTCGACAAAATCCAAGGCATCAACATCATCATGTTCAGGGCCGTTGAGCTCGATGCCGAGTTTGTCGGCATCGCGAACCGAATGGACTTCAGAGTCGGCCGGGATGCCCAGCTCAGCCATTGTTTGCGGGGAGAGGGGTGTCATTGCTTGCATGGTTTTTCCCATAAAAATGCCCGATAGGGTCGGGCGGTTTCGGTCAACGTTCAACAAATTCCTCCAAGTCAAGTTGGGGTGTCACTGGCATTTTTTTCCACAGCTGAGAGGCTTTTTTATTCTCGAGCGCTTGTTCTTTTTTCTCTTCGGCCACTTCTGGTGCGGCCTTTTCCAGCTCCTCCAAAAATGCCTCACGCACGTAGTCGCCAGACGTTTTGAAATACTGGGCAATCTTGGCCTTCTGCGATGGTTCCAGTGCTTCGCGTTCGCTGATGACGCGGTCATCACGCACCATCACTACATCCGTTCCAAGCTGCGTGAGCTTGCCGTCTGCGTCCAAAATGCCTTTTTCGCGCAGCAGGTCGACAGAACCAGGGTCAACCCCACCGTTATGCTGTTCAAGGTCAGCCCTGGCAATTTGCTGAATGGCCTGGTAGCCCAAATCATTGATACTGGCGTTGGCTGCCAGCATGCGTTCATCCGGCATTGAAATCTTGTCTTTGCCAAGCAGTTCAATCCCGGCCACCGGATTTTTTGTCAGCGCATCCATCGTTCTCTGATCGGCACGAAGAAGGGTCTTGCCGACAGGCGCCATCGTCAGGTTGGTTGCCGGATCGCCCGTGATGCCCGCGTCGACACTTGGAATGCGGGCACGTTCAAGCCCTTGGGATACCTGTTTTCCTCTCATCCAGGCGCGCAAGACTTCAGGCTCCGTGTTTTGCAAGGGGTAGCCCAACTTGCCTCCAATTTCCGCCGCCCGGACTTTGAAGGCGGTGTCACCGGTCAGCAGCAGGCCCTTGTCCACGTCGAATTTCTTGGCGGCGATCTTGAGTGCCGCTTCAATGTCGCGATCATCGGTTTTGCGCACATCCAGGCGGTCACCGACATCACGCACCGCCACCGTCAGGCCGCGGGTGTATTCCATGACCCCGTCCTTGCCTTCGCGCGCATGCAAATCAGCCAGGACCATGTTGGGTGCGGTTTGCTTTGTGAAGCCATCCAGGCCGGAATCCGGTGCTTTTTGTGCTTCCTCAATCAGACTGTCAATAATGGGGTCGTTGGGTTGTTCAAGCTTTGACTCTTTCAAGAAATCAAGCCAACTTTGCGGTTTGACTAATGTGCCATCCAATTCACGAGCGGCCTTGTCTTTTTCGGCGTAATAGCCCTCTGTGAGTTTGGCCAGCTCAATGGCCACCGACGCTGAAATGGACTGTTCTGAGGCATTCAGCCCTTTCAACCTAGCGTGCAGCTCGCCGCGTGTGGCCTCCATGCTGGACTGCAATTGCAGCCATTTTTCGCGGTATTCCTGTTCGTGTTGATCAATACCGGCATTGCGAATTTCCCGCTCGGGTGCCGTTTTGGCCTCAAAGACCTCCAGCAGGGCGATTCGCTTTTGTTGCTCATCAGTCAAATTTTCCATGGGCACCTCTCTGGAACAAATTCATTGACCACCGGACTCGGGCGGGGTGCAATTGATGAATGGAATGGTCAGTGCCTCTCCCCAGCGGCCGTCGTTGGCTGACTTTTGGATGAGCGCATTGCGAAAGGCAATGTCATCGTCATAGTCGGCACGCCACTTTCCCTTTTGTTGCAGCCATGGTTTGGCTGCATCGAGCGAGGCGCGCCGCTTTTGAATCAAGGTTTGGTGTTCGGGCGTTAAGACACCATAGCCTGCATACACTTTCCANNGATGCTCCGGCGTTAAAACGCCATAACCCGCGTAAACCTTCCACCCAACAAAGTCGGCGCTGGTCGCGGCGCAGCCACCCCCGGCGGGTGATACTGGGATGCAAGCCGAATACGAAAATGTTGACCCGATGGCCGGTGTTTCAACATAAGTTGGAAAGCTGCCGGTCGTCCATGCCACCCACCCATTGGGTGTCAAAAATGCCGCAGGCGTGCCAGGCGTCGAAGAGTCTTCAATGCCAACCCAGATGGCTCCGGGCAGGCCTACATCGGGTGCGGCTACCGTGCCACTGATGGACACTGAGGCGGGTGAGGGGTCAAACGTCGTGCCAGCGCAAAAGACGTTACCGCTGACGGTTTGGGCCATGGCGGCGATGCCGTGGGTAAGCAACGACGTGAGGACGAAATTTTTCAGCATGGGGCGGCATTCCTTTCAGGAAGGCCAATCCAGCATCAAACTTTGGGGGAAGGGTGGTGAACCCCCGCTGGACGGCTTTACCCATACCGCGAAGGCGCAAATGCAATGCCAGGTCGAGCTTCGGGTCCCGTCGGGGATGCCCATTAGTTCGAATACTTTCGATGCTCGGTTAACAGGGGCACCCATACCAGGCATTGCCGATGCATGCACATAGGGCATGCCTTGGACAATAGCCACAGGGTGTGATTGCCTCCCTGTTAACGCACTGTTGCGGGTTGAAAAGTAAAATTACTTTTTAGATCCGTATGGTGCCTGATTGGTTGGCTTGAGGGACAAGCCGATTTCGGTCGCATGTCCCTGAACTGCACTGGGTGAGCGTCCCATCTTTAGTCCGATGATGCGAGTGGGGGTGTTGCCCCTCGCCAGTTGCATAAGTTGATTGTTGTCGCTGGGTGTCCAGCTCTTGCCGTGATTTTCGGGAGTTTTTGCCATGATTGGCTCCATGTGAAGTATTGAGAAAGACCCGGGCGGTTGCCCGGGCTTCAATTCCAACTACCAACGGTGTTGGACACCGGCTTATTGGTCGGGCGCTACTGGTCGGCTGCGGGCCGAACCGTTAGAACAGATCAAGTTGTCCGGGATGCGAGCGCCAATGCTTACACACAGATTCCCACTGACCGAATCGGTAGCGGGGGTATGCGCGAACGAATACGCTCTTCAGTTTTTGGCAGGACATAAATATCCCTCCTCTGAAGTGGATTGAAGTGCATTTGTTGCGCCTCACAACCCGGAGCGTTAAACTCCGTCGTCTTCCCAGACAGTTGTGTGGTGGTTTGGTAGCCCTTATTCACCTCACCGAAAGCCTGCAAGGTGCGCTAACACCTTGCAGGCTTTTTGTTTTGTACGACTTCGATTTGCTGCGAACCCTTTACTTTGTTGGTTGGCGATTGAACTGAATCACGCTTCCTGACACCTGCCCGCCATTGGAGGAAGTGTTTTGCTGTGGGGCGCGTAGTGTTGCCAACTCGATGACCTGAGCTGACCCATCGAAATAGCCCTCACGCAGACCCGCAAGCGCCTCTACATCGCGTGGAGAAAGCCCAAGGTGCCGTGGTATCGCTGGTGCTGGCATCACGCCAGAACTGATGATCAATTCAACCGTGCGCCGCAACAATCGTGGCTGCTCAGGTTCGCGCTTGTCATCACCAGGTTCCGACTTCGCACCCCATCTGGCAGACCGGCGTTTGAAAAGACCGAGTTTGTCGTCGGCATCGATGATCCCCAGCGCCTCTAAACGCATCAACATGGCAGCAACAGACACCCCCCAACGTTGTTTCAGGATCAGCAGACTATCAAGCGTCACTGGCACTTGAATGTCGGCGGCAAACGTCTCTGCGGGCAGCAAAAATGCTCCGGCGAACTGATGTGCCTGCTTTTCGATTTGCTTGTATCGCTCACGCTCCGTAGCCAAGGGAATGTGTTTATGCAGAACGATGTGGGCCAGTTCGTGGGCCAGATCGAACCGGCTTCTGAACGCGTTTGCCTTGTCAGCCGACAGCAGAATGATGGGACGATGCAGCACATTGCTCCAACTGGAGAGGCCTTCAATTGAGGATATTTCAGTTTCTTCCCGTACCAGGATCACGCCCGCACTCTCGACCGCCAAAGCAAGGTCTTGCACTGGACTGCGCCCAAGACGCCAAAGGTCGCGGCACTCCTGTGCGGCCTGTTCAATGTCTGCGACGCAGATTTGGTCTGGATCGGTGAAATTCCTTGTAGGGATGTTCACTGCCGGGTAATTCGCAAACTCGCCGAGCTTCACAGCGATCTCTTGCGCCCACTCCATCCGGGCTTCCAGCTTTGAACGAGCCGAGGCCAGCGCCTGGGCGTTGCTGCGGTACTTTGGGGTGAGCGCCTCACCCAGCAGCGGCCTGGTAAACCACTCTGACGCCAGACTCAGTTTATCGGCTAGGCGGTCCAACGCATCCGTTTCTGGCGATTGGTCGCCCGAGCGCCATTTGCTGACCGTGGCTGCCGACACGCCAACCAGCATGGCAAGCTGTCCCTGGGTGAACTTTCGAGCCGCCAAAGCCTGTTTGAGGCGCTCGGGCTTGAAGTCTTGTACGCCCCGGCTCATGTCCCGCTTTTCTTGTCTTGACCAACCGCGATGCCGGACTTGAGCATGGGCACGGCCAAGTCGGGCTGTACATCAGCGACGGTTTGCGATTCGTAGAGGGTGAGGAATTCGGTTGTTGGCATTCTGAAAAGCCATCCTTTCAATTCATGGTCTGGCACAGCCACATCAATGCTCACGGGAACTGCTGCAGTGTCTTGCACCGACCGGTCAAATACACCAACAAAGAACATAGTCGCTCTGCTAGCGGGCTGGTAAGTGTCAAACAGATCGGGCGTCACCAACGGCTCGATAGATAGATTTGCCATGGCCATTTCCCTCCTGGTGCGGCTGCGGCGTCCGTTGTTCCAAACGCCGTTGGAAATATTAAAGCGGCCCAAAGCAAAAATCCCAGCTTTCGCAACCACAACCCTGTTGCCTTTGATCTGACTCGGATTCGTGCCAGCCGCCTCCAGCGCTTCCCGGAATGTCTCATTCATATGAAAGTGACGCATTTGCCCGACAGCGTGCGACCGATGACCGGGATTCATCCCGGCCCCTGCACTGGTGCCACGCTGTGCCCCGATCAACAGCCCATCTTCCACCCCCATAATGAGGTCACGCGGGATATGCTGCACCAGCAGTGAAGCGATGGTTGGTTGCTTTGGATCAGGCATTTTTGTCTCAAGATGGATTTTCGTCAATGCGGAATATAGATCAAAAAACTTAAGTGTTCAAGGTTTTTCTGAATTAATTTAGAAACAAGGACGATTTGCTTCCTGTAGACTCAACTGTTATGCAAAGTAAAGCCGTGAAACGATACGTGACCGTTGACACCGTTATGGCCGCCAACAAGCGTGTGCAGTCCTTGTCTGCCAGCGCACTCACTCAGTCATCGGCTGGTGCTTACCTATCCAGCGGGGAGCGTTTGTACAAGCCGACACGTACCGATCTTGAAGCCGCAGGCCGAAAGGTATTGGCGTCTTGCTCGTACAAGAAAGCGGCTTAAAGATGGAAGAACGATCGTCTGACGCGACGATCGTTGCAGATCACTCCCGAGTTGCTCACACAACGTATTCCACGCTAGTCGAAGACCCAAATGATTTGGTTGGGTTGATTGCGTATTCGCTCTACAAACGCGATAAGTTGGACTTTATTGAACGGCACAGGGCGAACCATGGGCGTGGTCCAACACCTGTTGAACTACAGGTGCTTTATCAGCTTGTGAACACACCTGGGCAAATTGAAGCACTCCGCACGCGCTCCGCGACGTTGTTGGAGCAGGTGACTGAAGTGGTTTTGGAAGAAGCGGTCCATCAAATGGAAGAGGACTTCAAGGCCAAACTGGTCGCTGAGTTGAAGGCGCCAAAGAGCTTTTGGCGAGCTGTAGGTGAAAACGTTGTAGCAAATGTTACGACGGCTGGGCTTGTGACGCTGGTTGTCGTCGTGCTGTATCTGAGCCGCTTGGATGCTGTTCCTGTTATTGGCAAAGCTCTTGGTTACGAGGTCACACCTACGCAATCAAAATAGCGGGGCTGACGTTGGCACAATTGACGTGCCTAATCGATCAATGATTGGCTTCCAGATACCGGCCAGTCGCCTACGATCGCAGATGACCCAGTCCAGTCTCACAGGTTTTCGCCCGCAATGGCTGCGATGGGTGTTGAAGTCGGCCAAGATGGGCGGCTATATGGCATTCAAATTCATGAATTTGATTTGCCCGTAAGCTGACACTGGCATTGGTCTGTTTGACGCGGTGTGTTGTGAGCGGATCGGCATCAGCCAAACGACCCGGTGTTAGAGTCACAGTGCCGTGCCGTGCCGTGATCAATGGTAGGTCGGCAAGATGATCGAGCGTTTGACCATGACGTTGAAAGTCATACCAGGACGAACTTGCAGCGTCGGCGAAATGTTCAAACTTTTCTGCAAAATCTTCGAGCTGACATCACTCAAGGAATTCATGGCGGCAGCAGAAGCTTGAGCCGAGCCGGACGGTGTGTTGAACGCACCTTGGTTTTGCGGTTGCGACTGTTGCGCGGCAACCCCTAAGAACGACACCAGCAGTGCCGATGACCAGGTTCTCCAGAAGTGGTTATTCACCTGATCTTCCATGCCGGATTGACCTTGACCATCGGCCGCCGACATGCCACGCAAGGCAATCCGCGATCCATTGGGCAAGATCAGTTCATCCCAAGCCGCCAGCACCCGTGATTGACCATAGGCAACATCAGCAGAGTACCGGCCGATCAAGCGCGAGCCCTGCGGAATCAACACAGCGTCGGGTTCATTGGTGGCATAAACAGTTTGGCGGGTCTGGGACACGATGGTGCCAGGTAGATCAGAATTGATGCCAGACAGCATGACCGCGGGGATGACGGAGCCAGCCGTCAATTCATATTCGCCCAATTTGGGTTTGAGCAATTCTGGCAGGTAGCCGTTGTCAGCCGCTTCCTTCATGAAGGCCTTGTTGCGGGCTTGGGCCACCACGGCAGGGTCAACGCCAACGGAACTGCCACCAGCCAGAGTGGCAGGTGAATTGCCTGAATTGCCGCTGGTACCTGCCTCCCCAGAGGGCAAATTCCCCGTACGCATGGCTTCAGCAGTGGCAGACGCACGCGCATTCGCAGCACGCCCATTGGCGGCTAACAGCTTTTGATTCACACCGCCACCCACGCCCTCACCATCAGCATTCGTGCCCATGATTCCTCCTGCAGCCGATTTGGCAGCCAGTGAGGCACCACCCTTGCTGATGTCAGCTGTTTCGGCTGAGTCAGAAGCCATGATGTGCCCCTGAATGCGCTCATACTGGCGCTTTTGCAGCCACAACCGGTGNNACTGCCTTTTGGATTTGACGAGCGGCTTGTCAATGGCCCTGTTTGCTGGCCATCAGCTATTTGAAGAGAGGCTTGATTGCCAACCGCTGTAGCGGCAGCAGTTGCTCTGCGCTGGATGTCTTCAGCGTTTTCCTTGTACGGGGCCGTTTGACCTGGTGCATCACTGGCGGTCAATTGCTTTTTGGACTCAGCATGGTCACCACTTTTGCCACTGATCATCACGCCGATCAAAATCGCCGATGCCACCGTGGACGCGCCACCCAAGAGCAAAAACTGCCCTTTCTTGGACAGTCGCTTCGTGCCTGGCGGTGGTGTGTGAATTTCTAGCGGTTGGCCCGGGCCATCAATGGCCGCCACCTCAAGGTCTGCTGGATCGTCAGCTTGGGATTTCTTGCCGAATCTGAACATCATTTGCCGCCCCAGCTGAACAGGCTGTTTGGCGATGATTTTTGGCACTGGACGGTTTGGGCGCTGGCACCCACACCCAGAACCAGACTGAGTTTGGCGGGTCTGCCATCGATGATGTAATAACCATTCACCAGCCGGGAATTCAGCAGCTCGGTTTCATTGTTCGAGACATTGAACACCGCGGGTGCATCACTCGCAGAAGCGCCAGGTGGCAACTGAATAAACGTGTGGGTGTCATTGGCAAAGACCCGTGCCGGTTTGAACGCTGCCTCACCGGCGCAGGTGTAGCCAAAATCCAGCGTTGTCGGATCAAGCTTGCCAACCGACTTGTCGGCGACAACACGTTGGGCTTTGGCTTGTTCAGCGGCAAGCTTGGTGGCCGCAATCGTTGCCTCAAATTCTGCCTTTTGCCGTGCTGACGCTTGCGCCTCAGCACTCAGGTCGCGAGTCATGGCAGCCGGGTCATACCAGCTCACCATAGGCACATACTGGGTCTTACTCGATACCAGGTGCATGTAATAAATGCGGCCCTTGTCAGTCGTCACCACCAGATTGGTTGACAGGCCTGCCTGTGTCGGTTTGATCATCATGACCGGCTTTGCCCCGGCTGTTGCGGTCTGCAATAACCATCGCACCGTGTCACCAATCGACACACTGGTGGCTGCCTCGCCATCTTGCAGCGCAACAGAGCAGACGTGTAAGGGGGCGCAAGTGATCGTGGGACGTGAATACCCATAGGGATATTCGACAGCGCCACCGGCACCGACGAGCGCATCAGCCACGCCCGTTTGTTCCCAGCGTTGTGCTGCGGCCAGCCTTGCGGCATCAGTGGCAGGAAGTTTTCTGACCTGCGCCTTGGCTGCTGGCAGCATGGGTGTCGGCGCAAATACTTCAGGGGATGCCGTGATTTGTTGCTTTGCAGGGGCAGGGTGCAAAGCCAGGGCTTCAACAGCCGGAGCTGATCGCGGGATTGATGTTTGAGTGGGTATCAGGCCGTGATCGTCCGATTCAATGGCTTCGACGGAGGCAGGCTTTGTGGGCGAAGCAGCAGCATTTGATTGTGCAAATGCACTGGCGGCCAAGGCAAGAGCGGTGAGTGTGAGGAGGGACTTTTTCATGATGACTGCCTTTACAGAACTTCTTTGGTCCAGGAGATGGACTTGACGTAAATGCCAAATGGATTCCAGAGTGCGACTTTGGTGTCTTCTGCCAGCTTGGCGTCGACCCCGACCGTGACGACCGCTTTCCAGTGTTCCGCCACAGCCGCTGCGCCAGGCCTGGCTTTGGTTTCCACCCAGGACACTTGGTAGGTTTCGCCCCCTTGTGGAATGACGGATGAAATGTCAACGCGGGTGACCGAGCCGTCGACCGAAAAGGGTGAGTTGTCTTTGAAAAAATCATTCAGAAATCCGGCCACGTCGCGACCGGCCATGGCATACACCCGGTTAAGCGTGACCTGCTGGGCAACCGCATCGGGCAACATGGAGCGGACGTCTTTGATGAAGGCTGCCAGTTGGGCCACCATCAAGCGTTTGTCCAAATCAGCCTTGGCCACCGGCGCAGGACGGGCCACAGCAACAGGCGAGCCAAGTTGATCGGTGACAACCACAAACGGCTGAATCTTTGATTGGGCACCAATGAATGCAATGCCGACCACCGCCACAACCGCGACGGCCAAGGAGCCAGCGGCAATCAGTTGCCAATTGCGCGCGCGTGAGATCAACCCACCGTATCGCTCATCCCACTCCCGGCGAGCGTTAAGGTATGGATTCTGTTTTGACATGCAAGCGTCCTAATTGAGTGCTGTTGCCAAATACCGATCTGGCGCAAGCAACTCAAAATGGACATTGATTACCAGGGCACGCAGGGCAGTGCCAACCGACGGGAAAACTACCTGATGTAAGCCGAAAGCATTGCGGCAATCGCAAGAACCCAGCCGATCAAGCTAAGACCGGTCTCTTGCACGTTGCGCGTTTGGCATCAAAAATGCGGCGAGGTCTGTCACCACCGTGTCAAGAGCCGGGATTCCGATGGCCAAATCGCGAACGAATGCAGCCCACTGTTGCTGCTTGCTTGAGTCGAACGCAAAAGCCTGCGTCAATGCCACGGGTGCCTCAAGCGGAATGGCCGTGCCACGCCGCTCGAACGTGGCCGCGATGGCCCGAGGCAGGCGGTCATCATCAAATTCATAGCTTCGACTCAAAATCCAAACGTCATAGAAATCCTTCATACGGCTGTTGGCCAATCCGAGCATGACCATGGCCTGAAATTTTTCGGCAATCACCGTCTCGCGGGCGTAGACGCGCAATCTAGGCTGTGGCAGATCGAGCAGGACCGGCAGATTGACTTCGTCAAGGCCGGGCTCAATGGCATCGCCAAAGCCGATGTCAATGGTGACGGTAATACGCGCACCAGCGAGTGTCCCGGTGGTGCGAAGACGCAAGCCACCATACTCAATCTCTTCTCGAATCAACTCCACGCGCAGCGCATCGATGTCGAACACCATGCCGTCGTTTACCTCAATGG
This sequence comes from Rhodoferax sp. UBA4127, assembly GCA_002381045.1. GTDB lineage: Bacteria > Pseudomonadota > Gammaproteobacteria > Burkholderiales > Burkholderiaceae_C > Rhodoferax. The sequence goes on from DFWT01000110.1 coordinate 14,025, forward strand.
TGCAGATCTCACGAAACGTGACGAGCATCGCATCCGGAGCCGAATCGCCAAAACCCAGAAAATCAACGTCNNTATCCCAAAAAATCAACGTCGCGTGTCGGACGGTGCGGATCATCGAACCAAGTCGTCATCAACATCGCACCCTTGAGTACGAACTGACTGCGATGGGGCGACAGGCTGAGCCGATGCAGAAGTCGCTCATTGGCATAGCGCGTCAGCAAAAGGTCAAAGGCCTGTCCCTTCTGGCGTGCCAGCGTGAGCAGGCGGGCGCGCACCGAGGTGCCGACGTCTCGCGGTTTCTTGGGCTCAGCCATGGGATGTCAATGCACTCATGTACGGCTCCATGATTTTCCAGACTTTGGCGTCAACCGCCTCTCTTGCTATTTCGGCGGGAGAAGCCTTTTTTTGTCTGAGTGCCTCGCGCAGTCCTTCCAGCGCGACGTTGACGCCGACGGTCTGCCGATACCGGAACAAGTCTGCAATGGTTTTAGCCACGCCGAAGATCGGTACGGATACCCCGTCAATGATGTGACTTTCCACGCCAAGTAGCAGGCGTGGCCCTGAAAAACGAGCGAAACGAACCGGCGGATATTCAAATGTGGGACGCCAGTCTTTCGAACCAATGGCCATCCAGACCTTGGGTGGAATCTGGTCAGTCAAATTGTGGAACGCCAGGGACGACGTCAGGCAGATGACCCCCTTGGGAACAAGTTTGGATGCCTCTGCAAGGGTGTGATTCACATCGAGAGATGCGTCTGCCAGCTGATACAGCCCTCGGGCAAGGCGAACGAGAACGCCCTCTCGCTCAAGGCGCGACACCGTTGCGGCAGTAATGCCCTTTGCAGTCAATTCACTGAGGCGCGACATGCCCGTGGCCTGCAGATGGGTCACAACACGATTTCGCTGGGATGGTTGGTTCTTGGGATTCACTGATACAAAACATCGGATGTAATATGATAGTACCCTATGATTCATATCATTTCAAGAAAGAAAGCGAAGCTCTTCACTTCAGGCGTTACATGCAACTCACCCTCACCCGATGAATGCGTTGCAAGCCAACCAGCTTGTTAACTGACCTCCCATCTGGTCACTGCGCGGCCTGTTCCCGTCTGGTTTTACCGTTCAAATTCCGGCTCAGCAGCCAGTTGGTCCTTTTTCACCGACAAAAAAATGTCAGCCCTCGCCTTCTCCACGTCGGCAGCCGGTGCAGCGCTAGAAATGAAGTTGCGCACGGCCTGGGGACCCCCTTGGCCGAGCAGGTCCCGCGCATCGGTGCCAACTTGACTTGCCGCGGGAGGCACGGCCAAAGCGAACCCCGTCACCTTTGCATCTTCCAAAGCCCGTGGGATGGCGTTTGATTTGAGTCTGCCAGACTCAGTCCGGCCGATGTCGTGATCGGTTGCAATGACGACCCCTGAAAACAGATCAGACATGCCTGTTTGCTTGACCCATCTGGCGACTGCCATCACATTGTTCGACGACAGCGCGCAAAGCGAGTTGCCCGCACCGCTTTGCTGAATCGCAAGTCCGGTTGCCACCCCCTCACAGATCACCAGCGGCTTCGTTTTGTCAGCGACTGCCAACCAATCCTGCATTGAGACCAACCCATCGCTGGCAATTGCTTTCATCAATGCATCAGGCGCAGGAAAAGGCACAAAGGCGCCTACGGTTAGAGAGCCTTTGGCCATGAGTTTGTCGGTGTGGAACGCGACTTTGGGCATCAGGTGTTGCACACCGCACAACTCCACCATGCCTGGCCTGCCCAACGGATCTGGGCGAAACATGGGGGCCATCATCGTGCCGACATATCTATGACCCCTGGGGTACACCCGTAAATCCGAGCCATCCAAAACGGCATTAGCTTTGACAAGGTGCCGATGATCAGCAGGCGGGATTTCAGCAGCCATCCATGACTTGATGCTGTCTCGATTCAGGTCCATATCAGCCGAATGAAATTCAGGCACTTTCACCGGGCGCGGCAAAGCAGGTGAAGTCCGGGATGCCGCAAGATCGCCATCCAGCCCCAGATCGCGTCCCGTGACGAACATGGTTTTCTTGCCATCATTGATTGGCCTGCCTTCTCGCCATGGCACAGGAAGATCAATGTCGCTGCGAAACGAAAAGGCGGTTGCAAGACCGTCGTTGGACACCAGCAGTTTGTAGACCGGTTTTTGATCGGAGGCATCGCAGTAGCGCCCGTGCAAACGTGACGGAATCAGACCAGCCGCCCGCAAGGACGCATCCGCCGCTCGCCACACTTGTTCCGGGTCATACGAGCGCAGTTGTCCTGGTACAGACGAAAATTTGGGTACTTTGTCCAGTGCTGTCAGTTCTTGGTCCACGGTCAGCTGGTCGACATGCGCCCGCAGCGCCGGGGTCGATTTGTCGCCAAGAGGGATGTCGCCTGCGGCAAGCCAAGGCTCGCCCGCTGCCAATCCTTTTCTGCATAGCGATGCCACATTTTCAGAGAGCCATCGCGTGCCAAGGACAGTCGCCCACCGGGTGTTCGACTGGTTTCACCGGCCAGACGAAATTCAACCAAATGGTCTTTGACTTTGTGGATGTCGCAACCTCGGGCAACGAGGTAGCTCTCAATCTTTTGCAATGGCTCCATGGTGATTCCTCAAGAATCGAGCCCCATGCGCAAGCCAGGTGCATGGCCTACATGGCCATCGCTCACCCAATGCGGTTTTCTGCGATCCGCAGCGTATTGCAAGCGCTTTGAAAAGCTGTTGAGCTTGTCTGCCACGCCTCTTGGTTCTTGCCTGTAGTCAGCCTCAAATCGTTGCTGGGCAGACCGCACATCGAATGAATTGGCGGACATGCCGCCGGTGTCGTTGCTGCTTTGATGACCGTTGCCGGTATCTCCAGCCCTTGGACCTGCAGATGGATCAAAACGCGGGTCAACAAAACCGGGCGCTTCGGTTTGAAGAACATTGAGCCCGCCAGCTTTTAAGCTTTGCCCCTTGACTGGACTGTCAATAGGCGTAGGAGAAGACGAGGGTGAACGCGCACCGAGGTCACTGCCAGCGCCACGACCCAAACCAACCGCTGTACCGGCCTGGCCAAAAGCACCTGATTGACCAGGTACGCCATGGCCACCACTGCTTGCGACCGTGCTGGCTTGAAAAGGGTTGACAGGGTTGACCGCGCCACTGATGCCACCGCCAAATCCAATGCCAGCAGATGAGCCACCAATGGCACCGGCCGCTTTTTGAACGGGCATCAATGCGCCCATGGCGCCGCCCGCAAGCCCCAAAGCACGTGCACCGGCGGCACTGGTGGCCAGCCCTGCAGCCACAGGTGCACCGCCCACCATACCGGCCGCCGTGCCCGCGCTTTGCAGAGACATCGCCACCGTGCCATTGAGCATCGATCCGGCCAGACCTGGTGCCATGTAACCGGTCACGCCGTAGAACAGCGACGCACCCCCTACACCCAAATAGTCACCAAAACTAGGGCCTTCGGGATGCGCCGCGTAGGCCGCCGCAATGGTGTCCTTCAGCGCTTGGGTGAAGCTGTCACCAAAGCCAATGATCAAATAAATGGTGAACAGCTTGACGCCAATGGAAATCGCATAACCAAAGTATTTCTCGGACAAATTGTGCGTCCAGCGCGAACCGGAAAACCCGAGCATCAGGGCGCCGCCGCCAATGATCAAATACGACTCGACCAGGGTGATCAGCAGTTGAACGGCAATCAGCCCGTAGCCAAGAATGATGAACACAGAGGCAACGCCAACAATGATGGCGCTCAACATGAATTTGCCAAGGCCCTGACCAGAGTTGGTCAAGGTGTTGATGATCATGCTGCCGGTACTGGGTGCCGCGTCGTTGGAGAACTGCATCAGACTGGCGGCCACTTGCAGACCCTGGTCAAACACCGCCGATGGCGATAAAACCGACGTGCCACCCACACCCGCACCAGCCGCCTTGAAGGAATTGATGATGGCGGGAATCCACTCGGGCGCCTTGATCAGCACCATGGCAAAAAATGAGAGTGACATGACCTTGAACAAGGTCCCGACCATGATCTCGGAAAGTTCTGATTTCTTCAGGGTGAGCTGAATGGCCGACCAGGCGAATTCAATCGCAGCCAAACCAAAGAACAGGGTTTTGGCATAACCCAAGGCACTTGACATCCAGCCACCGGATGCGCCTTGAACTTGACTGACCAGCGTGTCCATCATGCCCGCGGCATTCGCCAACGGCGCGATAGCGAACAGCAGCAGGAAAAGCGTTGTACGCATCACCAACACGCCGCTCAGTATTTGCCGGAGTGGTTGCGAAAGAAGTTGCGGTACAGGATTTCGTCCTGGTACTTCTCGTTTTCCTGCTTGGCGACCGCATTCAATCGCGCCTGTTCCGCCGCAATGATGGTTCCGTGCAGGGCTTGTGTTTCATTGACCATGATGCCGGCAATTTGATTGCCAGCCTGAATCGCCTGAAGGCGACCGGCTGAGGATTGTGATGCAAGCTGAATCTGCTGCAAAGCACTTTGCGTGGTCGAGAAATTATTGGCGTTGTAGCCCAGTTGCTGCAATGCNNAGCAAATTGCCATTGCCGTAGGTCGTTTGCATATCGGTGATGGAATTGACGGTGGCATTCACAATACCCTGGGTGTTTTGTATCGTGCTGACCAAGGACGTCAAACGGCCTGCGATGCCACTCCACGCCTGAATCGGAATGCCAAGCGTGTTCTGGTACATGTTTTGGTACATCTGGATTTGCTGCTGNNGCACCGACAAACCCGCCGCCACCGGCATGAGCGGATGGCATCAAGGCAAAAGCAAATGCAACCGGTAAGGTCGCGCGGAGAAGCAACTTTCTGAACTTCATCGGAATTTCCTTGTGTGGGTGCTGTTGCCCCATACCGGACAGATGCAAGTTGGTGCTGGTCTGAGGTGGAGAGTTGCAAAGTTATGCGCTTCTAGCAGATAGTGCCAAAATGGTTTTTGTTGAACTTCCCATCTTCATTCGTTGTGCAGATGACCTGTTTTCGGACGAAGATTTGACCGAGTTGTAGAGCACGTTACCGGCAAAACCTGACGCTGGTGGTGTGATCCCAGGCGGCGCAGGTTTGCGCAAGTTACGTGTTGCGTTGCCTGGCCGGGGAAAACGTGGTGGCGCCCGGGTGATTTATGACCACTGGGTGAGCAAAGAGCAGTGCTACTTGGTCTATGCCTACGCAAAGTACGTTACCGCTAACTTGAGCCCAGACCAGTTGCGGCGGTTGGCGCAGGCGATGCAAGCGGTGATCAAAACGGAGAATCGAGATGAATGAAAAACAATTTGAAGAGTTGCTCAGCAGTGTGCAAGACATGGGACGGCACATGCGTGGCAAGAAGGTGCCTGGCGTGCGCGTTAGGGAGTTTCCTGAACCCGACGTGAAGGCGATTCGCGAAAACACCGGCCTGTCGCAGAGCCGTTTTGCTTACCTGATTGGCGTCAAACCCAAGACGCTGCAAAACTGGGAACAACGACGAGTGCGTCCCGCGGGCCCTGCGCGGGCATTGCTCAAGATCGTCGCGGTCAATCCTGAAGCACTTGCAGCCATTCACACTTAAAAATAGCTCGAATGCGACAGTGGCCCTCCCACGGTCAAACAACCAGTAAAACCGTGGTGACACAGGGGAGCTCTGTGCGAGCGTCGGGCCAGGTGCTCGGGTGCGAGGGTGTAAGAAGTTTTGTGTAAACGGTCTTTTGGCAGGAAACTGCCGTCCTTCAAGAAAGAAGCGACATGACCGTAACGAACGAACTGATTGACAGCCTGTTGGCTGACTACAAGAAACCTGAAGACCTCATTGGTGAGAACGGCCTGCTCAAGCTGCTAACTAAAAAGTTGGTGGAACGTGCCCTGGAAGCCGAAATGGCCCAACACTTGGGCCACGCCAAGCATGAAGCCGTTGCCAACGCGTCTGGCAACACCCGCAACGGCAAGAGCAAGAAAACCCTCAAAGGGGACTTTGGCGAATTGCCCATAGAGATTCCACGCGATCGCCATGCCAGTTTTGAGCCGCAAATCATCACCAAGCATCAGACCCGCTGGAGCGGCTTTGACGACAAGATACTGTCGCTCTATGCCCGTGGCATGACGGTGCGTGAAATCCAGAGTCATTTGGAAGAGATGTACGGCACTGAGGTCTCGCCCACTCTGATCTCCTCGGTGACCGACGCCGTCATGGACGAGGCCAAAGCCTGGCAGGCCCGCCCCCTGGACGCGTTGTATCCCATCGTCTATCTGGACTGCATCCACGTCAAAACGCGTGATGCCGGTGCTGTGCGAGTCAAAGCTGTTTACCTGGCCCTGGGGATCAGCATGTCTGGTGAGAAAGAAATTCTGGGCCTGTGGATAGCCCAGAGCGAGGGTGCCAAGTTCTGGCTTCAGGTGGTCACCGAACTCAAGAACCGGGGTGTGGCCGACATCTTTATTGCCTGCGTGGATGGCTTGAAAGGTTTCCCTGAAGCCATTGAAGCGGTGTACCCCAAGACGGCCGTACAGCTTTGCCTAGTGCACATGGTGCGCCACAGCCTGAACTACGTAAGTTGGAAGTTGCGCAAGGTGGTGGCGGCTGATCTGAAAACTATCTACGGCGCATCCACCGCAGATGAGGCTCAAATCCGGCTCAATGAATTCGATGACAAGTGGGGTGCTGACTACCCGACCATCGTCAAATCCTGGCGCAGCAACTGGAGCCGCATTACGCCGTTCTTTGATTACCCGCCAGACATTCGCAAGGTGATTTACACCACCAACGCCATCGAGTCGGTGAACATGAGTTTGCGCAAAATCACCAAGAACCGGGGCTCATTCCCCAGTGATGATGCATTGCTCAAACTGTTCTATCTGGCCTTGGCCAACATCAGCAAGAAATGGACAATGCCGCTCAGAGACTGGAAAGCTGCATTGACCCGGTTTACCATCCAGTTCGAGGAGAGGATGCCAAAGCCATAAACCTCACGCCCCGTTTACACAAAATTCGGGACACCCTCTCGGGTGCTGACCTGTCACAGTCAATAACTCTCCCATAAGCGTGCCGCATCGAACTGGCCGCGTTCGCGCAGCCAGGTAGACGGCCAACCGCGTGCATCGAGCTTTTGCAGATGTCGAATCCGCGTTAAATCTTCGCGTCCACTGGCACCCACAAACGCCATTTCTGGCGCCGTCAGTCCCAATTCAAAAACGCGGGATCCGTCCGGGTGCAGGTGGTAATACTGCCGTTTGGGCACCGCGTTGCTGACGATCTGGATTTGCCGACGGTTGAGTCCAATCGCTTGGTACAGGCCGCTCAAGGCTTCGGTCTGGGCCTGCGGGTTGGGCAACAGGATTTTTGAGGGGCAGGATTCAAAGATCACATCGGCAATGCCACTGCGCGACAAATCGCTCAGGGACTGGGTGGCAAAAATGACCGCCACATTCGACTTGCGCAGCACCTTCAGCCACTCGCGAATCTTGGCCCTGAATGCGGGGTGACCCAACATGATCCAGGCTTCGTCGAGCACCAACAAGTTGGGTTGACCGTGAAAGCGTTGTTCAAGCCGGTGAAACAGATAGGCAAGGACCGGCAAAACAATTTTTTCTCCGCGCGCCATCAGTTGTTCCAACTCAAACACCTGGAAGATGTCCGCCTGCAAGCCATCGCTCTCGGCATCCAGCAAACGCCCAGCAGAACCGCGCAGTGAGTAGTACTCCAGGGCTTCACGCAGACGGTTGTCTTGCAAGGTCAGCAGGAAGTTTGACAGCGTGCGCTGCTCCGCGCAGTCTGTGGAGGCAGCCAACTGGTTCACCGCACGAAAGAGTTCCTTGCGCAATTCCGGTGACATGGCCACACCTTGCAGCTCGGCCAAGCTTTCCAACCATTCAGCCGCCCAGGAGAGTTCGACTTCATCATCAATGCGTCCCAAGGGGCAAAAGGTGATGTTGTCGGATTCACCCGCAATGTCGTAATGCTCACCACCGGCGGCCGCCACCAAGGGAAACATCGAATAGCCCTTGTCAAAGACAAAGGCTTGCGCAGCCGGATACCGAAAGTGCTGTGCCACCAGTGTGGCCAGCAGGGTGGACTTGCCCGAACCGGTCGGGCCGATGATGGCCGTATGTCCCAAATCGCCGGTGTGAAGGCAGAGCCGGTACGGAGTGGCGCCATCGGTTTTGGCTTGCAGCAGCGGGGCTGAATGCTCGGGATAAAAAGGACAGGGATGGACCTCCGGCCCGGCCCAAATCGCCGTGAGTGGCAGCAGGTGCGCCAGGTTCAAGGTGTTGACCAGTGGGCGGCGCACATTGGCAAACAGGTTGCCAGGCAGGCTGCCAAGGTAGGCTTCCACCGCATTGACGGATTCGACCCGCGCTGAAAACCCGGCGTTGGCGATCATCTTGGTCACGTACTGAGCTGCATCACGCAATTGCTGGAGATTCGCACTGGAGAGCAATACGACGCTGGTGTAATAACCAAATCGCACCAGGCCGCTGCTGGCCTCCGCCATGGCCGCCACCGCATCGGCTGCCATATCGTCCGCATCCGCATTCACGTGCGTGACACCGCCACCTTGGCTTGAGCGCATCAAATTCATCAGTGAAAGCCGCTTTTGCGCCCACTTGGATCGGTACTTTCCCAAGGCCTTGTCTGCCTCACGCACCGGCATGAAGATGAAGCGGTTTGACCAGCGGTATTCCACAGGCAGGCGTGACAAGAAGTCCAGAAGGCCTGGGAAGCTGGATCCAGGAAATCCGGTGACGGCAATGCATATGGCTGTCTTATCGTCAATCCGCGGCTCAAACCCAGTCAAAAAGTCGTGTTGACCCAGTACTGAATCCAGGTACATCGGCACCATGCCCATGGCGAAACTGGAACGCGGCTCCAGAGCAACACAGGCCGCCAGATGCGCCAGAAGTTGACTTTCCACAGCCCCAGTCTCTGTGTCGACGGTGTCCAGCAGGCGACGGATTTTGAGGGTTCCGGCCAGGCGTGATTCGATTTCAGCAATGGCGGTTTTGAAACGGAGCAGGCTGCGCTCTGCCACCCCGGTCGTTTGCGCACCATCCACAAACAGCATCTCGGCCTTTGCTGCGGCATCTGGGTCCGGATGCCAGCACAAGACAAGCCTGTAGTCACTCTGAAATCCAGCCGAGTCGCCTTCATGGGCGAGACGTCGGCAATCGTCCAGCATTCGGGTGGTTCGGTCCGGAAAAGCGCCGTCCACCGGGTAACCAGGGGATTGACGACGCATGGCATCTACATGCAAGCTCCAGCCATCATCGAGTGCCAGGGCGGCATTGATGCGCGCCGAGACCGCGGCCAATTCCTCTTTGGTGGCACTGTCCAGATCCGGTCCACGGAATTCAAAGCCCGCCAGCAAGCCGCCGGATTTGGTGAGCACCACGCCGTTGTCGATCAGCGCCGCCCAGGGAAGCAGATCAGGCAGCCCTTGGGCCTGGCTGCGAAATTCTTTCAAGAGCATGGTCAGTCTCCGAATGTGCGGGGCGGTGCAAACGGTGTTGCCACGCTCTTGTAGAGCTTGCGATATCGCAGACTGCGCCCAAACGTCTTGGAGAGTTGGGGATCAAAACTGGCCGCACGGGTCAAGACCCAGGCGCCGACTGCCCATAGCATCAGACCAAAAATTGCTGCCCAGAGTTGAAACAGCGAAACAATGAACACGCCAGCCACGATGCCGAGCGCCAGGATCAGCTCGCGCTCGGCACCCAGCAGCAACATGGGCCTGAGCATCGATTGATGCAGCGGCACGGAAAAATCGGCGACGTTGTCAGAATGTTGGTCAGCCACAATTTGCGATCAGAAATGACGGACCGTTAGATCAACGCACCGCTGTTGACCAGGCCGATCATGCTCAGGAAGTTGGCGCCAAAAACGATCAGCGCGACACCGAGTACCACGTACAAGAGTTTCTTTGCAATGCCACCCAAGTCGTCACCACCAAAAATGAGGGCCGCACCGGCTGCCAGGAAGGCCACGGTGGAAATGCCGGTGGCCACAGGTCCAGTCAGGTTGTTGACAATCGTGGTGATCGGGCCGTCCCAGGGCAGGGCGGGGCCAGCGTGGGCCACCTGGGATNNGACACCGGCCTGTTTGGCTGGTGCTTGATACCGCTGGTGTGCAAGCGGGGCAAATCACGGTGAGTTATCCACAAAACCACGGCATAGCACATACCGGCCAGCACGGCATAGCAGATACCGGCACGGCATAGCGCATACCAAACCACGGCATAGCAGGTACCGGCGCACGGCATAGCACATACCGCGACCAACTAAAAATGTTCAAAATCTCCAGCCGAATCAATGGCTTGGGAGTGGTGCAAAAAGCAGCTAATCTGTCTTTAATCTATCTCTAATCTGCGGCGTTCAAAGGCGCTCCTGCATTGGGCTGAGCGCGATGTAGTCGATTAGAGGAAATCCAACTTTTATCCAGCGTCTCTGCTGCAACCGACTTTTTAACCGGCGGTGGCCGGCGAGATGGACATTTCGACAACTGGTAGCTATCATTGGTAGTAATCAATTTTGGAGATGCACATGGACACAGCACGTCTTTTTCAATCCGGCCGAAGTCAGGCCGTTCGGCTGCCCAAAGAGTACCGGTTTGTCGGCACTGAGGTGGTCGTGAAACATTTTGGCAATGGCGTGTTGTTACTGCCGATGAATGACCCTTGGCAAACGCTGGAGGCTGGGCTGGCTGCTTTTGAGCCTGGCTTTGTGTTGACGCGGGAGCAACCTGACGACCAGATTCGCGCAGAAATTGCACCATGATCCTGCTTGACACCAACATTTGCATCTACATCATTAACGCCAAACCCCCTGTGGTACTGGCGCGTTTTCAGCAGTATCAGCTGGGAGACATTGGGGTTTGCAGCGTGGTTGCCGCAGAGTTGGCGTTTGGGGTGGCCAAAAGTGGCTCGGCACGCAACCGCCAGGCACTGGAGATGTTTCTGGCCCCGCTGACGATCATGCCTTTTGACACGGCTGCTGTTTGGGCCTATGGCGACCTGCGGTCTGACCTAGAGCGCCGTGGCACCCCTATCGGCTCATTGGACACCATGATTGCCGCCCACGCCCTGAGCCAACAAGCCCTGCTGGTCACCAACAACATCCGTGAGTTTGCCAAGGTGCCTGGCTTGCAACTGGACAACTGGGTCACAGTGACCTGATTTGACGCGCGGGCTCATTGATTTGGCTGAACCCTCTCACGGGGCCAGACGTGCGTAGTTGAGCTGCATGGCGCGGTGAACTGTTTTCACAGTCTCGGTGCGCAAGGGAAGCATCTTTACCAGTTCCAACAGCAGCTTTGGGGTGGCGATTTCTAGAAGTTCGTCAATGGCTTGCGCTGCAACCGCCACCGGCAGTCCTGCCGCTTTGGCACACTTGACAACATCAGCGCGCTCGGGTGCTGCCCCAACACCTGCCACGTCCATGAAATGTTCGCCCTTATAGCCAGGGCAATAGGTCAGGTCATACGGTGGGGCAAGTTGCCAACTGCCGTTGGCTTCGAGCAGAAACGACAAGTTTTTAGCGTGGTCATCGCGGTTGTTCATGAGGATGTTGAAGACACAGCGCTGAACGGCTTTTTTTAGCTCGCGTTGGTCGCGAGTCAGCCGACGTGTGACGCGAAAGAAGTCTTCGTAACTGACCGATGGCTCCTGGAAATTGGCGTGCAAAAGCCCCGCCAATGAATGCACATGGACGCGCTGCTCACCACGGCGGTCAAATCGCTGGGTCGCAAATGCGGTGCGGCCCCCCGGCAATTCAAAGAACTGAGTTTTGGTCATGCCCAGCTGGCATTGGTGTGCAATCCGGGCATACAGTTCCTCAAGTGCAGAGCTGTCTGATGCATCATCGCTACCAGGGAACTTGACCAGCCAAGCTTGCCCGTTGGGCACAGCGCTCGCTTGCGTGCTCATCTGACCTGTGTCAGGGTTGAAATAGACCAAGGCTTTTGGTCGCGCTCCTGCCGACGACGCACCAGCGCGCGCCAATTCGGCCAGGACTTCATGGCTATCGTCCACCAAGACGGCTTGCACCTCTTGAGCGAGGTCCAATAAAGTCAGGTCTTGGCCGTCAAGGACATCAGGGAGGGCTGGGGCATAGGTAAGCGCCCCCATGGTATTTGCCCCGAGATAGGCCAGTCGGTCGAGGGTCGAAGCCTTGTCCGGGTCAATCCCACGTGTCCTCATGCGGCGATGCATCAGGCGATAACCCCAGCCATCAGGCAAGGAGTCATAGATGAGCCCGGGCACATCGTGAAGTTGCGTGTAATCAGCCCTGCGATCTGGATAAGCAGGCGCACGCAGCGGCAGACGAATGGGTGACAACTGTAGTCCGCGTTCAAGCGCTTGCGGCGCGTACTGAAAAAGCACATCCTGGCCATCATCAGCAAGTGTGCCTAGGACAAAAGAGGTACCCAAGCCTTGGTAGGTGACCGTGAGTTCCTTCACTTTGCTACCTTTCGCGCCTTGGAATACGCACGTTGGCGCGTGCGCACCGCAGCCCTCAGTCGCATGTCTTCAATGTTGAGTGAATGGGTGATCAATACGTTTTGCAAGTCGGGCAGCGCGTCCAGTGCTTCCAGCACACGCACGAAGGTCTCAAACGTGCATCGGCCCGTGCGCTCGAAGTTGCTGAGCGTTTTGATTGAAATGCCCACGCGCGCGGCCAACTCTTCAACACTGAGGTTCAGCATTAACCGGCGAGCACGAGCGCGCTGGCCAAAGGTGACGCAAACTTCTTCAGGGATGGCAAGCGAAAAATCTGCCATATTTATATCTTTTAATGCCTTAAAATCTATATAAGTAGAAGAATTTTACTTGAAATGAGGAAAACGTGCGCGCTTTAGCAGGTGACGTGATTGACTCGGAGTTGGCAGTTTTGACAAGTGCACCAAATCTGAATCATCGATTTTCCAGGTCCAGTCGGTAACTTCTTCTAGTTTTTCCAGAGCTGACTTCAGGTCCTGTTTGAACCCTTTGATGCTGGAATTTTGACTGCCGCACAGCCGGTGCAAGGTTTCAACTTTGACAGGGAAGGGCTTGGCATGGGAGCTGTAATACCCATGCAGCCACTGGGCGAGTGGCCGCTTTTTGAGTGCCATGCGCTGGCCAAATTCCACACTTGACCAGCCGTCCAGGCCATAGAGCTCGATGAGCTTCGGATTCATTTCAATCACATAACGGCCACTCTGATCGTCCCTGCCGCCATGGCTCAGGATGGCCCCGAAATATGCCCGGTGTCCATCCTTGATTTCCACCACGCTGGCCGCCAGCCGCGCAAACGCCCCTTTCAACCACTCATGCTGGCTATTGCCACTGCCACGTCCAATGCTCTTTAAGAATTGTGATGCCGTGAACTGAATCCGGCACCCCAACCCGCCCGTTCTGGCCAGCTGCAGAGCTTGTTCCCAAACATCCAGATCCGCCTGATCCAGTTGCGGCCCGGTGTGAATGATCTTCACACCTTCGACGCTGGCTTTTTGCACGCGCTGCTGAAAAGACCTGGGGCCACGTCGTACCACGCCAAACAGTGCTGACCGCAGGACGCTGTTGGGAACACCCCGGCAGACCTCGGCCCACAGTGGCAGTTGCACATTCAAAGGTCTATTTGCACTAACTTGTTGAAGTGCTGCAGCTTGTTGCACCCGTGCCTTGACCAGTGCCAGGTTTTCTTCGAAGGTCCTTATTTGCCGCATCAACCCGACGCGCCAGTCTGGACCTTGCGAGGCCGACCACGGCCACGTACCGGCTTGGTCAGCACGACCGCGGTCGAGCTAGCCGGAGCCAATTCGGGCAGTGGGATTCGACCGGTGGTCGTGGGTGGCAAACCCAAGATAAACGCCTGAATGTCCGATGACCGCCACCGAACCGATGCGCCAATTTTTACAGGGGGTGGGAAGCCGACCGGTGGCGTCTTGCGCCCGTATTGCCAATTCCAAATGGACGCTTCACTGATCTTGAGAATGACCGCAACCTCGGCAGCAGTCAACAATTCCAAACTTTGCATTCTGATCAACTATTAAAAGTTGATCCCAGCGAGATTCTTGGAGGTTTTGCGCGCCCACGCAGCCAGCGGGCGGGATCGAAGATCCGCCGACGCTCACGCGCTGGCGGTTGGCGGGCACGGGAAGAGTTTTGGGGTGAGCGTCTCGGTCACCGTGGACAGGACCGATTTGACAATGGAGCGCACCTGCAGTTCAACTGCAACGATTGCTTTTATGGCAGACCGAAAACCCGATGATTGCGCCACGACCCTTGCGGTCGCCGCTCGCCGAAGTAACCTGACAATATATTGTTGATGCGCATCCCTGACCCTGTTTTTTTGTTTGATTGCGTACTCTATTTGAGCCGCCTTACCGATTCCTGATTGGGTTGCAAGGTGTGCCAATTTGACAAACACCATGCCACCCACAAGGCAGGCTGTTTGACCATACAAATTACCGGCCACAATGTCAAGTTGCATGGCGCAGACAAACAGCAACTCAAGGGCCAACATTAACTTGCCATAGGTTCTTTGAATAAAAATGGTGTTGATGAGTTTGTCATGAAGGTGATTGAATGGCACAGGGTCACGCATTACGTTTCTGTCTCATCCAATTCGATTCAGCTGAAAACCAATGGCGCTCGACCAGTTGATCACTTTGGCGATTTCATCAATCATCCGACCCGTCGCATTTCTACTGATAGAAATGACCAGGTTGACTGCCTCGCTGATTAACTCGGGCGCTGCAGGTACGCCAGCCTCTTGAATTAGTTGACCGACTCTAACCAAAGCG
>DFWT01000147.1 GCA_002381045.1 Rhodoferax sp. UBA4127
AACGCCGAGCGCTTCATCACCCCCGAGCTCAAAGCATTTGAAGACAAAGCCCTGAGCGCCCAGGAGCGTGCCCTGGCGCGCGAGAAGTGGCTTTATGAGCAGTTGCTGGACGCCCTGCAGCCACATGTGCCCGCACTGACCAGGCTGGCACGAGCGCTCGCCACTCTGGACGCCCTGTGCGCCCTGGCCGAGCGCAGCCTGACCCTGGACTGGTGTGCACCGCAGTTTGCCAAAGAGCCTTGTCTGGACATCGTGCAGGGTCGCCACCCGGTGGTGCAGGCGCGCCTGGCAGAGACCAGCTCGGGCGCGTTTATTGCCAACGACACCCACCTTGGCCCCAAGCAGCGCATGCAAATCATCACCGGCCCCAACATGGGCGGCAAATCNNCAGTCCACCTTCATGCTGGAGATGCTGGAAGCCGCGCAGATTCTGCACAGCGCCACGCCGCAGTCATTGGTGCTGATGGACGAAATTGGCCGCGGCACCAGCACCTTTGACGGGCTGGCGCTGGCCAGTGCTATTGCCACTCAGTTGCACGATAAAACTCAGGCCTTCACCCTGTTTGCCACCCACTATTTCGAGCTGACCGAGTTCCCGGCCACCCACCATGCAGCGCTGAACGTGCATGTGAGCGCCACCGAATCCGGCCGCGACATCGTGTTCTTGCATGAGATCCAGAGCGGCCCGGCCAGCAAAAGCTATGGCATCCAGGTGGCAAGATTGGCCGGCATGCCCGCCGCAGTGGTCAACCAGGCTCGTCACACGCTGGAAGCGCTGGAAAACCACGCCACCCAGGCCCAAGCGCAGGTTGATTTGTTTGCTGCAGCACCCGCTATTGAAGCTGTAGCTGATAGCGCAGTAGAAACCTGGGCCAAGGCCATAAATCCTGATGAACTGAGCCCACGGGAAGCGCTGGAGGCGCTGTACCAACTGAAGAAGCTGGTACAGCGGGACTGAAGGGCAGACCTCTCGTAACGGCGCGGTAACTGGGTGCCTCTGCGCGCGGTGCGGCTGGGTGCTTTGGGGCACGGCGTGGCGACTGGGTCAGGTGCATGCGGTTTTGGGGTGCAATCACGCGCGGGTTCTGCCTCAGCATGCCACGGTATATAGTCGCACGCCTTGCCTCCCCAAAGCCCGGTCACCTGACCCAATCACCACGCCTTACGGATGGTTGAGGCGGTGCCAAACTACAGAACTTCCAGGACATCCACGACTTCTAGGAGCCTGGGCGATCACCACAAAATTTGCTTTTTAATTGATATCATCTAACGCAATCCACATAAGGGATAGCGCTTTTTTTCTTATAAATTCGTCTTCAGCCACGCGGTTGAGGCAGGGTGATCGGGTCNNCCTGACCCGGTCGCCCTGCCGGTTCACTGCCCTCCACGGTAATGCCCCTTGCCTCTGCCTTGGTACCACCCGGCCAGGGCACCGCACAAATCCACCGACCCGGCCCGATACACTCCTGTATTTGCCTCAATACGCCAGCCAATGACTTACTGCGTCGCCATCAAACTCAATGCCGGACTGGTTTTTTTGTCCGACTCTCGCACCAATGCAGGTCTGGACCAGATCAGCACCTTTCGCAAAATGATCGTCTATGAAAAGCCCGATGACCGTTTCATGGTGCTTTTGTCCGCCGGCAACCTGAGCATTTCACAGTCTATTCGGGAAATCTTGCAGGTCGAAAAACTCAAAGACCACGACGAAGATGCCGACCCCATCACGATCTGGAACGCCCACAGCATGTTTGACGCCGCCCGAGTGCTGGGCGCTGCCATTCGCCATGTGTATGAGCGCGATGCGGCCGCCCTGAAACAGGCCGGTGTGGAGTTCAATGTGTCGCTGATTTTTGGCGGCCAGATCAAGGGCGAAGGCATGCGCTTGTTCCAGGTGTATTCGGCTGGCAACTTCATTGAAGCCACGCCCGAAACGCCTTACTTTCAGGTGGGCGAATCCAAGTACGGCAAGCCTGTGCTGGACCGCGTGATCACGCCACTGACACCGCTTGACGAGGCCGCCAAATGTGCCTTGGTGTCGATGGATTCCACCCTCAAATCCAACTTGTCAGTGGGTTTGCCGCTGGACATGGTGGTGTACGAGGTTAACCAGTTCCAGACCGACAAGGTGGTCTGTATTGACGAGAACAACCCGTATTTCAAGATGATGCACAACAGTTGGGGTGTCAAGCTGCGCGAGGTGTTTGACAGCATTGAAGACCCCATGTGGAACGGTGAACAGACACAGGTGCCGCTGATGCATTCATCGGGCCGAAACCAGCCTCTGCGGAAAATCAGCAACCCAAAAGAGAAGCTGATCTGACACTTTGAACATCATTTTTTCCCACGCCAATGGCTACGCCGCCCCGGTGTACGGCGTGCTGTTTGCAGCGCTCAAGCCGCGTGGCATTCAAGTGGCCGCACCTGATAAGTTGGGCCACGACCCGCGATTTCCCGTCGACGACAACTGGGCCAGCCTTACCCAGGAATTGTTGGCCTTTGCCCGGCAAGAAGTTGCCCGCCAGAATGCACCCGCCTGGCTGGTAGGCCATTCTCTGGGGGGTTACCTGAGCTTGATGGCAGCCTGCCTGGAACCCAGCTTGGTAAAGGGCGTGGTTTTGCTGGATGCCCCCATTCTGGGTGGCTGGCGGGCCGGTATGGTGCGCGTGTCCAAACACACCGGCATGGTGGACTCGTTTTCGCCCGCCAAAGTCAGCCAACGGCGGCGCCAAACCTGGCCCAGTGTGGAGGCCGTGGTGGCGCATTTCAAAAGCAAAAAAGTGTTTGCCCAGTGGCACCCTCAAGTTCTGGAAGACTACGCCACCCATGGGACTCAAGCGGCGACTGAAAACGACCAAATCCAACGCGTGCTGAGCTTTGACCGCAGCGTAGAAACAGCGGTTTACAACACGCTGCCGCATCAGATGCCGTCATTTTTGAAAGCGCATCCGGTGTCCTGTCCAGTGGCGTTCATTGGCGGTACCCGCTCGGTAGAGGTGCGCCGGGTTGGCATGGCCTTGACGCAGCGCATCACCAAAGGCCGCATCATGATGCTCGACGGCAGCCACCTGTTCCCTATGGAAATCCCACAGGTGACGGCAGCGGCAATTGAAACCGCACTGCTGAATCTGAAGAGTTTGGGCTGAGCCTTTGGCTCATGCGGCCCACTGGACTGTGCCGGTCCAGGCGGTGGCCAGCACCACCAGCCCGAACACGATGCGGTAGTAGGCAAACCCGACGAAACTGTGGGTGGAGATGAAACGCAGCAGCCAGCGAATACACAGCCAGGCACTGATGAACGACACCAACAGCCCCACAGCAAACATCGGCGCATCAGCCAGCGACAACAAGGCGCGCTCTTTGTACAGGCTGTAGGCACCGGCACCCATCAGCGTAGGGATGGCCAGATAGAAAGAAAAATCAGTGGCGGCCTTGCGGCTCAGTCCCATCAACATGCCGCCAATGATGGTGGCACCACTGCGGCTGGTGCCCGGAATCATGGCCAGGCACTGCACCAGCCCCACCTTGAGTGCATCCAAAGGCGTCATGCTGTCGAGGTTCTGGATGCGCGCTTCGCTTTGCGGGCGCTTCTCGGCCCACAGGATGATGAAGCCGCCGAGGA
>DFWT01000247.1 GCA_002381045.1 Rhodoferax sp. UBA4127
CCGAGTACAAGGCCATCGTCGAAGCCGCTGCCGCTTTTGCACACACCGAAATGCAAGCCAAGTACGATGCCCGCAACCCCGGTGCTTTGAAGGCGCTGGTGGGCCAAAAGGTCAAGGTCTTGCCTTTCCCCAAAGACGTGATGGATTTGGCGTACAAAGAATCCATGGCCTTGTACGCAGAAGTGAGTGCCAAGAACGAGAACTGGAAAAAGGTCTACGAAGACTATGCCAACTTCCGTCGCGACCAGAACCTGTGGTTCCNNCGCTTTGCGGGGTTTTTTTATGGGGATTGCGCACGTCTCCTGCGAACCGATTGGCGTTTGACTTGATTCAGCAACGCAAGGGGATGAACCAATAAAGAAAGGGCCCTCAGGCCCTTTCTATGCGGGGGTGCTACTGGTCTACGGCTTTTTGGCCGCATCCTTTGCCGCTGCGTCCAGCATGGCCTTCATGGGGTCGTTGTCGTCCGCCTTGGCCTCTGCGGGGCTGGCGGCGGCATCGAGTGCTTTGCCGGAGTCAGCGTCTGAGGCGGCGTCAGCTGGCGCATCTGACGCGGGTTCTTCCGAACCTGGCATTTGCAACTGCTCCATGATCTGGTCCGAATTGAGCGTTTCCACTTTTTCAATGCCGCCAGTGACCAGATTCGGGAACATCATCACCGCAACCAACATGGTCAGCTGGAGGCAAATAAAGGCAATGGAGCCTTTGTAGATTTCAGTGGTTTTTACCGCCGCAATGGTTTTGCCAGTTACCCTATCTTTATAGTCAAACTTGGCGGCCACGCTGCGCANNCAGGAACGAGGTCTGCAGATTCATCGCAATGATCACGCCAAACCAGATCATGGCCTGGTCAGGGGTCATGCCGGGAATCAGGCCAGGCAGGATTTTCTCGGCCACCGGAGCCAGCAGCGGGATGACAATGAAAGCAATCTCGAAGAAGTCGATGAAACAGCCCAAAATGAACACCAAAATGTTCACCACAATCAAGAAGCCCCAAGCGCCACCAGGCATGTCTTTGAACAGGTGCTCCACCCAGATGTGTCCGTCGGCGGCATTGAAGGTAAAGCTGAACACCGTGGAGCCTATCAAGATAAACAGCACAAATGAGGCCAGCTTGGCGGTGTTTTCAAGTGCCTGTGTCAAGATGCTCATGTGCAGGCGGCCTTTTCCCTTGGCCAGAATCAGTGCGCCCAAGGCACCCATGGCGCCACCTTCTGTAGGCGTGGCTACACCCAAAAAGATCGTGCCCAGCACCAGAAAAATCAGAATCAGCGGTGGCATCAGCACAAAGGTGACTTGCTCGGCCAATTTGGACAGCAAGCCCATTTTGGTCACGCGGTTGACGATTGCCAGGGCCAGGCCGGTGAGCGAAGCCAGCGTCATGGACAAAATCACAATCTCGTCGCCAGGTGATTTGGTAGCACGTTCCAGCCAGCTGGTCATCAATCCATCGTGAACTTGCGCCCAGCCATAACCTACGGCTGCACACACCAAAAACAGCACCAGCAGCGAACGGTGACCAGACTTGCCGTTGTCCTCTTTGAACAGCAGCGCTTCGGGTGGCAGAGCTGGTACCAGCGTTGGTTTGAAAATGGCAGTCACCACAATGAACAAAATGTACAAACCCACCAGCAGCAAGCCGGGGAGCAGCGCACCCGAGTACATATCACCCACCGACCGGCCCAGTTGGTCGGCCAACACAATCAGCACCAGCGACGGCGGAATCGCCTGCGCCAGTGTGCCTGATGCGGTAATCGCACCGGTGGCAATGGTGCGGCTGTACCCGTAGCGCAGCATCACCGGCAGCGAAATCAGGCCCATGGAGATCACTGCTGCGGCCACCACACCGGTGGTGGCGGCCAGCAAGGCACCTACCAGAATCACGGCAATCGCCACACCGCCACGCACTGGGCCAAACACTTGGCCAACGGTTTCCAGTAGGTCTTCGGCCATGCCGGAGCGCTCCAGAATAATCCCCATGAAGGTAAAAAACGGAATGGCCAGCAAGGTGTCGTTTTGCATGATGCCAAAAATACGCAGCGGCAGCGCCTGAAACATTGCCGCCGGGAATATGCCAGCCTCAATGCCAATAAACCCGAGGCCCAGTCCGGTTGCAGCCAAGCCAAAAGCCACAGGGAAGCCCGTCAGCAGTATGGCGAACAGTGCGATGAACATCAAAGGCACAAACTGCTGTGCAAGGAGTGTGGTTTGCATTATTTGACTCCGGCCAAGGTTTCAGCCAGCTTGGCTTCAAGTTCTTCTGCTGCTTTCTGGTCATCCGACTTGGCATCTTCACCGCTGAGCACATCGGGGCCGTTGCCGGTCAAGAAAGCGACGCGTTTGATGAGCTCGGACACGCTTTGCAGAAGCAACATACCAAAACCCAAGGGAATCAGTGCGTAGGCGGGCCAGCGGATCAAACCACCGGCGTTTTGCGACATTTCGCCGCTGACAAAGGCTTGTAAAAAAAACGACCAACCTAACGAGCCTGCGATGGTGCAAAACGGAACCAGCACCACAACAATGCCAATCACATCAATCCAGTTGCGTGCACGACTGGACAATTTGGTAGAAATAAAGTCAATGCGCACGTGGGAGTTCTTCAGAAACCCGTAGCCCGCACCCAACATGAACACGGCCGCAAACAAATACCATTGAATTTCAAGCAATCCGTTGGAACTGACGTTGAATATCTTGCGCACCAGTGCGTTGCCGGCACTGATCAAGGTGGTGGCCAATATCAGCCACATGGTGAACTTACCCACCACGGTGCTGATTTTGTCAATCAGTCGGGACAGCGAGAGCAAAGGGGTCATGGGGTCTCCATCGTTTGAATTGTTGGCACCGACACCAGGGTAAAGGTGCAGCGCCACATTTTTTGGCTGCCGGAGTTTAGCGGGATGGCTGGGTTTAGCAACGTGAAGAATTTTAGGCGGCGGTGTGAATTTTTTCTCTAAGCTTTACCCTAGTCAGAACACGAAAAAACAGTTACCGCGGGGCACTTTTTTGGTGCCTGTAATTCCACCAAGGCAGCACCCCGCGCATGGACAGTACGCGTCCGCTGTCTTGCGCACGGTAACCTGAGATTCGGGCGATCTGGTCTTGCCAGTCGCGCCCTTGCAGGGTTTGAAGCAGCGTCTGAATGCCGGGCTGGTTCAGGGCGGACTTCAAGCACACCAGGTGGTAGCGCTCATGCGCCAGCGGCACAAAGTCCAGGCCAGCGGCTTCAGCGGCAGCGGCAATGCCCAGGCCGGCATCGCATTGGCCCGAGGCCACAGCTTGTGCCACGGCGGCATGAGAGGGTTCGCAGAACGCGTCACCGCCCAAGTCTTGTGCGGCCAGTCCTTCAGCGCTCAGCAGTTCATCTAGCACCACGCGTGTGCCACTGCCTTTGGTACGGGTGGCAAAGCGTGCACCTTGCTGCGCCACATTGCGCAGATTGCCCAAGCGCATGGGGTTGCCTCTGGGCACCATCAGGCCCTGGCTGCGTTGTGCAAAGCCGATGAGCTTGTGTAGACCCGGTTGCAGCAGGGGTTTGTAGGCACGCTCGGTCAAAGACTTTTTGTCGGCTCCCACCAGGGTGTGAAAACCTGCCATGACACAGCGGCCCTCGTTGAGTGCACGAATCGCGTCCACGCTGCCTGTAAAGCGGATGTCCAGGTGCAAACCTTCTGAACCGGTGCCGACGTGGCGGGCGTGGTCGCGCAGGGCCAACAGGGCTTCGTCATGGCTGGCGTACAGGGTCAATACATGCACCGTGTCATCAAACGCCACGGCATAGCTGCGTTCAAGTTCGGCGCGCAGGGCTTCAATTTGGGGTGCCAGGCGGGCCTGGGCCTGACGCTCGGCCCACATCAGTTTGGTGCCAAATTCGGTCAGGCGCGCGCTCTGGCCCTTTTCCCAAATCAGCAGTTCGTTGCCCAGCTCGCCTTCCCAGCGTTTGAGTTCGCCCCAGACGTGGCGGTAACTGAGTTT
Organism: Rhodoferax sp. UBA4127; assembly: GCA_002381045.1. Lineage (GTDB taxonomy): Bacteria > Pseudomonadota > Gammaproteobacteria > Burkholderiales > Burkholderiaceae_C > Rhodoferax. The sequence goes on from DFWT01000247.1 coordinate 3,976, forward strand.
CAAGACCCGTGCGCCGCCCGAGATCGAGCCCTGGCTGCTGACCGCACTGAGCAGGTCAATCAAGGGGTGACGCACCAGCGCCGGGCTGGTGTCGCGAGACAGCGTGTAGTGGAGTTGCAACCTATGCACAGTGGTTCATATCGCCAATGATTGAATGGGTGCCTACGATACCGCACCCCGCCCAAGCCGCACGCTTGACCAATTGCTATCTGAACCGAAACCTTTGAATTAATGACGTCCTTTTCTGAAAGCGCAAGCACGGCGCTGAGTCTCATCGCGGAAATGAACCCTGAGCTGCTGGCGATTGTGGGTCGCTCCTTGTCGGTCAGTGGCACGGCCTGCCTTATTGCTTGCGGCCTGGGTCTGGTACTCGGAGCATGGCTGGGCGTGGCGCGTTTCCCGGGGCGGGGGGGGGGGCNNGTGCTGACCGGGCTCAACACTTTGCTGGCCGTGCCCTCGGTGGTGGTGGGCCTGGTGATTTACTTGCTGCTGTCGCGCAGCGGACCGCTGGGCTTTTTGGGTTGGCTGTTTAGCTTCAAGGCCATGGTCTTGGCACAAGCGGTGCTGGTGCTGCCAGTTGTCACTGCCCTGACACGCCAAGCTGTCGAAGATGCTCAGCAATTGCATGGTGAGCAACTGCAGTCGCTGGGTGCCGGCACCTTAATGCGCAGCCTGCTGCTGGCCTG
>DFWT01000205.1 GCA_002381045.1 Rhodoferax sp. UBA4127
CAATCACGTGGAAGCTGAAGAACCGGTTCAAGGTGGCGTCTCCCACCACGAAGTCACCACGGATCAGCAAAGCCAGGTCTGGGCCAACAAAGGGAATGGCCGAGAACAGGTTCACGATCACTTGCGCGCCCCAGTAGCTCATCTGACCCCAAGGCAACAGGTAGCCCATGAATGCTTCGGCCATTAGTGCCAAGAAAATGCCACAGCCAAACAGCCAAATCAACTCGCGCGGTTTGCGGTAACTGCCATACATCAGACCACGGAACATGTGCAGGTAAACCACCACAAAAAATGCCGAAGCACCCGTGGAATGCATGTAGCGAATCAGCCAACCCCAGGGCACATCTCGCATGATGTATTCAACTGAGCCAAACGCTAAGGCAGCGTCAGGCTTGTAATGCATCACCAAAAAAATACCGGTAACGATTTGGATCACCAGCACCAGAAGTGACAGCGAACCAAAGATGTACCAGAAGTTGAAATTCTTGGGAGCATAGTATTCGCTCATGTGCTCTTTAAAGAGCTTGGAGAGCGGAAACCGGTTGTCGACCCAATTCAATGCTTTTTCGCCGATAGGCGCGTTGGGAGAGACTTCGTGAAAAGTAGCCATGTCGTTGTTTCCTTAGGCTTTTTTGTCATCACCAATGAGCAACTTGGTGTCTGAGAGGTACATGTGCGGCGGCACCTCCAAGTTGTCTGGTGCAGGTTTGTTCTTGTATACGCGACCGGCCAAGTCAAAGGTTGAGCCATGGCAAGGGCAGAAAAAGCCGCCCTGCCAATCGTCTGGCAATGAGGGCTGAGCCCCCGTCTTGAATTTTTCCGATGGTGAACAACCCAGGTGGGTGCAAATGCCGACCAACACGGCGATTTCTGGCTTGATAGAACGGGTGGCGTTGCGGGCATAGGCGGGCGCCTGATCGTTCGGCTTGCGGGTGGAATCAGGGTCCACCAGTTGCGAATTGAGTTTGGGCAAGGCCGCCAACATCTCGGGCGTGCGGCGAACAATCCAAACCGGCTTGCCGCGCCATTCCACAGTCATTTTCTCACCCGGTTTGAGCGCCGAAATGTCTGCCTCGACAGCAGCGCCAGCGGCTTTGGCTTTTTCTGATGGTTGGAATGAACTGACAAACGGCACGACTGCCGCAAGACCACCCGCCGCACCGGCACAGCCAGATGCAATCAGCCAGGTTCGTTTGCTTGGGTCAGACAGATCGGAAGGGACAACGGATTCGCTCATGAACTACCTCGGTTTGGGACGTCGAATAGGTAACAACCCTTGATTGTAGCGGGGCTTCTCGGGCAGTCTGGATTGTCACATCTTGCGCAGACCCACACTTGCGCTTCATCAATGCCAGTCGCTACTTGCATGCCAATTGTCGTGCCATGCGAATGGCTTCGATCAGGCTGGATGCATCGGCCACCCCTTTCCCGGCAATATCAAATGCGGTGCCATGGTCCGGACTGGTGCGCACCAAGGGCAGGCCCAAAGTGACGTTGACACCCTTTTCTACCCCCAGATACTTCACCGGGATCAAACCTTGGTCGTGGTACATCGCAATCACCACGTCAAACTCTGCCTGCTTGCTAAGCGTGCCACGGGCGCGCATAAAAACCGTGTCCGGCGCAAGAGGTTCGCTGGCCATCACCCCGCCAGACCGAGCGGCCTCAATGGCTGGCAAAAGTACGTCCATCTCCTCCCGGCCAAACAGGCCACCCTCCCCCGCGTGCGGGTTCAAACCTGCCACACCCACTCTTGGTGCGCGTCCCAGCACCGCTTTCAGTGATTCATGGGAAATCAGCAGGGTTTGCAGCACATTCTCATAGGTCACTGCGGCCAGTGCGTCGCGCAGTGACACATGGATACTGACCAGCACCACTCTCAACTCGTCATTGGCAAGCATCATGCGCACCGGCATTTGCGTCAGTGACACCCCATGATGTGCCGCCGCAAGCGATTGAAGCATTTCCGTGTGGCCTGGAAACTGTGCCAGCCATCCACCTGCCATGGACAAGGCCGCTTTGTTCAAAGGCGCGGTCACCAGCGCAGCCACCTCACCGCGCAAGGCCGCATTGGCAGCCCAAACCACTGCGTCACCTGCCATTTGCCCGGCTTGTGCGTTCAGTTGTCCAAATGGCACTGGTTCGCCCAAGTCACAACTTGGCACTGGGACCAGTACCGGTAAACAATTGGGTGGGCAGTTCAGGGCCTGCGTTGCGTCGGCAATGACTGCAACGGGCATTGCCAGCGATGCACCTGCGACCACGCCAGTCGCCCGGCGCAGAGCGGCCACATTGCCGACCACAAAACAGCCTGCCGTCTGGTCAGGCGCCTCCCGAAAAGCCTTGACGATGATTTCCGGACCAATGCCCGCCGCATCGCCCATGGTGATCGCAATCGGCAGCGTTGTCATAGGTATTGCCAGAGTCCGATCAGGCCGGGTTGTCGATGTCGATGAACGTATGGGCCAAGCCCAACTGCTGCGCCAGGTAACCGGCTACGGCGGGTGCCCCAAAACGCTCGGTCGCATGATGCCCGCAGGCCAAATAGGCCACGCCGCATTCACGGGCGTAGTGCGCCTGCGGTTCAGAAATTTCACCGGTAATAAAGGCATCGGCACCGGCGGCAATGGCTGCCTCAAAATAGCTTTGCGCGCCACCGGTGCACCATGCTATATTTTTGATAACTGTCTGCGAAGATTGAACAAGGGTTACAGGTCGATTTAAAGCCCAAGCCACATGATCAGCCAAAGTCTGCGCGGAGGCAAACTCGGTACCGTCACCACGTTGCCCCAACCAGCACAATTCCTGCTCGCCCAAGCCGGGTTGTCCAACCAGGCCAAGCTTGGATCCAAGTTGTGCGTTATTGCCCAAGGTCGGGTGCGCGTCCAGCGGCAAATGGTAGGCCAGCAGATTGATGTCATACGCCAGCAAAAGCGCCAGACGCTTTTTCATCCAACCCGTGACGCGGCCGTCTTGGCCCCGCCAAAACAAGCCATGGTGGACAAATATCGCATCGGCCTTGGCGGCCACCGCCGCCTCAATCAACGCCAAACTGGCGGTGACGCCCGACACGATTTTTTGCACCCGCTGCTTGCCTTCCACCTGCAATCCGTTTGGGCCGTAGTCACGAAAGCGTTCAGGCTGCAACAAGGCATCGCAAGCGGCCAAAAGGTCAGATCGTTCGGTCATTGAAGCATGTTGGAGTGGCTGCGACGAATGATACGTGGATCACGTGACGTTGCTTGATCCGGATGGCTCGCTGTCCTGCCTATGCACTGGCGTTTGATTTTCCGTTTGAACATCGATATTGCAGTCACAGCCACTGCCGGCTGATACCCATCGGTAGGCCAATCTGGGCAAGCCCTTGGCCAGCAACGCCTGAAGCCTGCGCGGAAGGGGCAAAGAAGCAAACGGCCACACACCAGCTGGGTCGGTAAGCGCGCCACAAAGGTAGCGTTGTGTTGGCGCATCCCAGCGCAACGCGCGGCAACTGCCATGGCGCCTGCCCGACAAAAGCACCCCCAAGGGACAAGGCTCAGCCAGGCAGCATACACCGCAACCATTGCAGGGCTTGCCCCAACCGGGCTTGGCTGGGGCCCCTGGCTCAACGAGAAGGGTGACAGTGAACTTAGGCATTGAAATTTGCTCTGACACCTACAATTTGACTCCTGTTGTCGAATCACTACCCCACCGAGCCAGAGCCTGGCCTTGCGCATGAAACGTCTTTGGTTGCTATTTTCTCAGTCTGTTACCGTCCTTTTGGCCGCGTATTTTGTCGTTGCCACCCTGAAGCCTGGTTGGTTGGGTGGCGTACTTCGAGCGAGTGCGACTGTTGCTGTGATTGAAGCGCCTGCAGGCAGCCTCGCGGCCGTTCCTGCCGGAAGTTTTCGCTTGGCAGCGCAAAAATCGTCATCGGCCGTGGTCAGTATCAACACCAGCAAGAATGCCCGGCAAGGACCCCACAGCAATGACCCGTGGTTCAAGTTCTTTTTTGGCGAACAGCAAAACGAACCCCAAGTGGGTTTGGGCAGCGGCGTGATCGTCAGCGCCGACGGTTACATCCTGACCAACAACCACGTCGTTGAAAGCGCAGATGAAATCGAAGTCATTTTGAATGACAGCCGACACGCCATCGCCAAAGTCATCGGAACCGACCCGGACTCCGACCTGGCCGTGCTCAAGATCAGCCTGGATCGCCTGCCAGTGATGGTCTTGGGAAACTCTGACAACCTGCAGGTGGGTGACCAAGTGCTGGCCATCGGCAATCCATTTGGCGTGGGGCAAACCGTCACCAGCGGCATTGTCAGTGCCTTGGGTCGCAACCAGTTGGGCATCAACACCTTTGAGAACTTTATCCAGACCGATGCGGCCATTAACCCAGGCAATTCCGGTGGCGCACTGGTGGACACAAACGGTAATTTGCTGGGTATCAATACCGCGATTTATTCACGTTCGGGTG
>DFWT01000002.1 GCA_002381045.1 Rhodoferax sp. UBA4127
CGCAACTACAAGCGCATTCGCGCCATGCAGTTACCCAAAAAGCTGTACTGATACACCACAGCCCCCACGGGGCTGTTTCAGTCGCAAAAAAGCTCGCCGGGGACGCTCAGGCGGGCTTTTTTTATGGGCCTACCACTTAGAGACAAAGGAAATTTCACAATGTCACTCAAAGATCAAATCACGGAAGATATGAAAGCAGCGATGCGTGCCAAAGACACTGAGCGCTTGGGTGCCATTCGCCTTTTGCTGGCTGCAGCCAAGCAAAAAGAGGTGGATGAACGTGTGGTTCTNNTACACCCAGGCCCAGCGCATGGACTTGGCAGACAAGGAAAGCGCCGAGATCAAAGTGCTGGAAGCCTACCTGCCGCAACGCCTGAGTGCCGATGAAATCACCGCGGCCGTGGGTGCCATCGTGGCCAGCCTGGGTGCCAAAGGCACTGCCGACATGGGTAAGGTCATGGGCGCCGTCAAAACACAATTGGCCGGCAAAGCCGACATGGCCCTGGTGTCACAAGCCGTCAAGGCGGCCTTGGCGGGCTGACACACCCAATCCATGCACGCGTCGCTGCGCTTTGCGCTTCTGAGTCTGCGCGACCTGGTCCTTTCAGTGGGGCCTTTTGTGGCCTTGGCTTTGGGCTTGCTGTTTCTGGCCTACACCTGGCTTGATCCCATCCCGCCCAAGCAGGTCACGCTGGCCACCGGCCCGGCCCAAAGCGCCTATGACGAATTTGGCAAACGCTACGCCCAAGCGCTGGCTGGCTTCGGCATAGAAGTCAAGTTGATTCCGTCTGAGGGCGCAGCGCAAAACCTGGCTTGGTTGCGCGAAGGCCGGGTCGATTTGGGTTTTGTGCAGGGAGGTATTGCTGGCACACCAAGCGAATCGGAGCCCGAACTGCTGTCGCTGGGCAGCTTGTTTGTAGAGCCGTTGTGGCTGTTTTACCGCAGCGCCAAGCCCTTGAATGCCTTGAGCGATGTCAGTCCATTGCGCTTGAATGTGGGCGCACCTGGCAGCGGCGTGCCGCGCCTGATGGAGCGGCTGTTCGATCTCAACCGCATGGAACCGGCTAACCTGAAATTGAGTCAACTGACGCAAACCCCGGCGACCGTGGCTTTTTTGGAAGGTGAATTGGACGCCCTGCTGTTTGCCTCGGCACCCGAGTCGCCCATGGTGCAGATGCTGCTGCAGACGCCTGGCGTGCGGCTCATGAATTTTGCCCAGAACGAGGCCTATTCAAGGCGCTTTTCTTTTTTGACCGCAGTCACGCTGCCGCGTGGTGTCGTAGACTTGGCCAGCGATATTCCGCCACAGAACGTGCAACTGATTGCCACCACCACCACCCTGCTGGCTCGGCCCAATGTGCATCCGGCGCTGGTTCAACTTTTCTCGCAAACCGCCCAGCAACTGCACGGTGATGCCGGGTGGTTTAGCCGGACTCGCGAGTTCCCCAATGCGTCCCATACCGAGTTTGCCCTGTCGGCTGAAGCACAGCGGGTGATTGCCAACGGCACACCCCTGTTGCAACGCTACCTGCCGTTTGCCTATGCCAACCTGATTGAACGCATGTGGCTGGCCATGGGTTTGATTCTGGCCGTGTTGCTGCCTTTGAGCAGGATCCTGCCTCCGCTGTACCAGTTCAGGATCAGATCACGGGTGTTTCGTTGGTACGGGCAACTGCGCGATATTGAACAGCGCGCCAGCCAGAAGACCGCCCCGCTGGATCATTTGCTCATTGAGCTAAACCATTTGGAAGCGCGGGTTGAAAAAATTGCTGTACCGCTGTCTTACGCCGACGAGCTCTATGCCTTGCGCGATCACATTGATCTGGTACGGGCCAAGCTCACTCAAGCCTGAGGTCCAGGCTGTTCAGNNCGCCGGGTCATGGATTGGGTTTTGCCCTGGGCACTGGTAAAAAGGTACATGGTGCGCTGGGGGCTGATCCAACCCAGCTGGGTGCGCGACCAGGCCCCCTTCACCAGTATTTCAACCCAGGTGCCCACAACCATTTTTTCGACCAGTGCCTGCTGGGCCGCCGCACTGTCCGCATCCGCCGAAGCGCCAGCCGGTGACAAATCCAAGTTGTGCAACAAATCGGGTTGTGCTTTGCCTTTGTGATCGTGCGGCTCCTCATCGTCCATGGCCATAAAACCGGATGCCAGCGCTTCAGCAGGCGCCACCCAAAGTGGAATGTCATCAGGCAATAGCGTCTGAACGCCTGCAGGTCCTAGCTGCTGGGCAGTCTGCACGATTGCCGCAGGACGAAAGGCTTGTTGATGCAAGCGCATCAACAAATCAAAAAAAGCACTGGTTTTGACTGCGGGGTAATCGATCAGGCGCAGGCCCTCGCGCAGTTTTCCGAGCAGCCGCGGCACCAAGCTGGTGAGCTTGGCAACATCTTTGCTTGCAAGCTCTGGGTGTGCGCTCCAAATCAAGGGTTTCACAATGGCCTTGTAGCCACCCGGATCCGGCTCCCCGGACTTGTCGGCCAATTGGGCGCTGGCCGCCACCTGGGCCCAAGGGCCCAACAAAAAGTCAACAATGCCCTGAGGCGCATTTGCGAAACCAGGAATCGCTCGCATGTCAGTGGCAATGCGCTGGGCCTGCACATGGCGCTTTTCAGCATCTTCCAATGCAGCCACCGCGCCATGAATGTGGCTCAGAGTGCCCGCGCGCATGGCCGACTCGCGCCAAGCCAGACGCAGGGCCCGCAGCGCGGCCTCAAATGGCTGGTCACCATCAATTTGCGCATCCTCAAGCGGACTCAAATGTCGTTGCAGTGACACCAAAAAGAAGTTGAATTGCGGATCATCTTGTGAACCAAAGGCCAGCCCTCTTTCCGACAATTCCTGCAACAGAACTCGGGCCGGGTGATGTCGGTCGGTGAAAAAACGCACATCAATCAACACCAGACGCAGCAAAGCCAACTCCAGCCTTGAGATCGCCTGTCGAATAGGTGCCAGCAACCTTGTGTCAGTCACCAGGTTATCCACCATCAGCGCCACCACTTCCAGGCTCAGCCTTTGCCCGATGCCCTTCGCCTTTTGAAACAGGCTGTCACGCTCAGACACGACTTTTTTGGAATCGAACAGCGAACCCACCTGGTTGGGCCGCTGTTCAATGCGCTGCACCACTTCCTCAACCTGCTTGAGCTCCTGGAGCGTTTCATAGGCCGCTGGAATCGTGGGCGAAAATTGACTGTCTGCAAGATCCGCTTCCGCTTTGCGTGCGGACTCGAACTCTCTGGCGAACTTGCGCGCAAAGGCCTCGACTGGACTTTTGGGTTGTGGCTCGTACTCGCCAGCGATCAGGCTGCGCAATCGCTCTAGCGTCAACAAGGTTTCACGCACCTGGGCCTTGCCTTGAGGGCGATTGGCCGACGCGCTTGTCGCAAGCGGCGCTCCCCCTGCACCGGCGATGGATTGTTTGGCTGAACTTACCCCGGCGATGTGAAATTCCTTGCGCCATTGCGCATAAGCCGCATTCAGCCCCGTCGCCAATGGGCCGCTGAGGTGCTGCAGCCAAAGCACCCGCACCACCCGCGGCACCTTAAAGCGCGTCATCACCGACTGCAAAACACTAAGGTACACATCGGGACGAAGGGGGTTGCGCGCCGGATTGACCTGCTCAATACCTTCCAGCGCGGCGAAATGCGCGTCCAGCGCAGCGAGGTTGTCCCCAGCCACCAGCAAAATGTGCTGCAGTGCACGAACCCGTTCTATGCGCTCCTGAACCTGGGTGGGATCCATCAGCTCCAGTTGTTCAATGTTCAGGTCTGTCAACGACACACCCACCTGTTGAAACCCTGATTTGGTGTGCTGGTGGTGTGCGTCCCGCAAAACCATCGGGTAGGCGGCACACAACTGATCGGCGAAACGGTCAATGCATTGCAACGCCAGGGCCAGTGTCTGCTGAGCGGTGGCTTCACCCTCGGGCTGAACATCGCTTCGCATCGAAAACATGGCCTTTGAGAACGCACTCTTCAAAAGCGCCTCAGCCGAGTTGACAGCTGCGGTTAACAAAGCGGCGTAGGCGGGTTGCATGAGCGCAGGCCTTTAGTTTGTTCGATCGAATCCAGCCAGAATTTCAGTCAAATTACTTCAGGGCTTTAAAGCGCATGCGATGTGGCTTGGCACCTTCTTCGCCCAGACGCTTGCGCTTGTCGGCCTCGTACTCGTTGTAGTTGCCGTCATAGAAGGTCCACTGGCTGTCACCTTCGCAAGCCAGGATGTGGGTGGCGATGCGATCGAGAAACCAGCGGTCGTGGCTGATGACCATGATGGAGCCAGCGAATTCCAACAAGGCGTCTTCCAGCGCGCGCAAGGTTTCCACGTCCAAGTCATTGGAAGGCTCATCCAGCATCAGCACGTTGCCACCGGCAATCAGGGTTTTGGCCAAATGCAGGCGGCCACGTTCGCCACCGGACAACATGCCAACCCGTTTTTGCTGATCAGCACCATTGAAATTGAAGCGCCCGCAGTAGGCGCGACTGGCCATGGTGAACTTGCCGATATTGAGCATGTCCAGCCCACCTGAGACGTCTTCCCAAACCGTCTTTTCATTGGCCAGATCATCACGGTTCTGGTCGACGAACGCCATCTTGACCGTCGATCCAATCTTGACCGTGCCGCTGTCTGGTTTCTGCTGCCCGGAAATCATGCGAAACAGCGTCGACTTGCCCGCACCGTTGGGGCCGATGATGCCGACGATTGCACCGGCCGGCACCTTGAAGCTCAGGTTGTCAATCAGCACACGGTCGCCAAAAGATTTGCTGACGTTGACAAACTCAATGACCTCGTTGCCCAGACGGTCTGCCACCGGGATGAAAATTTCGTTGGTTTCGTTGCGCTTCTGGTATTCAAAGTCCGACAGCTCTTCAAAACGGGCCAAGCGAGCCTTGCTCTTGGCTTGGCGTGCTTTTGGGTTCTGACGCGACCACTCCAGTTCCTTCTTCAAGGCCTTGGCACGCGATTCTTCACCCTTTTGCTCCTGCTCCAAGCGGGCCTGCTTTTGCTCCATCCAGGAGCTGTAATTGCCCTTGTAAGGAATACCAGCGCCGCGGTCAAGTTCCAGAATCCATTCAGCGGCGTTGTCCAAAAAGTAACGGTCGTGGGTGATGGCCACCACAGTGCCAGAGTAACGCTGCAAAAACTGCTCCAGCCAGTCCACCGACTCGGCATCCAAGTGGTTGGTGGGCTCGTCAAGCAACAACATGTCCGGGTGACTCAGCAGCAGGCTGCAAAGGGCCACACGGCGCTTTTCGCCGCCCGAGAGCAGACCAATCTTGGCGTCCCATGGTGGCAAGCGCAAGGCGTCGGCGGCAATTTCAAGCTGGTGCTCGGAGTCGGTACCTGCAGTGGCAATGATCGCCTCCAATTCGGCCTGTTCAGCGGCAAGCGCATCAAAGTCGGCATCTTCTTCGCCATAAGCCACGTACACCTCTTCGAGCCTGGCCTTGGCGGCAAACAACTTGCCCATGCCGGCCTCGATGCTCTCCCGCACGGTTTGCGCGTCATCCAGTTTGGGCTCCTGCGGCAGGTAGCCAATGTTCAGGCCGGGCATGGGAATCGCTTCGCCTTCGATCTCTTTGTCTACGCCAGCCATGATTTTGAGCAAGGTGGACTTGCCTGAACCATTGGTGCCCAACACGCCAATCTTGGCACCCGGGAAAAAACTCAGCGAAACATCCTTCAGGATGTGCTTCTTGGGCGGCACGATCTTGCCGNNGGTGTTGGGGAATGTTGCGCAAATGCCTTTGGCGCAAGCCTTTTTACCCCAAAGCCCGTTCGAATGACCCAATCACCAAGCATGGAGACAAATTGAAATGGCAGCCTCGCGATTCGGGGGAATTTCTGCAGCAGGAACACCACGTTGAGGTGTACCTGCGATCTGTAGCCCTACGGTATTCCCGCTGTTCGTGACACAAGCTTTATGCAGCTTTCGACCAGAGTCCGCAGCGCTGATGTTCAGCGTGCCCTTGGAAAGCATCCGAAAGTTCAACTCAGCAATCTTTGCACGGTGCGCAAAGAATGCACGGTGCGAGCTAAATGTAATCGCGTGGAATTCGTCTTCTGTCCGGAACTCTGCGAAGCATGATGGTTGCCAGCACAGCCACAGCTCCCGAACCCGCAAGGGCAGGACTGCTGGCCAGTAGTTGCGCCACATCAAATAGCGCCCCGTCACTTACTTGCTGCACATAGTCAACAAGGGCAACGACATCTGCTCGTTTTATCAACTGCAAGTCGTCCGAGTTAACCAAAACATTCGGCCAACCCCCTCGAAGACGAATCTCCGCAAACACNNTAACCAGCCCTAAGACACCCACTGAGCGTATGAGCTGTTCCAAAAGCGACTTCCTGACCGGAAGTGGCGAAGCCTCGTATGCACCCCCAACCAGAAGATTGAGGATGCCTTTTTTTACTTTCTGGGGTGCTGACTCGTAAACCTCTTTGACCAATACATCCACGGGCACAGGACCGTAGGAACGAGGCAGTGCCCTCTTTGATG
>DFWT01000078.1 GCA_002381045.1 Rhodoferax sp. UBA4127
ACCCCTACAAGGACACCGCCGGTCCGGCCGTGAACCCGTTAATCAAGATCATCAACATCGTGGCGCTGCTTATCGTGCCTGTGATGATGAAGTTCCATAGCTAAATTCCCGGCGCCTCGCGCATTTTGAAAACCCGCTTCGGCGGGTTTTTTATTGCCTACCCAAGACGCACAAAGACCCTAATCGCTTTGGGCTGGCACACGTGACAAAATCGCGCCCTGCCGGGCCACCCTGCCTGCTCGCCATTTGACGCCGCTGACCTTTCCCCTACCTATGACCGACCGAGACACCCACCGCGTGATTCCTCTGATGGATGTGCGCCCCCGCGGCCTGGTTGTGCCTGCATCGGCGCAGGACCCAAGCCAACGCATCGCCGCCAACGGGTTGATTGGCGACACCCTGGGCCGCAACCTGCGCGATTTGCGCATCAGCGTCACCGACCGCTGCAACTTTCGCTGCAGCTACTGCATGCCCAAGGAAATCTTTGACAAGGACTACCCTTACCTGCAGCACGCCGACCTTCTTACGTTTGAAGAGATCACGCGGGTCGCCAAAACGTTTTTGGCCCACGGTGTGCAAAAAATTCGCCTCACCGGTGGCGAGCCGCTGCTGCGCAAAAACCTGGAACAACTGGTGGCGCAGTTGTCAGCCCTGCCCACGCTGGAAGGCAAGCCATTGGATTTGACCCTGACCACCAACGGCTCGCTATTGGCACGCAAAGCCCAAGCGCTCAAGGCCGCGGGTCTGCAGCGCGTCACGGTCAGTTTGGATGGGCTTGACGACGCCGTGTTTCGCAGCATGAATGATGTGGACTTCCCGGTGGCTGATGTGCTCGAAGGCATTGAGGCGGCGCGGGCTGCGGGGCTGGGGCCGATCAAAATCAATATGGTCGTCAAGCGCGGCACCAANNGTGCTGCGCTTCATCGAGTACATGGACGTGGGTGCCACCAACGGCTGGCGCATGCACGAGGTAATGCCTTCCAGTGAAGTCATTGCGCTGATCCATTCTGAGTTGCCTTTGGTGCCGCTACAAGCATCTAACCCTGGCGAAACCGCCCAGCGCTGGGCCTATGCCGATGGCAGCGGCGAAGTGGGTGTGATCAGCAGTGTGACCCAGGCGTTTTGCCAGGACTGCAACCGTGCCCGCCTGTCCACCGAAGGCCAACTATATCTGTGCCTGTTTGCCAGCCAGGGCTACGACTTACGCAGTTTGGTGCGCGGGGGTGCCAGCGATGCGGATTTGGCTAATGCCATTGGCCACATCTGGCAGCAACGCGCTGACCGCTACTCGGAATTGCGCAGCCAGATGCCCGCCGACCAGGGCGCGCCAGTCAAGCGGGTTGAGATGAGTTACATCGGAGGATGAGATTGATTAACCCACAAGACATCACGGCCGTTATCCTGGCGGGCGGGCGCGGGTCGCGCATGGGCGGCGTGGACAAGGGATTGCAAAACTTCAAGGGCCTGCCACTGGCACTGCACACCTTGCAGCGCCTGCACATGGGTGGCGGCGTGGGCGAAGTGATGATCAACGCCAACCGCAACTTGGCCGCCTACGAGTCGTTTGGCGTACCGGTCTGGCCCGATGGCCTGGCCGACTACGCAGGGCCACTGGCAGGTTTTCTGACCGGACTGGAGCGTTGCGAAACACCCTACCTGATGACTGTGCCCTGCGACACACCTTTGATGCCGTTTGACCTGGCGCAGCGTCTGGCCAATGGCCTCCAGGTGCAAGCCACCGACCTGGCAATGGTCAGCGCCCCAGAGGCCGGCAAAGATGGCCAGCTGCAACTGCGCTCCCAACCGGTGTTTTGCCTGCTGCGCATCGAATTGCTGGAGAGCCTGGTGCGCTTTACTCAGGCGGGTGGACGAAAAATTGATGCCTGGACCGCCCAGCACACCACCGCCCTGGTTTCCTTTGATCAGCCGGGAGATGACCCGCAAGCCTTTTTTAATGCCAACACCCTGCTCGAACTGCAGTCGCTTGAAACCCGGACCTGAGACACCCGCGCATGAATTCCCTTGACGAAATCGCCAACGAATTAGCCGGCTATGACCCGCAGGCCTTGAGCGCCGACATGGTGCAAGCCTTTCTGGCCAAGTTGGTGGAACCCGTTTCGTCCGTTGAGTCCGTCACCGTGTTTGAAGCATTGGGTCGCGTGCTGGCGCAAGACATCATCAGCCCGATCAGCGTGCCGCCACATGACAACTCGGCCATGGACGGTTACGCCTTTGATGGTGCCCAACTCGGCGCTGCAGCGACTTTGCGACTGAAGGTGGTGGGCACCGCATTGGCTGGCAAAGCCTGGGGCGGCCGCGTGGTGGCAGGCGAGAGTCTGCGCATCATGACCGGCGCCATCATGCCCGCCGGGCTGGACACGGTCGTGCCACAGGAGTTCACCCAGGTGCAAGGCGACATGGTCAGTTTTCCAGCGTCAAATTTGCAGCCCGGTGACAACCGGCGCAAGCTGGGCGAAGACCTGATGCAAGGCCAGCCTGCACTACAACAAGGCGAGCTACTTACGCCCGCAGCGCTTGGGCTGGTGGCCAGTTTAGGCATCAAGGTTGTGCCGGTGTACCGACGCGTGAAAGTGGTCTACTTTTCTACTGGCGACGAAATTTTGAGCCTGGGCGAACCCGCCCGAGAAGGCGCGGTTTATGACAGCAATCGCTACACCGTGTTTGGCCTATTGAAGCGCCTAGGCTGCGAGGTGATTGACATGGGCGTGGTGCGCGACCATCCCGAGTCCTTGGAGGCAGCATTTGTACGCGCCGCGCTGTGCAGCGACGCCATCATCACCAGCGGAGGTGTCAGCGTGGGCGAAGCGGATTACACCAAGGCGATGATGAAAAAACTGGGTGATGTGGCGTTTTGGCGCATCGCCATGCGTCCCGGTCGCCCCATGGCGGTTGGCCATATTTTTAGAGAAAAATTGGCTTCTAGCCCTTATTTAACAATTGACAGCAGCTCTGAAACTGAGAGCAGTTTCAACGACAGCGCAGTGCTGTTTGGTCTGCCAGGCAACCCGGTGGCGGTGATGGTGACTTTTCTGGCTTTTGTTCGCCCGGCGCTGTTGCGCATGATGGGCTGCACAGCCAGCGCGCCGCCGCTGCTCAAGGCCCATAGCCAGGAAGTCATCCGCAAAAAACCGGGACGCACCGAGTACCAGCGCGGCACAGTCAGCACCGCACCGGACGGCACGCTGCAAGTAAAAACCACTGGCAATCAGGGCTCGGGCGTGCTCAGTTCCATGGTGCAGGCCAATGGGCTAATTCTGCTGCACCACCATCAAGGCCAAGTGAGCATCGGGGAATTGGTTGACGTGATGATGTTCGATGGTGTGGTCTGACGATTCGCCATACCGCCCGGGCCAAACGTGCCTGTATCATCCGCGCCAGACTTTTTCCTTTTCCGCACATTTTTTTGTTGCACCCTAAACAGTCATTCCCATGAAGCGATCGCACAGAACCTACCCAACTTGGTTATATAACGCGATACCGTTCATTTATCTTTTTGCTGGCCTGCTGGTGGAGTTGCTGATTGAAAGCCTTTGGGGTGACTTGGTAGCGCTGGCACTGGCCACCGCTGCGGGCGTGATCTGGTTCAACCGCTTTCGATATCGTCAGGCGTTTGTGCAGGCCGAAGAACATACCTTTGCCACCACCCTTCTTGGTGCTGAAGATTTGCCTCAGGGGGGCCTGATACAAGTCTCCTGGGGCCCGGCCCTGGAATGTGGCCACCCCCTGATTGACGGTCAGCATCGCCGCCTGTTTGGCTTGGCCAACGAGGCCATTAACATTCTTCTGGCCAAACAACCCAAAGCAGAAGAAGAAGCCTTGCTGGACGAGTTCGTTGCCCACATGACCGAACATTTTTTGACCGAAGAAGAACTGCTTGAAGATGCCAATGACCCTGGCCTGAACCTTCACAAAGCCGATCATCAAGCCATGCTCGCCAAAGCAACCTCTTTGCGCGAGCGGTTTCACAACGGCGAGCCCATTTCAAGAGAGTTGGTGACCTTCCTGTCAGAAGATGTGATCTCGAACCACATCGTCCGGGAAAACCTGTCGTTGATCGCCGCCGCGCACTAAATCCTGGGCGCTTAGGGTTTCATCTGCCAAAGAACTGCGCCTAAGCTGGCCGCGTGGGAAATCCAAGCGGTGCCATCGAGGTGTCTTCAGCGGTCTGCCACACTCGGGCGGCATTGCGTCCGGCTGCCTTGGCTGCGTACATGGCTTCGTCTGCTTGTTTGATGGCTTCTTCTGGCTGCTTCTGACTGCCGTCCAGCAAGGTCACGCCGATACTGGCTGACACCGTCCACTCGGACCGAGACAATTCAAATGACTTGGCCATGGCATGCCGCACTTTGGATACCACCGCCATGGCGCCAGACAAGGCCTGAACTTCGTCGGTGCCCAAATGCGCTAGCGCCATAACAAACTCATCTCCCCCCAGCCGCGCTACCGTGTCAATTTCACGCACACAGGCCAACAAGCGTTGCGCCACCTTAATCAGCAGTTCGTCACCCTGGTCATGGCCGTGCGCGTCATTGAGTTGTTTGAAGCGGTCCAGGTCCAAAAACAGCACCGCACCAAACTGGTCATTGCGGGTACGGGTAGCCACCATCTGTTGCAAACGGTCCAGCAACAGCCGCCGGTTGGGTAAGGCGGTGAGCGGGTCAAAAAAAGCCAGCTTGCGAAACTCTTCTTCCGTGTGTTTGCGCAGCGTGATGTCTGTGTGGACCGACACGTAATGGGTGGCGAAGCCCGCCGGGTCTTTGACCGCGGTGATCGACAACCAATCCAGGTAAACCTCGCCACTCCGTTTGCGGTTCCAAATCTCGCCTTCCCAGCGGCCACTGCTGCGAAGTGCCTCCACCATGGCGTGGTGAAAGGCACCGCTGTGGCGGCCCGAGCGCAGCAGTTCGCTGGTCTTGCCAATGGCTTCCTGCGCGGTATAGCCCGTCAACTCGGTGAATGCATGATTGACTTGCAATACCTTGCGCTTGGCGTCACTGATCATCATGGCAGTGGTGGATTCAAAAGCGACCGCTGCCACGCGCAAGGCTTCTTCGTTGAGCTTGCGCTCGGTGATGTCAAAGATGGCGCCGTAACAAACCACACTGCCGTCGTCGAGCTTGTGTGGCACTGCGCGTCCACTGCGCCAAGCCACGCCACCGTCTGGCAGCATCAACCGGTATTCAAGTTCCCAGGGCACCAGATTGGTGACGGTGCGGGAAATAGATGCCTTGACCATGGCCGCATCTTCCGGGTGCTGCCAGGCAAAAACCTGCCCCGAATCCGCTTGCACCTGCGCCAGCGTCAGTCCGTAAAAATCCAGAAAGTGCTTGGACACATACGGAAAACAACTGCGCCCGTCAGGGTGTACCCGGAACTGGAACAGTTCGGCAGGCACCTGGTCGGTCATGTTTTGCAACAACTCCTGGCTTTCCTTGACGGCGGCCTCCAGACGCATTTGCTCGGAACGATCCACATCGGTGCCTGCCATGCGAAGCGCGCGCCCCTTCTCGTCGCGGCTCACTACCTGCCCGCGCGCCATCAGCCAAATCCAGTGGCCGTCTTTGTGGCGCAAACGATGCGGCAGCAGCAGTCGCGCAGATTCACCCTTGAGCACTGGCACCAGCGCCTGTTGCACCAGAGTGGCATCATCCGGGTGCAGCATATCCCGGAAGGTTTGCGTGCCTGTGGGCAGTTCGCCAGGTATATAGCCCAGGATGCCCCACATGCGGTTGTCTGGCTCAAATTCCCCGGTGACCAAATCCCAGGTCCACAGCCCCAAACCACCGCCCTCCAAGGCCAGGTCCATCTGTGCCTTGGTCTGGGCCAGCGCCCGGTGACTGGCCTGCTCACGCATCCTTTGCCATGAAAATAGGGCGGCCAGTACAAACAACAATAGGAGGCCCGCTGAAGCCTGCCCCCAGAGCCATTGTTCTTCCTCATACTGCTTGGAGAACGAAGTTTCTGCGTTATGCAGGGCCACCGCGTACTGCGTCTGGACCACAAGAACGAGGCCGAGCAATACCGCAATGCCCCAGGCAACCAAGTGCGGCAGGCGGTTTTTCCAACGCGGTTTCACGGTGTCATCCTCACGTCTCAATATTTGTTTAGGGTGTTTTGTAGCACCTCCGAACCGCACAAAGCATGACATAGCTCAAGATTCCACGCGCTTGCGTCAGCCGTTTGTCAAGTTGCCATCTGCTACCCTCCTTCCCATGCGCTCCAAGACCACAGTCCACAGCATGTCCAGCGGCACCATCGTGCTGCTGCTATCCCTGCTTTTGGGGCTACAACCCATCACCACAGACCTGTATTTGCCCGCGTTGCCAGTTATCACCGCTGGCTTTGGTGCGGCAATGAGCCAAGCCCAATTGACGCTGACTGCCTTGCTGCTGGCCTTTGGGGTGTCGCAGCTGGTGTGGGGACCGGTGTCAGACCGGTTCGGCCGCCGACCAGTGTTGCTGGTGGGCTTGAGCGCCTATGCCCTTGCCGCCGTGGGTAGCACCCTGGCGCCAAGCATGACCGCCTTGATCATCTGGCGCGCGGTGCAAGGTGCAGCCATGGGTGCAGCCGTGATGTGCGCCCGGGCCATCGTGCGCGACCTGTACAACCCGACGCAAGGCGCCCGGGTCATGAGCAAGGGTTTGAGCGGCCTGGGTGTGATTGCCTTTTTAAGTGCGCCATTGGGTGGGATGCTGACCAGCGTCTTTGATTGGCGCTTCGCGCTGGCCGCACTGGCTGTGTTTGGCGCACTGTGCCTGGGGCTGATTGCCTGGCGCTTTGAGGAAACCCTGGCCAGCAAAAACCCAAAGGCAATGGAAGCGGCTACGCTGCTGGCCACTTGGCAACACATCTTGCGCCACCCCACGTTTGTGGCGTTTTCTGCACTGTCGGCGGCATCCTACGGGGGCTTGTTCACTTTTTTGGCAGCCTCATCATTTGTATTCATGAACCTGCTGGGTTTGAGCAACACCCAGTACGGTGGCCTGATGGCGCTGAATTCAGCGGCTTACATCGGTGGCACCTTTTTGTGTCGCCACTGGCTACCACGTTACGGCGTACGACGTGCCTTGAAATGGGCTGGCGTGTTGTCACTGACCGGCGGCACCTTGATGGCCCTGCCTAGCCTGTTTGGGGTGCAAAACGTCTGGGCAATCATGCTGCCGCAGCTGTTGTTCATCGTGGGACACGGCATCCACCAACCCTGCGGGCAAAGCGGTGCAGTGGGGCCGTTCCCGCAGGCGGCCGGGGCAGCTTCGGCCATGAACGGTTTCATCATGATGCTGGCCGCCTTCGCCATGGGCAGTTGGCTTGGCGCGCACATGGATGGCACAGTACGCCCCCTCACTTTGGGCGTGTGGTTCTGGAGCGCCCTGATTGCCCTGAGCGCCTGGACCCTGGTTCAGAAATACGGTGACCCGGCCGCTAGTAGCTCGTCCGATGCCTCAAGGCCAACTCATGCCAGCTGAGCTGCCGCGCCACATTGCACTGGCTGGCCCCACCGCCAGCGGCAAAACCGCGGCATCGATGGCGATTGCCCAGCGCTTCCCAGTGGAAATCATCAGCGTGGACTCGGCCCTGGTCTACCGCGGCATGGACATTGGCACCGCCAAACCCAGCGCCGCTGAACTGGCCGCCGTGCCACACCACCTGATCAACATTCGCGACCCGCTGCACGCCTACAGCGCCGCCGAGTTTGTGGCCGATGCCAGCAGGCTGATGGCAGAAATCGCAGGCCGTGGCAAGCTGCCCCTGCTAGTGGGTGGCACCATGCTGTATTTCAAGGCACTGCGCGATGGGCTGGACGACATGCCACACGCCGATCCGGCCATTCGCGCCGAAATCGAGGCCCGAGCTGACAAGCTGGGCTGGCCCGCCATGCACGCCGAATTGACCGCGGTGGACCCGATAACCGCGGCACGCTTGAACCCAGCGGACTCCCAGCGCATTTCCCGCGCCCTGGAGGTTTACCGCCTCTCAGGTCAACCCTTGTCGACCTTCCATACTGCAAAATCAGTAGCTAGTGACACAGATACATCGGGGGCTACAGGGCTAAAAAGCTTGCAAAGTACCAGCACCCTCATGATCGCGCTGGAACCTGTTAACCGGGCTTTGTTGCACGAGCGCATTGCCCAGCGCTTTGATGCCATGCTGGCCGAGGGCCTGATCGACGAGGTGAAGACCCTGCGCGACCGGGGTGACCTGCACCCCAATTTGCCGTCCATGCGCTGCGTTGGTTACCGTCAGATTTGGGAAGGGCTAGATGGAGATTGGCCCATGACAGAGTTGCGTGAACGCGGCATCGCCGCCACAAGGCAACTGGCCAAGCGCCAGATCA
Source organism: Rhodoferax sp. UBA4127 (assembly GCA_002381045.1). Taxonomy (GTDB): domain Bacteria; phylum Pseudomonadota; class Gammaproteobacteria; order Burkholderiales; family Burkholderiaceae_C; genus Rhodoferax. Next base: position 8,357 of record DFWT01000078.1, read on the forward strand.
CCTGGCTGCGCAGCACACCCCAGCGCCAAGTGGTGGCGTCTGATGCGCCGGATGCGGTGGAACAGGTACTCAAACAAGTGACCCGATTCTTAAGGCTTGCCGCGTTTGACCCAGAGGTACACGCAGGCGAAGTCATGACCGGTCCACCGGTCGGAGTCGGGGTGATTAGATAAGATGAGTCATGTCCCAAATTGACCGTGATGCGTTGAAACGACTTGCCAGCAGATACATCTGGTGGCAAACGCCAGATGAGGCAGTTGACATGCCCCTTCGTGTGATCGCACAGGTGATGAACATCGGCGACTACACGGACGTGCAGCACCTTGCCAATCAAGTGGGAGATGAGGTGTTGCGAGAAGTCATTGCCCATGCGCAAGCGGGGCAGTTTGATCAGCGTTCATGGGCCTATTGGCACTATCGCCTTGGACTCGCCAGCGTCGATCAGGTGCCACCTTTGCCTTTGCGGAGATTTGCATGACGGGTGTTTTCAAGCCACGCATGAACATACTTCTACCTGCGCAACAGCGCCTCTGGCCCGAACTGCGGCCCGCCGCAGAATTGGGCTTTGCACTTTATGGCGGTACAGCCATTGCATTGCGACTAGGGCATCGGGCTTCTGTTGATTTTGATTTTTTCTCGGAAAAATCGCTCGACCGTGATGCCCTTCATGCCGCCTTTCCATTCATCAAGCTATCACTTGTATTGCAGGATCAGCCCAATACTTTGACCATCAATGTCCCCTATGGCGACTCCGAGCGCGAACATGTCAAGGTTTCATTTTTCGGAACGATCGGTTTTGGTCGGGTAGGTGAACCAGAAGTCACGAAAGACGGCGTGTTGCAGGTCGCGTCACTGGATGACCTGATGGCAACCAAAGTCAAGGTCATCCTGCAGCGCGCAGAGGCCAAGGATTACCGGGACATTGCCGCCATGTTGGGCGCTGGGGTCGACTTGGCAACAGGGCTGTCTGCTGCCCGTGCCGTCTATGGAGTCAACTTTCAACCCAGTGAGAGCTTGAAGGCCATGGTGTATTTTGATGATGGAGATCTTCGAACCTTGACCGAGGGCGAGCGCGCTTGCCTGATCAAAGCCGTCAGTGCAGTTCGTGATCTGCCTCATGTGGAAGTTTTGGCCCAACAACTCACTGCGTTGCCATCCGCATGATGCGGACCGGGGCGCCTTGGGCACCCACCAAAACGCTCTGACGCTAGCCTGATTCAATATCACCCCATGAGCCTGATCATCAAACACCTGAGCAAACATTACGACACCACCCCGGTGTTCAGCCAGGTGTCGCTGCGGGTGGCGCCTGGTGAGTTTGTGGCCATCATTGGCGAGTCGGGCGTGGGCAAATCGACCCTTCTCAACTGCATGGCTGGACTGGACAACTGGAACAGCGGCAGCGTGATGCTGGATGGCCAGGACCTGGGGGCACTCAACGCCGACCAGCTGGCCCACATGCGGCGCGAAAAAACCGGCTTTGTGTTCCAGGCCTTTCATGTGTTGCCTCACCTGAGCGTGGCACAAAACGTGGCCCTGCCGCTGATGCTGCTGGGGCGCCAGGACGACTTGCGGGTGCAGGACATGCTCAACGCCGTCGGGCTGGATGACCTGGGCTCGCGCCTGCCGCAGCAACTCAGTGGCGGCCAATTGCAACGCGTGGCGATCGCCCGGGCGCTGATCCACGCGCCCAAACTGCTACTGGCCGATGAGCCCACCGGCAACCTCGACCCGCGCACCGCCGCGCGTGTGATGGATGCGCTGGTGAACCAGATGCGCGTAAGCGGCGCGGCCATGGTGCTGGTCACCCATTCCACGGCGGCCGCGCACCGGGCCGACCGCATCTTGCGGCTCACCGCAACCGGGCTGGAACCGTTTGATGATGCGCTAGCGCATCATCAAACG
>DFWT01000176.1 GCA_002381045.1 Rhodoferax sp. UBA4127
GCAGGTCGGTCAGCAGGCCCAGTTTTTCGATGGTGCGCTTGAAGCGGCGCAGAGCCACGTCAAAAGGCTCGTTTTCTTTAACACGGATCGTCGTCATTAGGTGAAGATTTCCAAAATGTGCAGAAAGAGGGTGGCCGGGAAGATCGGGCCCGGACGCCGTAACTGCGATGTGCCCCGTCTGTAACTAGTATTGGCCGACAGGGCATTGCCAGCAAAGCCTAACATTATAGCGGCTTCGTGGCCGATCTGTCCCGTTGACCTAGGCCGAGGGGCGCAGCCTCGCCGCGAGGGCCTGGGCGCAGGCATGGCCGCTGGCCCAGGCCCACTGGAAGTTGTAGCCGCCCAGCCAGCCCGTCACGTCGACCACCTCGCCGATGAAATACAGCCCCGGCTGCTTCGATTCCATCGTTTGCGAGGACAGGTCGCGCGTGTCGACCCCGCCCAGCGTGACCTCGGCTTTGCGGTAGCCCTCGGTGCCGGTAGGTGTGATTTCCCAGCGGGACAGGCGCTCGGCCAATACGGCGAGCGCCTTGTCGGTTGCCTCATTGATCGGGCGTTGCCAGTCATGGCCCCATGTTTTGCCTTGTGCAGCCCACGTGTCGGCCAGGCGCGAGGGAAGCAGGGTGCCCAGCTCGTTGGCGATCAGCTTGCGGGACGTGTTTTTGGCATTCTGCAGTTGTGCCGCCAGATCGGTGCCGGGTGCCAGATTCAGTCGAATGGGCGTGTTCTCGGCCCAATAGCTGGAAATCTGCAGAACGCCGGGGCCGGACAGGCCGCGGTGCGTGAACAGCAGGTCCTCCAGAAAGGCCATGCTGGTTTTCTTGCTGCCGGTGGCGATTTCTACCGGCAACGACAGGCCAGATAGCTCGGAGAACGGCGCCCATGCGGCTTCGTCAAACGTCAGCGGCACCAGCGCCGGGCGCGGCGTGATGACGGGCAAGTCGAACTGTTTGGCGATGCGAAATCCGAAATCCGTCGCGCCAATTTTGGGAATGGACAATCCGCCGGTGGCAATGACGACCGCTGCGCAATGGATGGTCCCGCGGTCACTATCAATTTCGTAGCTGCTTGCGCTTGTCCCATGGGCGCGGGAGTCCGAAAACCTTATGTTTTTTACAGCACAGGGCTGCCAACGCTCAACGCCCCCGGAAGCACACTCGGTCAGCAGCATGGTGATCAGGTCTTCGGCCGAGCGGTCGCAAAACAGCTGCCCCTTGTGCTTTTCGTGAAACGGAATCTGGTGCTTTTGCATCAGCGCCAGAAAGTCACGCGGCGTAAAGCGGGCCAGTGCTGATTTCGCAAAGCGCGGGTTTTCGCTCAGAAAGTTGGCGGCTGACACATCGGTGTTGGTGAAGTTGGCCCGCCCGCCGCCGGAGATTCGGATCTTCTCGGCAACTTTCTCGCTGTGGTCCAGCAACAAGACCTTCAGGCCGCGCTGGCCTGCCTGGCCCGCACAAAACAGGCCAGCAGCACCTGCACCTACGATCACGACATCAAAACTATGCATGGCCTGCAGTGTATACTCGTCGCGCAAATAGACGGCGCCCGGTAACGAGGTGCTGCAGAACGAGAGAGACAAGCCATGAACCCCATCATTTTCGCGATCCCCGTTTTCATGTTGACCATCCTGCTGGAGGCATGGGTGGCTCACCGACGCGGCCTGGCGGTCTATGACATTCCTGATGCAGTCACCAGCCTGCACCATGGCGTGTTGAGCCAGTTGACTGGCGCGTTCACCAAGCTTGCGACCTTGGGAATTTACGTAGCGGTGTATGAGACCTACCGACTGACAGAGTGGTCGACCGGTAACGTCTGGCTGTGGGTGCTGGCATTGGTGTTTTACGACCTGTGCTACTACTGGGCGCACCGGTTCGGGCACGAGGTCAATGTGATGTGGGCTTCGCACGTGGTGCACCACTCTTCGGAGTATTACAACCTGTCGACTGCATTGCGACAGACGTCTACCGGCTCGTTGCTCGGCTGGGCGTTCTATCTGCCGATGGCAGTGGCGGGCGTACCGCCAGTGATGCTGGTGACGGTGGGGCTGATTGACCTGCTCTACCAGTATTGGGTGCATACCGAGTTGATTGGTCGTCTTGGCGTGCTGGATCGCATTTTGGTAACGCCCAGCAACCACCGTGTTCACCATGGCCAGAACGACTACTGCATCGACAAGAACTACGGCGGCATTCTGATTCTGTGGGACCGCCTGTTTGGCACTTTTGAAGATGAGCGGGACGGCGAGAAGATTGTCTATGGCATCCGCAAGCCATTGAAAAGCTACAGCCCGATTTGGGGCAACCTGCATTACTACGCCGACTTATGGCGCGAGTCGGTCGCAGCCAAGGGCTGGCGCGCCAAGCTGGGCGTATGGCTGGCGCCTCCCGGGGGCTGGACAGATGAGCCGATCGCGCATTTTGAGCCTGCCACGTTTGCACGCTTCGGGCCGCAAACACCAGACGCCCTGCGCTGGTATGTCGCTGTGCAATATGCGGGGATGGTGCCGGCAGTAGTGTGGTTTCTGGCGGGTCTCGGAAAAGTGGCCCTATTTGATTCGGCCTTGTATGCGCTGACGATCACGGTTTGGGCAGCTGTACTGGGCGGCGTGCTGGAAGGACATCTTTGGGCGCGCCGTGTGGAATGCCTGCGGCTGCTGGGGCTTGGGGCCGCATTCGTGTTGCTGCCGCAATGGTTCAGCTGGGATGCGCCAGTAGCCGTGCGGATCCTCGTGGGGGCATTTGCGCTGGGTAGCGTGGTGTGGATGGTTACACGGGGTCTGCGCTTGCCAACGACCGACACCTCAACAGGGAACGCAGACCAGCAAGGAGTGGCAGCATGAACGCGGATGCGCTGTCCGACCTGGTGTTGCTGCTGGTGTGTGCAGGCATTGCATGGCGCAGCAAAAGCGCGCGTCCTGCTGTCGCCGTTGCGTCGGCACTGATTGGCGCTGCCGCCATGCTTGGAGTGTTGCGCTATTCCGGCGTGCCACTGGTGTGGGGGCCACACCGTTTTGCCAGCCTGCTCGCAGCCTGCGCGGCGTTTCCTTTGCTGGCGGCAGGTTTGCGCTGGCCGGAGGCGCCGCTGTCGGCACGTTATGCCGCGGTTGGCCGCTTTGTTGTGGTCTGGGGAGGGGTGGGTGTTGCCTTGACGGTGATGGGCGTGGGGCTTTGGAGTCAGGTGGTACCGGGCCTGTCGGCCGTCGTGATCGTCTGGACTGCAATCCAACTGCGCAGCCTGTCTGCCATCCTTGGCGCGCTGCTGCTGGTTGGCAGTTTTGTGGTGGCGGCGACGGGTAAGCCGGACACGCTGTATCTGAACCAGTTCAACAGCACACAGGCCCTGCATTACCTGCTGGCTGCCGGCCTGTTGGGCCTGTTGTGGCCCCGCGCGCGCGCGGCCGGTGTCGCAGCGGCCTAGCCCATGCAGAACACGTTGAGTTTGTTGCCATCCAGATCGCGGAAGTAACCCGCGTAGAACTTCTCTCCGCGTGGTCCGTAAGCGGCTTCGTTACTTCATGC
>DFWT01000120.1 GCA_002381045.1 Rhodoferax sp. UBA4127
CGCGAACCCACCCTCGAACGCCTAAGCGTTGCCAAGTCTCTTTTGCTCACGCCATTTGACCTGGACGAGTCCCACCTGATTCGCGCGCTGGCCGAGATCAAGGCGCACAAAGTGGATGAGGCGGACTTGTACTTCCAGTACACCCGTCACGAGGGCTGGAGCCTTGAGGAAGGCATTGTCAAAACTGGGTCGTTTTCAATTGACCAAGGTGTAGGAGTGCGCGCCGTCAGCGGCGAGAAAACAGCGTTCGCTTACTCCGACGATATCTCTGAAGTGTCCCTGCTGGATGCGGCTCGCACTGTGCGAACAATTTCAAGCCTAGCCCAGGTGAGGCGGACCAAAGTAGCTACAAAAAAAATAGCTGTTTCGCGCACCCTTTACAACGGCCTGGACCCGATTGCCAGCCTGGACAGCACAGCCAAGGTCAAGCTGCTGGAACGGGTTGAGCAACTGGCACGCGCCAAGGACCCGCGGGTGGCGCAGGTGATGGCTGGCCTGGCTGGTGAATACGACGTGGTGATGGTCGCGCGGGCAGATGGCACGCTTGCAGCGGATGTGCGCCCGCTGGTGCGTTTGAGTGTCACTGTGATTGCCGAGCAGGGCGGCCGACGTGAAATGGGCTCCGCAGGTGGCGGTGGTCGTTTTGGTTTTGCGTATTTTGATGAGGCGCAGATCAACCAGTATGTCGATGAGGCGGTGGCAGCTGCGCTCACCAATCTGGAGGCACGCCCGGCACCGGCCGGCGAAATGACGGTGGTGTTAGGCCCGGGCTGGCCGGGCATCTTGTTGCATGAAGCGATTGGCCACGGGCTTGAGGGTGATTTCAACCGCAAGGGCTCCAGCGCCTTTAGTGGCCGGGTGGGACAACGGGTGGCCGCCAAAGGCGTCACTGTGCTGGACGACGGCACCATTTCGGACCGGCGCGGCTCGCTCAATGTGGACGATGAAGGCAATGCAAGTGGCCGCAATGTGCTGATTGAAGACGGCATTCTCAAGGGCTATATCCAAGATGCCATGAATGCGCGGCTGATGGGTGTCAAACCCACTGGCAACGGCAGGCGCGAGAGTTATGCCCATGTGCCGATCCCGCGCATGACCAACACCTATATGCTGGGCGGTGACAAAGCGCCCGAGGAAATTGTGGCCAGCATCAAGAAGGGTTTGTACGCCACCAATTTTGGCGGTGGTCAGGTGGATATCACATCCGGCAAGTTCGTGTTCTCGGCCAGTCAAGCCTACTGGGTGGAAAACGGCAAGATCCTCTACCCAGTCAAGGGCGCCACCCTGGTGGGTAGCGGACCCGAATGCCTCAAGCGCGTCAGCATGATTGGCAACGACATGAAGCTTGACAGCGGTGTGGGTACCTGTGGCAAAGAGGGTCAGAGCGTGCCGGTGGGGGTGGGGCAACCCACCTTGCGCATCGATGGTCTGACCGTGGGCGGCACCGCCTAAGCTTGTCAGTTTGATGCGGTCAGGTCTGTGCTACATTCCAACCCATGAAGTCAGGTCTGTTTTTCTTTAGCTACTTTTGGTTCTCAAGCGCCGTCGGCGGTAGAGAGTTCTGAAACGTCCCTGAAAAAGCGTCCTGATCTCCAAAAACCGCCGGCAACCCCGGCGGTTTTTTTATGTGTTTTTGATAACCACTTTGCAAGGAACCGTGCCATGAATGCCAAAGCCACTGTCGACAAAGATGCCTGGGGCGCCACAGCCAATCCGTCCACCGACCGCACCAGTCAGACCGACAACGAACGCATCAAGGACATCACCGTGTTGCCTCCGCCCGAGCATTTGATCCGGTTCTTCCCGATCCACGGAACGCCGGTGGAAAAGATGATCAGCAGCACCCGGCGCCACATCCGCCAGATCATGGCAGGCAAGGATGACCGCCTGCTGGTGATCATTGGGCCGTGTTCCATCCATGACCCGGCCGCCGCGATCGAGTACGCCCGCAGACTCAAAGTGCAGCGCGACAAATATGCCGACTCGTTGGAGATTGTGATGCGGGTGTATTTTGAGAAACCCCGTACCACGGTGGGCTGGAAGGGGCTGATCAACGACCCGTACCTCGATGAGTCGTTCCGCATTGATGAAGGCCTGCGCATTGCACGCCAACTGTTGATTGAAATTAACCGCCTTGGGTTGCCCGCGGCGGGCGAATTTCTGGATGTGATCTCGCCGCAGTACCTGGGTGACTTAATCTCCTGGGGCGCAATCGGCGCGCGTACCACTGAGAGTCAAGTGCACCGTGAACTGGCCTCTGGCTTGTCAGCGCCGATTGGTTTCAAGAACGGGACCGACGGCAACATTCGCATTGCTACCGACGCGATTCAGGCTGCTGCTGGCGCGCATCACTTTTTGTCGGTGCACAAGAGTGGTCAGGTGGCGATTGTTCAGACCCAGGGCAATACCGATTGCCATGTGATCCTGCGCGGCGGCAAGACACCCAACTACGATGAGGCTAGCGTCAAAGCCGCTTGCGCTGAACTTGAAAAAGCCAAGTTACCAGCCAGCCTGATGGTGGATTGCAGCCATGCCAACAGCAGCAAACAGCATGAAAAGCAGTTGGAAGTGGCGCGCGACATTGCCAGCCAGATCGCCGGTGGGTCGCACCAGGTGTTTGGTGTGATGGTGGAGAGCCATCTCAGCGCTGGCGCACAAAAGTTCACGCCCGGTAAAGACAAGACCGACAAGCTGGAGTACGGCAAAAGTATCACCGACGCCTGCCTGGGCTGGGACGACTCGCTGGCGTGTTTGGAAGTGTTGTCGAAAGCGGTCTTGGCTCGCCGCAAGTAAACCGCTTGTGGTTCCGCCATTCATGAAGGTGTTCGGGCGTCAATGCATCATGGAGGCTGGGTGCTCTGCTCCGTGTCACCCGCCCTGCGGGCTCCTTCGTAACCAGCAGAACACCCAGCCACCCTGACTTTCAGGTCGGGCTTGACAGCGCCTGCAACAGCTTGGCGTGCACACCACCAAAGCCGCCATTGCTCATGCACAGGATCTGATCGCCACCTCGAGCAGCTCGGCTAACCTGCTCGACCAGGGTTGCAATGTTGTCGGCCACCACCGCGCGTGGCCCCATGGGCGCCAAAGCCTCATTGGCGTCCCAGCCCAGCCCGCCGCTGTGGCAAAACGCCAGGTCCGCGTTTTCCAGACTCCAAGGCAACTGTGACTTCAAGGTGCCAAGCTTCATGGTGTTGGAGCGTGGCTCAAACACCGCCAGGATGCGTTGACCGGGTTGGAGTGTTTTGCGCAAGCCATCCACCGTGGTGCGTATGGCAGTGGGATGGTGAGCGAAGTCATCAAACACCGTGATGTCACCGCTTGCGGTGTGGACGGTGCCGCGCAGCTCCATGCGGCGTTTGACATTCTCAAATTGGCCAAGTGCTTGTGCCGCGACGGACGGTGCCACACCGACATGGTCCGCTGCGGCAATCGCTGCCAAGGCATTGAGCTGGTTGTGGGTGCCCGTCAACGCCCAACTAACATGGCCCACCACCTGGCCTTGCTGCAACACATCAAAGTCACTGTCGTTGCCATGGGCCGTGAAGTCACTGACCGCGGCGCCAAAGCTACGCACCTCGCTCCAGCAGCCCTGATGAAGAACTCGGGCCAAGCTTTCCTCCAGCCCATTGACAATGACCCGACCGCTGCCGTGCGGGCCACGGCCTGGCACAGTACGCACCAAGTGGTGAAATTGACGCTCAATCGCTGTCAGGTCATCAAAAATGTCGGCGTGATCGAACTCCAGGTTGTTCAGGACTGCGGTGCGTGGCCGGTAGTGCACAAACTTGCTGCGCTTGTCGAAGAAGGCGGTGTCGTATTCGTCAGCTTCGATCACGAAGAGAGGGTTGCGGGGCGGTACAGGGTTCAGCGCAGGTAAAGGAGGCGCCTGCAACGCGGGCGGGGGACACGGAGCAGAGCCCGCTGACGCCCTGCCGCCCAGCCGAGCCGAGACACCAAAATTCAATGGCACGCCGCCTACCAAAAAGCCGGGTTGCGTTCCTACCGCCTCCAGAATCCAGGTGGTCATGGCGGTGGTGGTGGTTTTTCCGTGGGTGCCTGCGATGGCAATCACATGTCGGCCATGCAGCACGTGTTCCGCCAGCCATTGCGGTCCGCTGGTGTAAGCGACACCCGCATCCAGAATGGCTTCCATCAGCGGAAACTTTGCGCTGCCGTCTGCCAGATGCGCGCGGCTCACGACGTTGCCCACCACGAACACGTCCGGTTTCAGAGCCAGTTGATCAGCGCCAAAGCCTTCGATAAGCTCAATGCCCAAGGCACGAAGCTGGTCGCTCATTGGGGGATACACCCCGGCGTCACAGCCAGTGACCGTGTGCCCTGCCTCACGGGCCAATGCCGCCAAACCGCCCATGAACGTGCCGCAAATACCCAGAATATGAATGTGCATGCTCAGATTTTAGGTCGGCACCCAGGGTGCGCGGGGTCAGCATTCCGGGATTCGTGCGGCAGCCGGGAATCAGGGCAAAATACGAGTCATATGTCTGATGCCGTTGCTGAAATCGCTGGAATGGCTGCGAGTTGGGTCGTTGATGAGGGGTTGGAGTATGGACCAGCCAAACGCCGCGCAGCGAAGCAATTGGGGCTTGGCGGCCGCGTGCCTTTGCCATCCAATGAGGCGCTTGAAGACGCGGTCGTGGAATACATCAGTCTTTTTTGCGCGGAAACCCAAGCGGTTGAGTTGGCGGCTTTGCGTCGCTTAGCGTTGTCCTGGATGAACCGATTGGCAGCTTTTCGTCCTCATTTGAGTGGGGCGGTCTGGCGTGGGACGGCTACAAGACATTCCGATATTTACCTGCAATTGTTTTGCGATGACAGCAAATCGCCAGAGATTCTCTTGATTGACCAGGGCGCCAAGTACTTGGCACGCACAGTGATCGGGTTTCAAGGAAAAGAAGTGGATACTTTAAGTGTGCATGCGTTTTGTACTGAGTTGAGCGAAGACATAGGAGTGCATTTGATGATTCATGATTTCGACGATATGCGCGGTGCGCTTCAAGCTGACGCCAAGGGTCGCTCGCCGCGTGGCGATGCGGCGGCACTCAAACGGTTACTGAGTGGGGTGCCTGTATGAGCGCTTGGGCCAACGCCGCAGATACCGGACGGCGTCAGTGGCTTGCCGGTGTGGGCGCGCTTGGGTTGGTCGGTCTGAGCGGTGGTTTGGTCTCGTGCTCGAAACCCTCAGAAGTGCCGAAATTGACCGAGGCGGAAACCCGCTTTTGGCAACAAACGTTCCCCACTCTTCCTGAGGGCAACTTGGCTACGGTGTCTCTGAAAGGCAAACCATTGGTGCTCAATTTTTGGGCGACTTGGTGTCCACCATGCGTAGAAGAATTGCCGTTATTGAACGCTTTTTATCAGGAAAACAAGACTAAAGGTTGGCAAGTTCTGGGTTTGGCAGTGGATCAAGTTGGGCCTGTGACCCGATTTTTGGTGCAAAATCCGCTGACTTTTTCGATTGCGATGGCTGGATTTGCCGGTACGGAGGTGAGCCAATCTTTGGGTAATGTAAGTGGTGGGCTGCCATTTACCGTGGTTTTTGGAGCTGGCGGAAATGTATTGCATCGTAAGATGGGTAGGCTCAATGCCGATGACTTGCGTGCTTGGACTGCTATTCCAGTTTGAGTTTTTGACCGCATTTAAAGGTAAAATAGGGCGGATTTAAAAAGAGATGGCGTTATTTACTGCCTTGTAGTCAAATTTTAAGAGTCGGTCTGCCAAAGGACTGCTCTCACACCGTTGGAGAAGTTATGGACCTGAGAAAGTTAAAGACACTGATCGACCTGGTGTCGGAATCCAATGTGTCCGAGCTTGAAATCACCGAAGCCGAAGGGAAAGTTCGCATTGTCAAAGGCGGGGGTGCTGTCATGCAGCAGTACATCCCTATGGCACAGCCCAGTCAAGTTGCTCCGATGCCCCAGCCTGCAGTGGCCGACGCTGCGCCCTTGGTGGCAGCTGCGCCAGAGGAGGTCGGGCACACAGTGAAGTCACCGATGGTGGGAACCTTTTACCGCTCCGCCTCGCCAGGCTCCAAGTCGTTTGTGGAGATTGGAGACGCGGTCAAGGCGGGTGACACATTGTGCATCATCGAGGCCATGAAGATTCTTAACGAAATTGAGTCGGACAAGACGGGCATTGTCAAGCGCGTGTTGGTTGACAACGGCCAAGCTGTGGAATACGGCCAACCCTTGTTCATTATTGAATGACACCAGGCCTTGCCCATGTTTAAAAAAATTCTGGTTGCCAACCGCGGCGAAATTGCTTTGCGGATTCAGCGCGCCTGTCGTGAGCTTGGCATCAAAGCGGTGATGGTTTATTCTGAGGCAGACCGGGAAGCCAAATACGTCAAATTGGCTGAAGAGGCGGTGTGTATTGGTCCAGCACCCTCTGCTTTGAGCTATTTGAATATGCCAGCCATCATCTCGGCTGCCGAAGTCACTGATGCCGAGGCGATTCACCCGGGATACGGGTTTCTGAGCGAAAACGCTGATTTTGCGGAGCGTGTTGAGCGCAGTGGTTTCCAGTTCATTGGGCCCACGCCAGAGTCAATTCGTATCATGGGCGACAAAGTCGCTGCCAAGCAGGCCATGATCAAAGCGGGGGTGCCATGCGTGCCGGGCTCAGAGGGAGAACTGCCTGACGATCCTGCGCTCATCAGGCGTATGGCAAAGTCGGTTGGATATCCCGTCATCATTAAAGCGGCTGGAGGTGGTGGTGGGCGTGGCATGCGTGTGGTTCACACCGAAGCTGCCTTGATCAACGCTGTGGCCATGACCAAGAACGAGGCGGGCGCGGCGTTTGGCAATCCGGCGGTGTACATGGAGAAATTCCTGCAAAACCCCCGACACGTTGAAATTCAGGTGCTGGCCGATAAATACAAAAATGCGGTGTACCTCGGTGAGCGGGACTGCTCCATGCAGCGTCGACACCAAAAGGTCATTGAGGAAGCGCCTGCACCTGGCATTCCACGCAAGTTGATAGAGCGCGTAGGTGAGCGTTGTGTGGCGGCATGCAAGCGAATTGGTTACCGTGGCGCAGGTACCTTTGAGTTTCTTTATGAAGACGGCGAGTTCTATTTCATCGAAATGAATACCCGGGTTCAGGTCGAGCATCCAGTGACCGAGATGACAACGGGTGTGGACATCGTGAAAACCCAGATCATGGTGGCGGCAGGCGAAAAGTTGCCCTTCACCCAGCGCCAGATTCAGATGCGAGGGCACGCCATTGAGTGTCGTTTGAACGCGGAAGATCCATATAAATTTGTTCCTTCACCAGGACGGATCACCATGTGGCACCCACCCGGTGGTCCTGGCGTACGTGTGGATTCACATGTGTATACCAACTACGTGGTGCCGCCCAATTACGATTCGATGATCGGCAAAGTCATTGTGTTTGGTGATACCCGCGAGCAGGCCTTGGCACGTATGCGCACGGCCTTGGGTGAAACCGTCGTGGAAGGCATCAAAACCAACGTCCCGCTTCACCGCGAACTGATGGTCGATGCCAAATTCATGGAAGGCGGCACCAATATTCACTACTTGGAAGGCTGGCTGGCCAGTCATGAACGCTAAGCGCAGCGATGTTTGAGTTGCGGCTCATGTGCCCAGAGGCTCAGGTTGAAACGCTGTGTGATGCGCTGGATGCGCTGGATGCCTTGAGCGTCAGCGTCGAAGATGCAGATGCCCAAACTGACGCCGAACAGGCCTTATTTGGGGAACCTGGGATGCCCCCGCCCAAAGACGGTTGGCAGCGTTCGCGGGTACTGGCACTGTTCCATACCCAACCCGATGCCCAAGCGGCGTTGAAACTGTTGCAGGCTCAGGATTTTTTTGAACAGTGCGAACTGCTGGGTGTACAGGATGTACCGGAGCAGGATTGGGTGCGTTTGACGCAGTCCCAGTTCGCACCGGTCGAGATCACGCCGGCGTTCTGGATCGTCCCCACTTGGCATGAGCCACCTGAACAGGCGCAGGTGGTAATTCGACTTGATCCGGGTCTGGCCTTTGGCACGGGAACACACCCCACAACACGCATGTGCTTGCGTTGGATTGCAAGGCAGGGGCAATCGGCCACTGCCTTGACCCGTGTGTTGGACTACGGTTGTGGTTCAGGCATTCTGGCCATCGGTGCTGCAAAGTTTGGGGGAACGGATCTGGATGCGGTTGACATCGACCCGGCTGCGGTGGAATCCACGCGCTTGAATGCGCAGGCCAATCATGTGAGCTTGCGCTATGGGTTGCCGGAGACCGCCTCAGGCACTTATCAAACGGTGCTGGCCAACATTCTGGCGACACCATTGAAGGTGTTGGCGCCGCTGTTGTGGTCACGTGTGGCGACGGGTGGCCATTTGGTGCTGGCAGGCATACTCGAGCGGCAAGCGGATGAATTGAAAACGGCTTACGCGCCTTATTGCGCATTGCAAGTGGTAGATGCTGAAGATGGCTGGGTACTCATGACAGCCACACATTCAACAGGGTTGCCTGGCGCCTGAGGGCGGGGATTCATGAGCTCGTTGACCCAGTGCCCGGCCTGTCAGACCTATTACCGGATAGTGCCGGACCAGTTGCGAATCTCGGATGGATGGGTCAAATGCGGCAATTGCAGCGATATTTTTGATGCCTCGGCATACCTGATTGAGATCGAAACCCAGGCAGGTCATGCCGAAATCGAAAATCAGGTTGATGTAGAGCCAAATGGCATGGCCATCACTCCTCAAGATGACCAGCCAGCATCGGCATTTGACTTATCAACCGCAGATTCAACACGTGTTGTGTCGCCGCAATCTGAACCGCTTTCGCAATCCGTTGAGGCGGACCAGATTGAATACAGGTCGCCCCCGCCAAGCGACATGGAAGATGCGGTGAAACAGACGGGGCCGGCTTGGGCAACGCATCAAGTCAATCCTGACGCAGATGCAGAGCTAGAAGCGACACCCTATGCCCTGCCGAAATTGGTGTTTCCCGAGGATCAGCCCGCCATTGCGCCTGTGGTCGTGGATGAGGAGCAAGCAGTACGCTGGGATGACCCTGCGCCTTCCACCTCGCAGCCGGTGCCGTTGACGACCGGTGGCCATGCATTTGACGAACCAGTGACTTTTATGCACGAGGCTCCTGCGCCTTCGGTCTGGCAAAAGCCACTGGTACGTGCGGCGCTGGCATTTCTCGCGTTTGGGCTATTGGTCTTGCTTGCGGGTCAGTGGGTGTTTCGCGAGCGTGACAGATTAGCAGCCTCGTCCCCTGAACTCAGATCAACGCTGCGAACAGCTTGTGCCTGGCTCAATTGTGAGATTCGACCAGTAAAGCAAATTGAGGCCTTGGTGATAGATTCAGTGGCATTTAACAAGATGGAAAACGATACATATAAGCTCAGTTTTCTGGTGAAAAATCCGAGCGATTTGCCGGTGGCCTACCCGGCCGTTGAACTGGTTTTAACGGATGCCGAAGACCAGCCTGCATACCGTCGAGTGTTGTCCAACGCAGAGCTGGGGACCCGGGCCGCGGAACTGGCTGGCAGTTCGGACTGGGCTGTCACGGTCGCACTTCGAATTGACGCACCCGCAGTTGTACAGCGCGTGTTTGGGTACCGATTGCTGGTTTTTTACCCCTGACGATAGGGCAAAAAAAACCCGGCCGCATCTGCGCCGGGTTTGACAAAAATTGTCAACCAATCAGGGCTTGTTGCCTGTTGGAAAAGGCCATGCAGCTTTGGGGCTGAGTGTCGTTTTAGCTGCAGGTGCCGCCTTGGCTGCNNGCAGGCTTGGCAGCAGGTTTTGCGGCAGCCTTCTTAGCTGGTGCAGCTTTCTTGGCAGGAGCCTTCTTAGCTGGTGCAGCCTTCTTGGCAGGAGCCTTTTTAGCTGGTGCAGCTTTTTTAGCTGGTGCTGCCTTCTTCGCTGGTGCAGCTTTTGCGGGTGCGGCTTTTTTAGCTGGTGCCGCTTTTGTTGCCGCTGGTTTTTTTGCAGTTGCCATATCGTTCTCCTTGAACAATTTACAAAGAGCACTTCACGCAGTTCTTGCGTGTTAAGTGATCCATGGTGTTGGGTCGGATCCCAGCACCATGAACAGGGGTCCACAATCCAGCGACTGCGCGAATCGCCTTACTGGTTTGTGAAAAGGGGTGGGTGGTCATGCTGGTCAGTTATTCCCAGGACAATGCACCGCCAGACTGGTACTCAATGACTCGGGTTTCGAAGAAGTTGCGTTCTTTCTTCAAATCGATCATCTCGCTCATCCAGGGGAATGGGTTCTCTTCGTTGGGGAACAAGGTCTCCAAGCCGATTTGTGTAGCGCGCCGATTGGCAATGTAGCGCAGGTAGCCCTTGAACATCGAGGCATTCATGCCAAGTACACCGCGAGGCATGGTGTCTTCGGCATAGC
>DFWT01000044.1 GCA_002381045.1 Rhodoferax sp. UBA4127
AGTTGTTAAGTGATGTGGTGTTCGTGGACCAATCGCCAATCGGCAAAACCGCACGTTCCAACCCGGCCAGTTATGTCGGTGCCTGGGACGCAGTGCGTGAAATTTTTGCCACCGCCGCCTTATCGCGCCAACGTGGCTACACCGCCTCCAAGTTCAGCTTCAACAGTGGTGACGGCCGTTGCCCGACCTGTGGTGGCTCCGGTTTTGAGCATGTCGAAATGCAGTTTCTGAGCGACGTGTACTTGCGCTGCCCAGATTGCGATGGCAAGCGCTACCGCCCGGAGATTCTTGAGATCACCATCAAGCGAGCTCCACGCCACCTAAACGTCGCAGATGTTCTGGACCTCACAGTGAGCGAAGCCGCCGACCTGTTCAAACATGATCGCGAGGTCATCCGCGCCCTGCAACCCATCCTGGATGTCGGTCTGGAGTACGTCAAGTTGGGCCAGCCGGTACCGACCTTAAGCGGGGGCGAAGCGCAGCGCTTGAAGCTTGCCGGTTTCCTGGCCGAGGCTGCCAAGAGCAGCAGCGCCAGTCGCCAGGCATTGGCCCGGCGCGGGGTGATGTTCATGTTCGATGAACCCACCACCGGCCTGCACTTTGATGACATTGCCAAGCTGATGCGTGCGTTGCGCAAGTTGCTGGATGCGGGCCACTCGCTGCTGGTGATCGAGCACAACTTGGACGTGATTCGCGCATCCGATTGGCTGATTGATCTAGGCCCCGAAGGTGGTGACGCCGGTGGTGAAGTAGTTGCCTTTGGCACGCCCGAGGATGTGATGCTGCACGCCACATCGCACACCGCGTTGGCACTGCGCGACTATGCGGCGCAAATGGGTGTGGTGCATGAGGTGGCTGAGGCCTCAGCTGCATATGCCTCTTTGGCACGCGCTGCCGGGGCTGGACTTTCGCCGGGCTCCTCAGACGCCAGCTTCGCTGCCTCGACATCGTCACCCGCCGTAAGCCCAACCCCGGCGGGTTCGCAGGGCGTCAACCTGTCCGTTGCGGGTGCAGATGCCATCCAGATCATCAACGCGCGAGAGCACAACCTCAAGGGACTGAGTGTCAACATTCCACGCGGCAAGTTCAACGTGGTCACTGGTGTTTCGGGTTCGGGCAAATCCACCCTGGCCTTTGACATTTTGTTCAACGAAGGTCAACGCCGTTACCTGGAAAGCCTTAACGCCTACGCGCGCAGCATCGTGCAACCGGCCGGTCGGCCCGAGGTGGATGCGGTCTATGGCATTCCGCCCACGGTGGCGATTGAGCAGCGCCTGAGCCGCGGCGGGCGCAAATCCACGGTGGGCACTACCACCGAGGTCTGGCACTTCTTGCGCCTGCTGTTTGTCAAGCTGGGTACCCAGCACTGCATCCACGACGGCACACCTGTGGCACCGCAAACGCCGCAGAGCATTGCCGCACAGCTGATGAAGCGTTTTCGCGGTCAGCACATCGGCTTGCTGGCGCCTTTGGTGATGAACCGCAAAGGTGTCTACACCGAGCTGGCGGACTGGGCGCGGCCCCGTGGCTTCACCCACTTGCGGGTGGACGGCAATTTTTTACCCACCACTGGTTTCCCGCGTCTGGACCGATTCAAGGAACACACGATTGAACTACCCGTGTACAGCCTGGATGTGCGGCCCGATCAGGAAGCGTCATTGCGTGAAGCCTTGGCGACGGCGCTACAGCACGGCAAAGGCGTGGTGCATGTGCTCAGTGACTTGAGCGGTTTGAGTGAAGCAATGCAGGCGGGTGAGACCACCGCTGGTATCGGCAAACTCAGTGTGTTTTCCACGTTGCGCGCTTGCCCGGTGTGCAGCACAAGCTATGCCGAACTCGATCCGCGATTGTTTAGCTACAACAGCAAACATGGCTGGTGCCCCGATTGCGTAGGCACCGGGGTCAAGCTGACCTGCGAGCAGCGCAAGGTGTTTGATGACTCGGTGCGCGATGACGACAACAATGGCCGCGAGCAGACTTTTGCCGAGCCTGAAGTGGAAGATGTGTTGGACACTGAGTGCCCAACCTGCCACGGTACCCGGCTCAACGCCACAGCGCGGGCAGTCAAGTTCGGCCTGCAGTTGGCCAGCGAGGCCAGCAGCACAGCAGATGCCAAACTGGCCATCGATGGCATCGCCATCACCGAACTGGCGCGCCTGAGCGTGACCGACTTGCGCCAATGGGTTGAAACCCTGCAAGCCTTGGGTCGCATGAGCACGCGTGAGACCGATATTGCCCGCGACCTGGTTCCCGAGATCAAAGGCCGTCTGGAGTTTTTGGAACAGGTCGGTTTGGGCTACCTGACGCTGGACCGGGGTGCACCTACGCTCAGTGGGGGTGAGGCACAGCGCATCCGGCTGGCGGCCCAGTTGGGTAGCAATTTGCAGGGTGTCTGCTACGTGCTGGACGAGCCCACCATTGGTCTGCATGCGCGCGACAATCAGATGCTGCTGGGCGCCTTGCAGCGCCTGAGCGATCAGGGCAACACGCTAGTGGTGGTAGAGCACGATGAAGACACCATCCGCCACGCCGACCACATCATCGATATTGGTCCGAGTGCTGGCAAACGCGGTGGGCGTCTGGTCGCAGAGGGTTCGGTGGGGGATATACAGAATGCTTCAGAGTCCCAGACCGGGCGGTACTTGCTGCACGCGATGCGGCATCCTCTTCAGTCTCGGCGTCATGTTGAACTTCCGAGTCGGGTTACTTTAGCTGGACTCGCTGCAGCCGAAGCCGATTCGCCAAGTGCCTCATACATTCTCTTCGCGACTGCAAAATCGGCACCCGGCGAATCGGCATCTGCTGCGGATTTGGGTGTCGACGCCAACACAATCGCAGCAGTGGGTAGTCCAAGGGTGGGTGACGATTTGACAATCGCGAAGCAAGTGTATGAGGAGCCTGGCCTTGGGCTACCCGCTGCGGGTAAAACACAAGCGCTAAACGTGGGGTCGGATGCCCATTTCGTTTTCGTACCTGCGCTGAAGAAGAAAAAGGTCGTCAAAAAATTGGACTCTGACCCCAATGTGGCTGATCAAGAATCACAACGCTGGATCACGGTTCACTCGGCCTCCATGCACAACCTGCAAAACTTCACAGCTCACATCCCCTTGAGCCGCTTGGTTGCCATCACCGGTGTCAGCGGTTCTGGCAAGTCAACGTTGGCGCGTGACGTGATGCTGGCCAACGTGCACACTGCCGTCCAAAAACGCAGCACCAAGGCCGGGCGCGATGCGCTGGACGCGGGCGAGCAAATAGCGTGGATCGGTTGCGAACGTGTCACAGGTTTTGAAACCGTGGATCGGGTGCTTGAAGTTGACCAAACACCCATCGGCAAAACGCCGCGGTCCTGCCCCGCCACCTACATCGGCTTCTGGGACACCATCCGCAAGTTGTTTGCAGACACACTGGAAGCCAAGGCGCGCGGTTATGCCTCCAACCGCTTTTCATTCAATACCGGTGAGGGCCGTTGCCCGAGTTGTGAAGGGCAGGGCATTCGCACCATCGCCATGAGTTTCTTGCCGGATGTGAAGGTGCTATGTGAAACCTGCAAGGGCGCGCGCTTCAACCCCGAGACGCAGGCCGTCACCTGGCGTGGCAAAAACATTGGTGACATCCTGCGAATGGAAGTCGATGAAGCGGTGGACTTCTTTGCCGCCATGCCCAACATCAGCCACCCGCTGCAACTTTTGAAAGACGTGGGCCTGGGTTACCTCACCTTGGGTCAGCCCAGCCCCACCCTCAGCGGTGGTGAGGCGCAGCGCATCAAGCTGGTGACCGAACTCAGCAAGGTGCGTGACGACATCACCCGCAGCGGCCAGAAGGCCCCGCATACGCTGTATGTGCTGGATGAGCCAACGGTTGGTCTGCACATGGCCGACGTGGAAAAGCTCATCAGGGTGCTGCACCGCTTGGTGGATGGTGGCCACAGCGTGGTGGTGATCGAACACGACCTGGACGTGATTGCCGAGGCCGACTGGGTGATCGACCTCGGTCCCAATGGTGGCAAGGACGGTGGTCAGGTGGTGGCCGCCGCCACGCCAGAGGTTGTGGTGGCCTTGGGCACGCACACCGGTGTCGCGTTGCGGTCGGTGCTGGCGCGGTGATTCTGCTAGCGCCATGAAGCCTTGACGACCCATTGAACCAGCACGATAGATGTTGAACGTGTTTATCAATCGACCTGTCGAGTTGCCTCGGCGTGAGGTGTTGGCTGGGCTGCTGGCTCTTGGCTTGCCTGGATGGGCGTTGGCCCGTGAACCCGCAGATGCCTTGCGCGCTGGCGGCTGTGCGCTGGTGTTGCGCCATGCGGCCACCGAGCCAGGCATTGGCGACCCGCCAGACTTCAATCTGGCGGTGTGCAGTACCCAGCGCAACCTCAGTCCTGCGGGCAGGGCAGACGCACAGCGCATTGGCGCGTGGTTCAAGAAAAGCGGTCTGACACCCAGTGCGGTGCGGTCCAGTGCCTGGTGCCGCTGCCAAGATACGGCCCGGCTGGCCTTTGCACAGTTTCAAGTGTGGTCGCCGCTCAACTCGGTGTTTGGCGACCGGATTGCTTTGCCCGACCAAACCGATACCCTTCGCGCGGCCCTCAAAGCGATCAAGCCGGGTCAGTTTGAGGTGTGGGTGACGCACCAGGTCAATATCACGTCGCTCACCCAGCGCGTCCCTGCGATGGGTGAGGGGTTTGTGGTGGACGCTCAAGGGCAGGTGCTGGCAAGTTTGAATCTGAACTAAAAGAAATAGCAAACGATCTATATTTGATAAGGGTTATAGGCCAATTTTTTCATGATCACCTACCACAACCCCGTCCACGCCCAGCACCAAGGCAAGCTTGAGATGTTTCGCGGTGCATTGGTGCCGTGTTTTGAAGTTCCTGACCGGGTGGAGCATGTGCTAAAGGCATTACAGCGCCGCCCATTTGGACCGATCCTGGCGCCAGAGGCGTTTGATGACAGCTTCCTGGCCACCATTCACCCCACCCGTTATCTCGATTTCTTGAAGGGTGCCTGGGCGGAGTGGGTGGCGTTGGATCCCACACATGCTGCGCGTGATGCCTTGCCATCGGTCTGGCCGGTGCGTACTTTGCGCAGTGATGTGTTGCCAGCCAACTTTGCCGCACGCATGGGATTGTTTTCCATGGATGCGGGTACGCCCTTGACCTCTGGTACCTGGGCGGCAGCGCGCGCGGGTGCCGATTGCGCGCTGAGCGCGGCCACGGCCGTGGCGGGTGGGGCGCGGTCTGCGTTTGCCTTGACCCGGCCACCCGGTCACCACGCAGGTGCTGACTTTTTTGGTGGCTACTGCTTTTTGAACAATGCCGCGCTGGCGGCGCAGCATTTGCGCGACCAGGGCTTTGCACGTGTGGCCGTGCTGGACATTGACTACCACCATGGCAACGGTACCCAAGCCATTTTTTATGAGCACCCGGATGTGTTTTTTGCCAGCATCCATGGCGACCCAAGCACCGAATACCCGTTCTACCTGGGTTATGCCGACGAGTGTGGTGCGGGTGCCGGGTTGGGTGCCAATTTGAACCTGCCCTTGCCGCGGGGTAGCGACTTTGTCACCTGGTCTGGTGCGCTGACACATGGGCTGGCCGCCATTGCCCGCTTTGGTGCGCAGGCGTTGGTGGTGTCTTTGGGTGTGGACACCTTTGTGGGCGATCCGATTTCAGGCTTTACCTTGCGCAGCACTGACTATTCGCAAGTGGGTGCCCGGATTGCCAGTGCCAATTTGCCAACGGTCTTTGTGTTTGAGGGCGGTTATGCAGTGGCCGAGGTGGGTCTCAATGTGGTCAATGTGCTGCAGGGTTTTGTGCAGGCAGCGTAACTGGGGAAACCATGCAAAAGGACGAAGTACGGGCAGATGATGGCGAAATTTTGCAGGTTTTCCGCTGCGGCAGCGGGCCTGCATTGCTGTTGCTACACGGCTGGACGGCCAACCACGCCGCATGGTCACCGCTGCTGGCCTTGTTGTCGGAAAAGTTCACTGTGCTGCGCCCCGATGCGCGGGGTCATGGCACACACCAAGTCCGAGTCAACTCCCAGCCCGATGTGCAGCGACTGGCGCGCGACGTCATCCGCATCCTTGACCACTTTGACTTGAGTCAGGTGGCAGCGGTCGGGCATTCCATGGGTGCCTTAACGCTTTGGCAATGTGTGCAGGACTTTGGTGCTGAACGGTTTTCGCATCTGGCGTTCATTGATCAATCGCCCAAACTGATGACCGACGCCACCTGGCATGGCGGCATTTATGGTGACTTTAATGCGGATCGTTCAGCGCAGTTTGTGGCTGATTTGGGGCTTGACTTTGCCGAATCGGTGCTTCGCTTAGGGGCGTTTGGACTGAACGACAAAGCACGTGCCACCTACGGTCGCAACAGTTCGGGCTGGCGCGCGGCTCGCGAGGCCTTGGGTCAATTGGAACCTGCGGTGGCAATTGCCATCTGGAAATCGCTGGTGGTGGCTGACTACCGCGATGTACTGCCGAAAATTCACGTGCCCACCTTGCTGGCATATGGCACGGCGAGCAATTTTTACACCGGGACTACCGCAAGGTACGTGGCCAACCACATCCCGAACGCGCAGCTGAGTTTGTATGAGGGTGCCGACCACAGCCCGCATCTGGCTGACCCTGAGCGCTTTGCGGCTGAACTGATCGCCTTGGTCAGCCTTCCAACCGGTAATGGTGGCGCAGAAACTGCTTGAACTGGCGAATAATGCTCAAGGCTTCTTTTAACTGATCCCGGTCCAGCGCGCCCAGACTGTCAAGTTCCACTAGGTTGCTGATCGGCTGACCCAGCGAGCGCTGGCGTAGGTTGTTGCGCAATTTAAGCGCCATGAGCATGCGGAGGGTCTCAATCAGGTCACGCACCAACGGCGCTGGCAACAGCTCGCGGTTGGCCAGCGTCTGCAGCCGTTCCACTGTGCCCAAGGCATCGAGTCGGTATTGCAAGGCTAGGGCCCGTGCGCCATGAACAATCGGGAAGGTGCCGATCTTTTTCAAATCGAATATCTCAGGCTCGCGGCTGTGCAGCAAGGGTAGGCGCTTCCACCAGTTGTTGACCGGTTCAGGAAACTGGTCAATGGCGCTGGCCATGCGCGATACAAATGAGTCACTTCCCAGAACAAGTTTGAGGGCATGGGCACGCGCATTGGAAAGCAGCGCGGCATCGCCAGCCACCGCCCGCGCATCCATGAAGATGGCCAGATTCATTTTGCCTTCGGGGTCGGCGCCAAACAGCCACTCGCCGATCGCTTCCCGAAAGCTTGCCAAGGGCTGACACCACATGGGGTTGGTGACCATGATGTCGCCGGGGCAGGGTGGGTAGCCAAACTCCAGCAAGGTGTCGCTAAATCGTCGGGTCACGCTCTGCAGATCGGTGGGGGTGTAGCCATTGGCCAGCAACAGCGCGTTGTCCTGATCGGTCTTCAGAATTTGTTCACCACGTCCCTCGCTGCCCATGACCAGCAGACAACTGTTCTGAATCAGTTCTGGCGGTGCCAGCAGTGTCCACAGGCGGGCAAAAATTTGGCTGTTGAGTTCACTAACCAAGCGCGAGATGATCTCAATTCGCATGCCGCCGCGCTGAAGCAGCTTGATGGAATCGTCCACCTGCAAAGCGGCAGTCTGCAGTTCCTCAACGGTGGTGGCCTGCTCTACCTGCAGTGTGATCAGGTGCGAGTGGTTGGACATGAAGCTCATCAGGTCCAACTGGCTGAGCAAGCCCAAGATGGTGTCGCCGTCCTTCACCAGCACGCGGTGCACACGGTGGCGCAGCATGATCAGCAAGGCATCAAACAGTTCGGCTTCCGGTTCCAGTGATATCAGGTCATAGCGCGCCACATCGGCCACGCGCAAGTGGTCCGCAGGCGTGGGGTTGAGCAAGGCATCGCGCAGGTCGGTGGTGGTGAACATGCCAATGCGCTCTCCATCACCCTGGACATCACGCACCAGCGCATTGGTCACTTTGGCTTCAGAAAGCAGACGGCACACCGAGACCAGATCGAGTTGTCCGTCTACATAAAAAGGTTTTTGAAGGTACATGTCCTTCACGCGCACCAGCATCAGCGACATCAACTCGCGGTTGTGGTCCATTTCGGCATCGTCGCTCAGGTTCTGCGCCAGGCTGGCAAACACCCGGGCACTAAACCGTGGATTGGTGCCGAGCAACTCCAGCAACACCGCTTTTGGAATCTGCCAGGCCAAAACCTCGTCCAAAGCCACCACATGGGCATTGCACCGACCGGTCAACATGGCGCGCCAACTGATGGCTTCGCCTTGTGTCAACACATGCACATGGCCGTCTTCGTCCAATTGGGCGTGGCCGCTGTGGATCACCCATAAATGCTCTGGTGCGGTGTCAGGCAGCAGCAGAGGGTTTGTTGCTTGAAACGGCAGGCAGCGAGCTGTGTCGCGTACCAGAACCTGTTCGGTGGAATCTAGCGCGTTGAACGGCGAAACCTCAAAAGAAAATGCGTGTGACACACAAACCTCTTACGAAAAAAAAGACCGCCAGGCAAAGCTGGCGGTCTTAATATTGTAGCGCCCAGCCCTTAAAGGACATGGGCTAGCGACCTAAATGATCAGTGACCAGATGCGCCCGCTGCGCCGATACCGGTTTCTGAACGCACTTGTTGAGCCAGGTAGCCATCGCGGTCCACTTTGGCGCGTGCGCTGTTGTCCATGATGGAGAACAGCCAGATGCCCACAAAACCAATGGTCATGGAGAACAAAGCGGGTGAGGTGTACGGGAACAGTGCCGAACCCTTGGGGTTACCAAGCGTAGCTTCCCACACCGATGGCGACACCACGGTCAGGCCCACCGAAGAGATCAGGCCCAAGAAGCCACCGATCACAGCGCCCTTGGTGGTGCAGTCTTTCCACAGCACCGACATGAACAACACCGGGAAGTTGGCCGAAGCGGCAATCGCGAAGGCCAAAGACACCATGAACGCGATGTTTTGTTTCTCGAACACAATGCCCAGCGTCACAGCCAAAATGCCAAGGCAGATGGTGGTGATTTTGGAGATGCGCAATTCGTCAGCACTGTCCGCCTTGCCCTTCTTAACCACGGTAGCGTAAATGTCGTGAGACACAGCAGATGCGCCAGACAAGGTCAAGCCAGCGACCACAGCCAAAATGGTTGCGAAAGCCACAGCGGAGATGAAGCCAAGGAACACGTTGCCACCTACAGCGTTAGCCAAGTGAATAGCGGCCATGTTGCCACCGCCCCGCAAGCCGCCCTTGACGGGATCAACGAACTCGGGGTTGGTCAGCACAAAGCTGATCGCGCCAAAGCCGATGATGAAGGTCAGCAGGTAGAAGTAACCAATCCAGCCGGTGGCCCACATCACAGAAGAGCGAGCAGCCTTGGCGCTAGGCACCGTGAAGAAGCGCATCAGAATGTGTGGCAAACCAGCGGTACCAAACATCAGTGCCATACCGAAGGAAATAGCAGAGATTGGGTCTTTCACGAAGTTGCCTGGGCCCATGATGGACTGGCCAGCCTTGGCGGCCACTTCAGCAATCTTGCCGTCTTTCAGAGCCAGGTCAGTCTTGATCTGCACGGCAGAGGCGAACATGGCTTCAAAGCTGAAACCAAAGTGCCACAACACCGACAAGGACATGAAGGTGGCACCGCCAAGCAGCAAGCAGGCCTTGATGATCTGCACCCAGGTGGTGGCAGTCATACCGCCAAACAGCACGTACACCATCATGAGCGCACCCACAATGATCACGGCGATGTAGTACTCCAGACCAAACAGCAGTTTGATCAGCTGACCGGCACCCACCATCTGAGCGATCAGATAGAAAGCCACCACCACCAGCGTGCCCGATGCCGCAAAAATACGGATGGGGGTTTGGTCAAAGCGGAACGCAGCCAC
Organism: Rhodoferax sp. UBA4127; assembly: GCA_002381045.1. Classification (GTDB taxonomy): domain Bacteria; phylum Pseudomonadota; class Gammaproteobacteria; order Burkholderiales; family Burkholderiaceae_C; genus Rhodoferax. Next base: position 9,885 of record DFWT01000044.1, read on the forward strand.
GTCGGCAAAAGTGAATTTGCCCAGGTTACGCAGACGCTCGGCCATCAGGAAGGTGANNGGCCAGCCCACCAGGAAGCCGATGGAGTAGATCAAGCCGTCAAAACCACTGGCCATAACAGCTGCGGAAATACCCAGGAAGGACGCAGCAGACATGTAGTCGCCAGCAATCGCCAGACCATTCTGGAAACCAGTGATACCACCACCAGCGGTATAGAAGTCAGCGGCAGACTTGGTCTTGGCGGCGGCCCATTTGGTAATGAACAGCGTGAAAACCACAAACGCGCCGAACATGCCAATGGCAGTCCAGTTGGTGGGTTGCTGTACAGCCTGGCCCAAATCAGCTCCGGCGGCGAATGCGCCGGCAGAAACCGCCAGCAAAGAGATCAGCGCAAGCGCGCTTTTGCTTAAATTCGAGTAGGTCATTTCAGTACGGCCTTGGTAATTGCTGCGGTCAAATCGTCGTACTCGCTGTTGGCGCGTTTGACGTAGATGATGGTGATGATCACGGTAAACACAATCACGCCAAAACCAATGGGCACGCCAATGGTCATGACACCTGCTCCAAGCTTCTGCGAAAGGAACTCTTTGTTGAACGCCACCAGCAGAATGAAGCCGTAGTAAACGATCATCATGGCCCAGGTCAGCGTCCAGCCGAAGCTAGACCGTTTTGCTTTCAGTTCTTGGTATTTGGGGTTGCTAACAACCCTCTGTAGTAAATCATCTTGCACGAGTGCGTCTCCGATAGTTGGTGAGGACGGCGCAGGTTAATAACGAGTTCTTACTGTCCTCTTACCCCGCAAATGGCCGGAGCCACTCCAAAACATAAATTTTCCCCAGCGTCTATGGGGAAAAGAGAGATGTTTTGTAGCAAAATTTTTTTGCTAGGTGTTTACCCTTGGTTTGGGCTTTTAACCCAAAAATTTGACATTGAAGGGATGCACTTCAATAGTTTCAGAACAGAAGCAATTGCACAGCTTAATCGGCGCTTGCGGACCAGCCCGGCTGCGTGGTAGTGTTGATGATCTTTTGCAGACCGAATGAGTGCAAGTTCGCAAAAATGAGGAGAATCAAAATTGATTGAGTTGGATCCAATGTCTGTTCTGCACAAGACCGAGTTGGGGATAAATGCCATCAAAGTCCGTGACCGTGCCTTAAGCCCGAGACAACGCATGTTGTTGATTCTGGTGAATGGAGTCAAGTCGATTGGAGATTTGTCGAATCCAATGCCCAATCCGGATGAAGCGCGGCAGTTGCTCACTGAGTTGTTAAATGCCGGTTTTGTCCACATGCTGACACCCGACAAGCCGATGGTCACTCCGATTGCAGCGGAGGAGATGCGAAAAAGCAGTCAGCCTGTTGAGGCTCTCAAAGTTTCTATCAAACGTACAACGGGTCTGTTGGAAGTTCTGCTTGGCCCAAGTTCCGAGGCAATGTGTTTGCAGTTGGAGAGATGTATTACCCGGGACGAATTTGTTTTACGGGTTGAAAAATTGGGAGATGTCGTGGCTTCCGTTTGTTCGAAAAAGAAAGCAGCCGATTTTTTAGACGCTGCTTTGGGCAGGGCACCCAACCCCTGAAGCTGCCACGGGCTGTTTGCCAACCCATTTCAAAGAAAAAAAAGCCCCCGTCACTTAAAGCGACGAGGGGCTGCGTCTAACAATTAGTGCGCTGCGGCGCCGGCTGATATCTTGCCATCTAGGCTGGGGAATCGGACATGCTCGACCAACTCCTGAATGTCCTTACCAGGCGCCTTAGTGAGCAGCGACACAATGATGATCACTGCAAAGCCGAGCGGAACGCCAAAGAGTCCTGCCGAAATTGGAGCAATATCCCACCAAGTGTTGGCCTTGATGATTTCAGGTGTGATCACCGTGCCATGGGTCAACTTGTATAGCCAAGGCTGAGTTGTCACCATGTAGTAAAAGGTGATGCCTAATCCTGCCATCATGCCCAGCGAAGCACCCCACTTGTTGGCCCGCTTCCAGAAAATGCCCAGAGTGAGCGCCGGGAAGAAGGTTGCAGCTGCAAAGGAGAATGCCGCAGAGACCAGGAACAAAATGTCGGCAGGCTTCTGTGCTGCCACGTAGGCCGCGCAAAGCGCCACAACCAGCAACAACATTTTGGAAACCATGACGCGGCGCGCAGTCGACGCATTGGGGTCCAGAATCTTGTAGTACAGGTCATGCGACAAAGCATTGGAAATCGTCAACAGCAAGCCGTCGGCGGTGGACAGCGCTGCGGCAAGACCACCTGCTGCCACCATGCCAGACACCACATACGGCAGACCACCAATTTCTGGTGTTGCCAGCACAATGATGTCACCGCCGATCGAGAGTTCTGCCAGTTGCAGGATACCGTCCTTGTTGATGTCCGCGACCGACAACAGACTGGCGTCTACCGCACTCCATCGCGCGATCCATCCTGGCAATTGGTCAAACGAAGTCCCAACCAGTACGGTGTACACCTCAAATTTCGCCAGAACTGCTAAAGCCGGTGCTGTGAAGTAGAGCAGGAAGATGAAGAACAGCGACCAGCTCACAGATTCCCTGGCTTCCTTGACCGATGGTGTGGTGTAGTAACGCATCAGAATGTGCGGCAGCGCAGCCGTACCGATCATCAGGCAGAACACCAATGCCAAGAAGTTTTTCCGCGAAATGTCACGCGCTGCGTCATCTTTGCCAGGATAGGGTTCAGCGTGCCTGATGGGCGGCGCGGCACGGGCAGCGTTGCCTGTGCGAGCCTTGGTATAAGCTGCCTTTGCATCTTCTTCGTTCTTCGGTAAAGCGGCCAATGCAGTTTCTGCAGCCTTGATGTCGGCCTCGGGGGCGCTAGCGGCTTTTAAATCATCGATTTTCTTTTGTGCTGCGGCTTTGTCAGCAGCCATAGAAGCGGGAATGTCCTTGAGCTTTGCAATGGCGGCTTCAGAACGTTCCTTGAAAATGGCGCGCACTTCAAGCTCTTTCGGATCCTTCAGCAACAGTTCCTCTTTGGCAGTTACCTTTTCCAGGGTGTAGCCATAGACAGCTTGGGGAACTGGCACACCGGTATGCTTGACCGACAACCAGACCACTGGCAGCAAGTAGGCAATGATCAGGATCACATATTGCGCGACCTGGGTCCATGTCACGGCGCGCATGCCACCAAGGAAAGAACACACCAGAATGCCTGCCAAACCAGCAAAAATGCCAACCTCAAAGGCGAGGCCGGTAAGTCGTGTCGTGATCAGACCCACGCCATAAACCTGTGCCACGACATAGGTGAACGAGCACAGAATTGCCCCGGCAACGCCGATGACTCGGGGCAGATTGCCCTCATAACGTGCGCCAAGGAAGTCAGGGATGGTGAACTGGCCAAACTTACGCAGGTAAGGTGCGAGGAACAAAGCGACCAGACAGTAGCCGCCAGTCCAACCCGTAATGAAGGCCAAGCCACCATAGCCAGTGAGGTAAAGCGTTCCTGCCATGCCGATAAAGGATGCCGCTGACATCCAGTCTGCGCCTGTTGCCATGCCGTTGTACATAGCTGGCACGCGACGCCCGGCGACATAGTATTCAGCCGCGTCATTTGTACGGCTCATCACGCCAATACCAGCATATAGGAACACCGTTGCCGCTAGGAACAAATATCCGATCCAGGCTCTGGGTAATCCCATTTGTTCAAGGACGGCCACTACCACCACAAAAGCAATAAAACCGCCGGTATACCAGGTATAGACCTTGTTTAGGCCCTTTTTGAAGTCACTTTGCGACTGGTTGTCGCCACCAAATAGTCCCATTATTCTTCTCCTTCGGCAACGCCGTATTCGTTGTCTAAGTTGTTCATGTAGCGCGCGTAGAACCAGATGATCAGGCAGTAAACCACTAGGGCACCCTGAGCTGCGACCCAGAAGGAAAATGGCCAACCAAAAAAGTTGAAGGTCAGGCTGCGGGCGAAATAAACCAGTACAAATGTGACGAAGAACCAGACGCCCAATAAAAGGGCTGTGATCCTCAGGTTTCTGCGCCAGTACTCCTGGTGCCTTGCTGTTAACTGCATTGTTTGCTCCTCATTATTGTGAATATCCATTCCGCCTAAGCGCCAAACTGCCACCTTGGCACCTGCAGATATGGGCCAAATCAACCTCGACTTACCAACACTTTCCACCAACCAAATTAGCTCAAGCGCAATCCAGTTTCGCGCTCTAGTTGTGCAGCCACCTTAGGCTCAAAACCCTTCAAATGCAAAATCACTTTCCGCGCCTCATCCGGCTGACTTAAATCCAGATGCACCCTGGCCAATTGATACCAGCCAAATGGACTCATCGGCTGCAAAGAAGTGTTGCGCTTGAGAGCCACCAGTGCTTCTTGCAAACGACCTTGACGTACCAGCACAACCGCCAGGCCGTACCATGCACGGTCCATTTTTTCTTCGATGGCTATCGCGGCTTTGAAGCCTTGTTCGGCTTCATCAAGAAGCCCAAGCAATTCAGCGGTGAATGCCAAATTAAACTGTGCGTTGGACAGTTTTGGGGTGAGTTGACACACCTGCTGAAAGTAGCTGTGTGCAAGCTGGTGATCTTTCCTTATGAGGGCGGCATAACCAAGGCTATTCATGGCGTAAACATCACGCGGTGAGCGGTGAAGTATGTCTTCAAATACCTGATTGGCTTGGTTCGCCATTCCAAACAGCAACAGTATCTTGGCCTTCCAAACCAGAGAAAAATGCTGAAACCGACCTAATTTCGGATCACCAAACATGGCGTCAGGTTGCGAACTTATTGACATGCGTTTGCCCCCATTTGCAGACACAGATCAACTTTCACTTTCACCATCAATACCCAAGCGATGAGCAACCAACTCGCGGCGGCCAAGGGGATGTGTTGATCCAGGATGAGTTTGGGGCTGACACGCCTTGTGATCCAGATCGCCGGCTTGGAAGCGACATCAAGCAATTGCCAAAACACGTTGGTAGTGCGCTTGGCTCCAGCTAACAATCCCAATAGGAAACGCGCAACAATGAACATGAGTGACAACTCAATCAGGCTCTTCAAAATGACGATAGTCAATAGCATCTCTTTTTGATCTTTCCAACTTGAACTCTTAGGCAGAATTCACTTTCAAAGGTGACGCTGACGGTTGGCTGACAGTCCGCACAACGAAAAGATGCTGGTGCAGGGTAAACCAGCACAAAAACTTTCATGATGTGAAAATATGAAGAAAATTGACGACTTCCTAGGGTATGTCCTAGGTTATGTGTCTGGGCGCAGGACGTTTTTTTCCATGTTTCACCGGAGGCATACTTTCTCGGTCTAAGGCTAAACTGTTCGCATGAATCAACCGGCAGCAGTCAACCCGCAGCGAAGCCATGAGTTGAGCCCGTCAAGCAGTCTTCTCAACAATTTCAGGCAGGAGCTTTCACAGCATCCACCGTTCGCCCAAATGGCATCAGCGGAGGTTGATTTCTTCCTCACCCACGCGCAGCAGCTTTACTTTGCGCCAGACGAAATAGTGATGGATCCTGCCATGGGCGTGGTGCAAAGCCTGGTTTACATACGCCAGGGTGCGGTCACGGGCACACGTGGTCTAGCTGAACAAATGGGGGGCGCGTTTGAGTATGAAGCTGGTGATATTTTTCCCGTGAGTGCTGCTGTCGCAGGGCGGGCGGTAACGGCCACATACAGGGCTTGTGCCGATACTTTTGTCCTGGTGATTTCTGTGGCAGACATGAAAAGTTTGGCGCACCGCAGCCCGTCATTCACAGAGTTTTTAACTTTGCGCACATCGAAGTTTTTGGAACTTTCGCGCAAAGCCCTTCAGGCGGCGTATGCAGCGCACGCCAGTGCCGACCAATCACTGGAGCGCCCGTTAAGTGAGTTGATCACGAAGGAGCCGGTCACTTGTGCACCCGAAACACCTTTGAGCGAGGCGCTTGAACGGATGCACAAAATGCGCATCGGCTCGATGCTGGTTGCTGACCCGACTGGAGTGCCGCTGGGAATACTGACTCGATATGACATTTTGGGTCGGATTACGCTGGCGCAGGTGCCACTGAATACCCCGATCTCTCATGTTATGGTGGAGCCAGTTTTTACTTTGACTGACCAACACACTGCGCAAGATGCTGCCTTGCTGATGTCTCGCTATGGCATGCGCCATGTGCCCATCACCCGCGACGGTGTTGCCGTGGGGATGGTTTCTGAGCGCGACCTGTTTGCCATGCAAAAGCAGAGCCTCAAAAGCGTCAGCACGTCGATCAGGGCCGCAACGGATGTAGCCACGCTAAAGTTGCTCGCATTCGATATCCGCCGGTTGGCGAGCAGCTTGCTAGGCCAAGGCGTGCACGCGCGCCAACTGACTGCCCTGATCAGCCACCTGAATGATGTGCTGACAGAGCAATTGCTGAAACTCAAGGCGACCGAACATGGCGTTGATTTGCGGCGCCTGTGCTGGCTGTCCTTGGGGTCAGAAGGTCGAGACGAGCAAACTATTGCTACCGACCAGGACAATGCACTTATCTTGCCTGATGACACCAGCGACGAGTCACGTGAGGAAATTAGAGTTTTCGCGCAGGATGTGAACCTGGCCCTGGACAGTTGTGGATATCCCCTGTGCAAAGGCGGCATCATGGCCGGCGAGGCAGCATGCTGTCTGACGCTGGGGCAATGGCGTGAGCGTTTCAGGCAGTGGATAGCTCAAGGCTCACCACAAGATCTGCTGAATGCCAGCATTTATTTTGATTTCCGTCCGCTGGCCGGCGATAGTCAGCTCGCAAATGTACTGCGAGAGGAAGTCATCCAGGCCGCCCAAAGCACCCCCCGATTTCACAAACAAATGGCACTGAACGCACTGACGCGCTCGGTGCCATTGAACTGGCGGGGTGCGGTGGATACGGACGAGCAAGGATCGGTAGATCTCAAGTTGCAAGGGACGGCCATATTTGTGGATGCCGCGCGAATTTATGGCCTGGCGCACGGTGTAGACCAGACCAATACGCGCAAGCGCTTGGAAGCAGTGGGCACGATTTTGAGTTTGCCAGCGACCGAATATGGCGCCTGGGTTGACGGATTTGAGTTCCTGCAGATATTGCGCTTAAGGATTCAACTTGACAGTCAATCACAGGCAGACAATCCAAACAGAATCGTGGTTGCCAGTTTGAATGACATTGACCGGCGCATTTTGCGTGAATCGTTTCGCGTGGCTCGTCAGTTGCAGCAGAGACTGCAACTGGACTACCAGAGATAAGCCATGCCTTGGCTTGAATCATTGCAGAGGCTGGTCGGGCGTTCTGAACCGGTCAATGAAACGCGGTGGGTGGTTTTGGATGTTGAAACCAGTGGCCTGGACATCCATCGTGATCGCCTGCTGGCCATTGCCGCCATTGCCATTCGCGTGGACTGGGCGTCCAAGACGCTGCGTGTTGATCTGGGAGACAGTTTCGAGGTGGTGCTACGCCAGGATGAGGTTTCTAGTAAGGACAATATTCTTCTGCATGGCATTGGGGTGCAACAGCAAAGAGACGGCATGGACCCAGCTCTGGCCCTGAATGCTTTCACGAACTTTGTCGGTGATTCGCCCTTGCTGGCGTTTCACTCAGCATTTGATCAGGCCATGATTGACCGATCTGCCCGCAAGCACTTGGGCCATCGTTTGCCAAACTGCTGGGTCGATATAGACCATCTTTGTGCTGTCACTTATGAAGGTGTGCCCGCGCGCGCCCTCGACGACTGGATGGTTTACTTTGGCATACGCTGCGCGGTGCGGCATCAAGCCGCAGCGGACACGATGGCGGAATGTGAGTTGATACAACGTATTTGGCCCAAAGCTGCCTGGAGTTGTTCCAATTGGCGCGATGTGCAGAATCTTGCATCCCAACATCGCTGGCTAGTACGGGCTGATCGCAAACCAAGGTAATTAGCGTGTTCAAACGACTTGATTCACAGCGTCTGTTAGCCCTCTTTTTTTTCGGCTGGCTAATGCTCAATTTTCCGCTCCTTGGTTTGTGGGATAAGGATGTCTATGTGGCTGGGCTGCCGTTTTTCCCATTGGCTATTTTGGTGCTCTGGGGTTTGCTAATTGCCGCTACGGCTTGGCTGATGGAGCGAGACAGCCCAGAGCCGCAGGACGATTAGCATGTTGTCACCTGCCCTAGTTGTCGGAGTCTCTTTTGCCTACCTGCTGCTGCTGTTTGCGGTGGCCTCGTTTGGTGATTGGCGTGCTGCCAAAGGCCGTTCCATCATTGCAAATCCCTGGACTTATGCGCTGTCGTTGGCGGTGTATTGCACCGCCTGGACTTATTTTGGCAGTGTCGGGCGAGCCGCCTCAGGTGGCATTTGGTTTTTGCCAATTTATCTCGGCCCCACACTGGCCATGGTGTTGGGGTGGCTGGTGTTGAGGAAGATGATTCGCATTGCCAAGACCTACCGTATCACCTCGATTGCCGACTTTATTGGCAGTCGCTACGGCAAAAGCCCGCTGCTGGCTGGTCTAGTGACGCTGATTGCCGTGGTAGGTATCGTGCCCTACATCGCGCTGCAGCTAAAGGCGATTTCAGCGGGCTATGGTTTGCTCACGGCGAAAACATTGAACGACCTACCCACGCAATCGCATTGGGCACAGGACAGCACCTTTTACGTGGCGCTGGCCTTAGCGGGTTTTACCATGGTGTTTGGCGCCCGGCATCTGGACTCAGCTGAGCGCCATGAAGGCATGGTGGCTGCTATTGCCTTCGAGTCGGTCATCAAACTCGTTGCCTTTCTGGCAGTGGGACTGTTTGTGGTCTATGGCCTGTTCAATGGCTTGACCGACCTGTTTGCGCAAGCTCGAGCTGTACCTGAACTGGCCAAGCTACTGAGATTGGAGCAGGGTGGCAGTTTTGCGTGGACACAGTGGTTTGCGATGACGTTGTTGTCAATGTTTTCGGTGATTTTTTTACCGCGCCAGTTTCAGGTGATGGTGGTCGAAAACGTGTCTGAGAACCATCTTCGGCGTGCCGTATGGGTGTTTCCTTTGTACCTTCTGGCGATCAATCTCTTTGTCTTGCCGATCGCCCTGGGCGGCTTGCTGTACTTCGGGCCTGGGCAAATGAATGCCGACAACTTTGTGCTGTCGTTACCATTGGCGGCGGGGCAACCGGTGCTGGCGTTGTTTGCATTCATTGGTGGCCTGTCCGCAGCTACCGGCATGGTGATTGTTGAAACCATTGCGGTATCGACCATGGTCTGTAACGAGCTTGTCATGCCGCTGTTGCTGCGTACGGCACTCTTCAAATCCGGGGCGGGTCACGACTTGACCCGCGTCCTGCTGTTGATTCGCCGTGCAGCCATTTTGCTGGTGCTGGTGCTTGGGTATATGTATTTTCATTTGGCAGGCGAGGCATATGCGCTGGTCAGTATTGGTTTGATCAGCTTTGCGGCGGTCGCCCAGTTTGCGCCCGCGGTTCTGGGAGGGCTTTTTTGGAAAGGCGCAACCCGGTTGGGCGCCCTGGTTGGTTTGTTGGCAGGTTTTTTGATGTGGACCTACACGCTCATGCTGCCCTCACTGGCCAAGTCCGGTTGGTTGCCGGATGCGTTTTTAACCCAAGGTTTGGGCGGATTGAGTTGGTTGCGCCCCGAGCAGTTGTTTGGCTTGCCTGGACTAGACGGGCTGACGCATTCGCTGTTTTGGAGCTTGCTGGTGAATGTGGGGGCATATGTGGGCCTGGCTTTGTGGCGCGCGCCCAGCGGGCAAGAAGCGAGCCAGGCGCTGCTGTTTGTAGATGTGTTTGAGCGCACCTCCACAGCGAGTCCAGTATTTTGGCGGGGGCGTGCAACAGTACCTGATTTGCTTCGGTTGTGCGAGCGCTTTATGGGTGTAGATAAAGCTCAAGCTTTGTTTTTTGCGTACGCCAGGCAGATGGGACTGGCGGCGCTGAAAGACATACCTGCTGATGCACGCCTGGTGCAATATGCTGAGACCCAGTTGGCAGGTGCAGTGGGAAGTGCCTCGGCGCGGGTGCTGGTGGCCAGCAGCGTTGAAGAAGAAGCACTCACGCCAGATGACGTGCTGCGTATTTTGGACGAGACCTCGCAATTGCGCGCGCACTCGATTGAGCTTGAAGAAAAATCCGCTTCGTTGGAGCGCGCCACCGCAAGTTTGCGGGCAGCCAACGACCAGTTAAAAAGTCTGGATCGGCTCAAGGACGATTTCATGTCCTCAGTCACACATGAACTGCGCACGCCGCTGACCTCCATCCGTGCTCTGGCCGAGTTGATGCGTGATGNNGAAACCGAGCGACTTTCCCGGCTGGTGAACCAGGTGTTGGATATGGCCAAGATTGAGTCGGGCCACGCTGAGTGGCACACCGAAGAACTGGATCTGAATTCGCTCGTCAGGCAGGCTGTGGCCACCACCTCGGAAATGTTCCGCGAGCGTCAGACGCAGGTGAGTGTCAGTGCGCCGGAGCAACCCCTGATGCTATGGGCAGACCCGGACCGTTTGACGCAAGTGATGCTAAACCTGCTTTCCAACGCAGCCAAGTTTGTGCCGGTGCCTGGGGGTCGGGTTGGTGTAAGTCTGACCCGTGACGATTCAGGGGTGACGGTGTGCGTGACAGACAACGGCCCGGGCGTGCCGGTCGAGCAGCAGGCGCTGGTGTTCGAAAGATTCCGCCAAGGGGGTGACGCTGCCAACCGGCCACAAGGTACCGGCCTGGGTTTGCCGATCAGTCGCCAAATTGTGGAACACTTCGGGGGGCGACTGTGGTTGGATTCAACGCCAGGGCAAGGGGCAATGTTTTGCTTTTCGCTGCCGCAAAAACTATAAATTAGGAGACAGACATGACAGCAAAAATACTGGTGGCCGACGACGAGCCCAACATCGTGATCTCGCTGGAGTTTCTGCTCAAGCGAGAGGGCTACACCGTGGTGATAGCCCGGGACGGTCAAGAGGCACTGGATGCCATTGCAAAGGAGCATCCTGACCTGGTGCTGCTGGATGTGATGATGCCTAAAAAGACCGGCTTTGAGGTCTGCCAGGAGGTGCGCGCAAACGATGCTTTGCAAGCCACCAAGATCTTGATGCTGACTGCCAAAGGGCGTGACACCGATGTCGCAAAGGGCACGGCCTTAGGCGCAGATGCCTACATGACCAAACCGTTTGCCACCAAAGAACTGGTGCAAAAAGTGGCTGACATGCTGGGTCTCACCGCATGAAGTTTGATCGTCGGTTGTTGCTGGCCATTGGTGTCATTGGTGCGGCCACACTGGTCTGGCTGCTGGTCACAATCGGATTGATCGCTTCGACCCTGACTTCCGAGCAACGCGCTTTGATCAGCGATCAATTGGCAGCCCGATTTTTATTGATTGGCCTGACCTGGGTGATTGGTTTGGTGGCCATTGGTGCCACTTTACGCTGGTTGTTTTACCGCTACGCCACCGCGCCTGCACGTCTGATGGAGCAAACCCGAGTGTTGCTGGCTGCCCCGCAAGCGGCACCCATGAACCACCAGGGCACCAAAGAAACCAAGGCCTTGGCTCAAGCCATTTACGAGTTGGCCACCCAACGCGATACCTTGCGTGCCGATGTGGCCGCGCAAATCGCCCAAGGCAGCCTGAGTGTTCAGCAAGAAAAGAACCGCCTGGCCGCATTGATGTCTGAGTTGACTCAAAGTGTGGTGGTGTGCAACTTGGACGGGCGCATCATTTTGTACAACAGCCGCGCGCGTTTGCAATTCAAAGCCTTGTCCAATGCGCCGGCGTTGGCAGGTGGTTCAGAGCTGGTGGGGATTGGGCGTTCGATTTACGCGGTGTTTGACAGGCAGTTGGTGGCCCATGCCTTAGAGAGCATACAGCAGCGCATCAGCCGAGGCGCTGGCAGCCCGTCGGCCCAGTTTGTGACCACGACACAGGCGGGCCAGTTGCTCAAGGTGCAGATGGCGCCGGTACGCAGCGGCGATACAGAAGCAGGTGCGTCAGAGATCAGTGGCTTTGTGTTGATGCTCGACAACGTGACCCGTGCCTTTGAAGAAGAGCATGTGCGCGACCAGTTGCTGCATGGTTTAACCGAGGGCAGCCGCTCGTCGCTGGCCAACATCCAGGCCGCGGTTGAGATGCTGGCTTATCCCGATCTGGACGATGCCATGCGCGAGCGTTTTCTAGGGGTGGTACGCGAAGAAGTGACCAGCATGAGCGGGCGCATCACCGAGATGACTCAAAAGGCCACCCAGGGTCTCAAGGCGCGCTGGCCCTTGGAAGAAATGCTGGGTTCAGATGTGTTGCTGGCGACCCAGCGGCGCATTGAGGCACGCAACCAGCGCCCGGTCACGCTGGAAAACCTGGATGCAAATGTGTGGCTCAAGGTGGACAGCTTCAGCTTGACCCAGGCGTTGGATTACCTGGCCATGAGGCTGGTTGACGAATTTGATGTGAAGTTTTTCCGCTTGCGTTTGCAGTCCAGTGGCCAGCGTGCTCAGCTCGATTTGATATGGACCGGACAGGTCATGAGCACCGAGACCGTGATGAGTTGGGAAATGGACAGCATGCGCTTTGGTGATGAGAGCACGCCCTTGACTGTGCGTGATGTGGTGGCGCGCCACGGCGGCGAAATGTGGTTTGAGCGCGAGCGGGTGCGCCACGAGGCGTTCTTTCGCTTCTTGTTGCCTTTGGCCAGCGAGCAAGAGCAACTGGAAGCAACACAGATTCTGCAAAACGACAGTCGCCCGGAGTATTACGACTTCGATTTGTTTAAGTCCACCGAAGCCAGCCATGCGTTAGAAGATCGTTTGCTCAGCGAGTTGTCTTTCACCGTGTTTGACACAGAAACCACTGGCCTGAGCCCGTCTGATGGCGACCAGATCATTCAAATTGGTGCCACCCGCATCGTCAATGGCAAGTTGCTCAAGCAAGAGAGTTTTGAGCAGTTGGTCAACCCAGGTCGCCTGATCCCCCCAGCGGGTATACCGATTCACGGCATCACACAAGACATGGTGACAGGTAAGCCGCCTATCACCGAAGTCTTGCCAGCGTTTTATGCCTTCGCACAAGACACGGTGCTGGTGGCGCACAACGCCGCCTTTGACATGAGGTTCCTGCAACTGCTGGAAAAAGACACTGGCCTGGTGTTCAGTCACCCGGTGCTCGACACTCTGCTGTTGTCTGCGGTGGTGCATCCGAACCAGGAGTCGCACAGGTTGGAGGCCATTGCCGAACGTTTCAACGTGACCGTGCTGGGGCGCCACACTGCGCTGGGTGATGCGTTTGTGACTGCCGAGGTCTGGCTGCGTCTGCTGCCCCTGTTGCAGGCTATGGGCATTACCACCCTGCGCCAAGCNNTGCGCCAGGCGCGCGAAGCGGCGCAAAAGACGTATTTCGCCCGTGTGAAGTATTAATTTTTTGGTGATGCGCAGAACGCGTGTTCGCCGGTGACGAAGATTTGGCGGTGGCCCGGTTGATTTCAACAGTACAAATGAAAGCGAACTTATGGTAACGATGTTGGTGATTATTTTTGTGCTGGCCTACGCAGCGATTGCGCTTGAGCATCCCATCAAGGTGAACAAATCCGCATCGGCGCTGATTGGTGCGGGCTTGCTTTGGACCGTTTATGCCCTGTCCATGGGGGACCCGCATCTGGTGAGTGAGCAATTGGGCGAATCTCTCATGGGCACCGCGCAAATTGTGTTTTTTTTATTAGGCGCCATGACCATTGTGGAGGTGGTGGACGCGCACAATGGCTTTGATGTGATCACCACACGCATCAAAACCACCAAGCTTTCTACCCTGATGTGGATGGTGGGTTTTGTGACGTTTTTCCTGAGTGCGATCCTTGACAACCTGACGACCACCATCGTGATGGTGTCTTTGATGAAAAAGTTGCTGCGTCAGCGCGAAGACCGTTTGTTTTTTGCCGGCATCATTGTGATTGCAGCGAATGCTGGCGGGGCTTGGACACCCATTGGTGACGTGACCACCACCATGTTGTGGATTGGTGGGCAGGTGACAAGTCTGGCCATCATGAAAGGCGTGTTCTTGGCTTCCATGATCAACCTGCTGGTACCCCTGGCAGTGATTGCTGTGATGCTGCGGGGTCGCTCGGTGGAAGGTGTGGAGGTGCAAGAGTCAAACCAATTGCAGGCCACAAATCTCGAAAAAAATCTGATGTTTTTCCTGGGACTTGGCATTTTGGTGGCGGTTCCTGTGTTCAAAACCCTCACGCATCTGCCGCCTTTCATGGGGATTTTGTTTGGATTGGGACTGCTTTGGTTGGTAGGGGACTTGATCCACAAAAAGAAGGAGGACGAAGACAAGGAGCATTTCACCTTGGTCCATGCCTTGACCCAGATCGACATGGGCTCCATCGTTTTTTTCATCGGCATTTTGCTGGCAGTTGCATCCCTGGAGCACAGCCACATCTTGACCTCGGTGGCGGTGTGGCTAGACGAAACGGTGGGCCGTCAGGATGTCATTGTGACCATCATCGGCTTGGTGAGCGCCGTGGTGGACAACGTGCCACTGGTCGCAGCATCCATGGGCATGTACAGCATGACGCAGTACCCACCTGACAGCTTTCTGTGGGAATACATGGCCTATTGCGCGGGTACCGGTGGCTCGATTCTCATCATCGGTTCGGCTGCCGGTGTGGCTGCCATGGGCTTGGAAAAAATCGACTTCATCTGGTACCTGAAGAAGATCAGTTGGCTGGCGCTGATTGGTTACGCTGCAGGCGCCGCAGCTTACGTATTCCAGTATCAGCTAACACATTGAGTCCCTTCCCGACCGACCCAGGTTCCACGGTATCAATGAGTCAGCGCTGAACGCAGTTGGGAGCCAACGGCTTATCCCTGCCCTGATGGCGTTTGCCCATGATTGGCATTGGCGCGGCGAAACTTCAGAACCCGGGTGGCAATCAGGGTCTCAGCCAGGAAACACAGCAGGGCCAGTAGAAAACAGGTCACACCCGTAAGGAACAAAACCGTCGCCACACGAAACATCTGGATCTCGGTGGTCTCACCCAAAAACAGCGCCATGATGGTCAACCCAATCAGAATGGCGCAAAAGGTCAACAAAGCAATGCAGGCGTTGACCAAGCGCCCTCGGGTGCGCAGGTGCCCCAACTCTTTGAACTCAACCTCCATCGGATTTTCATCTGGGCTGGCGTCAATGCGTGATTCCAGTACCCGGGCGCGGTCAATGATGCGGGCAAGCCGTCCCGCGACACTGCCAATCATGCCGGCCACAGCGGTCAGTAAAAACACCGGGGCCACGGCCAATTGAATGCCATGCGTGACGGTATCAAGGTCGGATGCAAAAAACATGGCAGGCTTCTCCTAGTGGCAGGTGGCACACTAAACTGAAATCAATCATCAAACGCTATAACAAACATAGCTATAAACCAATAAATAATAAGGGCTAGAAGTTAATTTCTTATATGCACTTCACGCGGCAGTCTGGAGTGCCAGCCCGGCATGTTCGCGCAGAGGGTGGAAATGGATCTTGGGAAAACGCTCTTGCGCCAAACGCACGTCATAAGGGCTGGTGCACAGGTAGGCCAGTGTGTCAGCGGCGTCGCGCGCCATTCGCTGCGGGTAGGCGTGCATGAAATCTTTCAGCTCAGCGGGTGAGTCCACGGTGATCCAACGGGCACCGGTGTACTGGCTGCTCTCCAGGCGGATGTCGGCGTCGTACTCGCCGCGCAAGCGGTGTTGCACCACCTCAAACTGCAATTGGCCGATGGCCCCCAGCAGCATGTTGCCGCCCATCTCGGGCTTAAATACCTGAATTGCGCCTTCTTCACCCAGCTGCGCCAGACCTTGCTGCAATTGTTTGGTGCGCAACGGGTTTTTCAATACCACAGTCATGAACATTTCGGGTGCGAAAAACGGCAAGCCGGTAAACAGCAAGTTGACTGAGCCATCGGTGATGGTGTCCCCCAACTGCACACCGCCGTGGGTGGTAAAGCCGACGATGTCACCCGCATAGGCTTCTTCCACCGCCTCGCGGCGCTGGCTCATGANNGCCATGCGCACAAAGGCAATGCGGTCGCGGTGGTTGGCGTCCATGTTGGCTTGCACCTTGAACACCACGCCTGAAAACGCGTCGTCTTCGGGCTGTACTTCTTTGATGACCGGCTGCTTGTTCACCACAAACGAACTGGTGCGCGGACCAGGTGAGGGCGCCAAGTCCACCAACGCATCAAGCACTTCCATGACACCAAAGTTGTTCACGCCAGAGCCAAAAAACACCGGCGTTTGTTTGCCTGCCAGGAAGGCTTCAGCATCGAACTTTGGCGATGCGCCAGTGGCCAACTCCATGCTCTCGATGGCGGTTTCAAACTCGTGACCAAAGCGCTTTAACAGAGTGGACTGCTCTGCCATCGGAATGGTGGTGAAGTCTTTGGGGCCGCGGTCGCTGCCTGGTTCAAACACCGTCATGGCCTCGGTGCGCAGGTTGATGATGCCGCCAAAGGTTTTGCCCTGACCCACTGGCCATGTCATGGGCACACAGGGCATGCCAAGCTCGCGCTCGACTTCGTCCAAAATGTCCAAGGGGTCACGCACCTCGCGGTCCATCTTGTTGACGAAGGTGATGATGGGTGTGTCGCGCTGGCGGCAAACTTCAATCAGACGACGAGTCTGCGACTCAACGCCGTTGGCTGCGTCGATCACCATCAACGCTGAATCGACAGCGGTCAGCACCCGGTAGGTGTCTTCCGAGAAGTCCTTGTGCCCAGGGGTGTCGAGCAAGTTCACAACGTGGTCGCGGTAAACCATCTGCATCACGCTGGAAGCCACGGAGATGCCACGCTGCTTTTCAATTTCCATCCAGTCGGAGGTGGCGTGGCGCGTGGCCTTGCGCGCCTTGACTGAGCCAGCAATCTGGATCGCGCCCGAGAACAGCAGCAGTTTTTCGGTCAGCGTGGTTTTACCCGCGTCAGGGTGAGAAATGATGGCAAAGGTGCGCCGGCGGCGGGTTTCAAAAGCGTAAGTCACGGGCTAATTCAGGGTTTGGGGTTGGGCACAACTGTGCCGCGAACAGGGCACATTGGCCAGGTGCAGCAGATTTGATTGCGCTACATCAACATTGGCTGTGGCAGTGATTTTAGTCGGCCGACGGCCCCACTTTGGATGGGCAAATGGTGCTAAATTCCTATGAATCCCTTAAAGGCATCAATCGACATGGCCATCCTAACGCTCTCCACCCAGGCATTTTCCGGTCAGCGTCCAGGGACTTCTGGCTTGCGAAAAAAGGTGACTGTGTTCACCCAGCCCCTGTACCTGGAGAATTTTGTTCAGGCCTTGCTGGATGTACTTAACACGGGTCAATCAGATGGCCGGGCATTGCGCGGCGCCACGTTGGTGCTGGGTGGGGATGGTCGCTTTCATAACCGCGTCGCAGTACAAACCATTTTGAAACTGGCTGCGGCCAACGGCGTGGGGCGGGTGCTGTTGGGTTGCGGTGGCATTCTTTCCACACCAGCAGTCAGCGCGGTGATACGCCGACACAAGGCGTTTGGTGGTGTGGTGCTCTCAGCCAGCCACAACCCTGGTGGGCCAGATGGTGACTTTGGCATCAAGTACAACGCTGGCAATGGTGGGCCGGCCACCGAAACCCTGACCGAGGCGGTGTACGCCCGCACCCAGGTGCTTAGCCAACTGCACATGAGTGATGCGCCTGACGTGGCCATTGACCAACTCGGCGTGCACCAGGTCGAGCGGATGCAAGTTGAGGTCATTGACCCGGTGGCAGACTATGCCGCCGTGATGCGTGAACTGTTTGACTTTGAGTTGCTGCGCGGCATGTTTCAGCGTGGTTTCCGAATGCGGGTCGATGCCATGAATGCAGTCGGCGGACCCTACGCCAAAGCCATACTGGAAGGTGAACTTGGTGCCCCCGCTGGCACGGTAGTGAATGCAGTGCCGCTGGAAGATTTTGGTGGATTGCACCCGGACCCCAATCCGGTGAATGCCGAAGACCTGATTGACCACATGCAGCGTCCGGGTGCGCCCGACTTTGGTGCCGCCATGGATGGTGATGCCGATCGCAACATGGTGGTGGGGACTAACTTTGTGGTGACCCCGTCCGACAGCCTGGCGCTGATGACCGCGCATGCCAAGCTGATTCCAGGCTATAAAAACGGGCTGCTGGGGGTGGCCCGCTCCATGCCCACATCCGCTGCCGTCGACCGGGTCGCCAAGGCCATGAACATGCCTTGCTTTGAAACGCCAACAGGTTGGAAGTTCTTTGGTAACTTGCTGGATGCCGGACGTGTGACCTTGTGCGGGGAAGAAAGTTACGGCACCGGCTCCAGCCATGTGCGTGAAAAAGATGGTCTATGGGCGATTCTGTTTTGGCTCAGTTTGCAAGGTGCCACTGGCCAGTCGGTTGAGTCCCTGGTAAGGGCGCACTGGCAAACCTATGGGCGCAATTACTACACCCGACACGACTACGAAGGCATTGCCGTGGATGTGGCCAACACCTTGATGGCCGACTTGCGTGCGGCCTTGCCCGCATTGGTCGGTCAGCGGTTTGGCGCGCGCACAGTGAACTTGGCAGATGATTTTTCTTACACCGACCCGGTGGATGGTTCGGTGTCCAGCAGCCAGGGTGTGCGCCTTTTGTTTGACGACGGTGCACGGGTGATTTTCAGGCTCTCGGGTACCGGTACCGAAGGTGCCACGCTGCGGGTTTACCTGGAGAGTTTCGAGGCCGATGTGGCGCAGCAAAACATCCCCACACAGCAAAAGCTGGCCGACCTGATGGCCGTCGCAGAGTCGGTGGCAGGCATTGCTCAGCGAACTGGTATGACCGGGCCGAGCGTGGCCACTTGATCGCGCGGGTGGCGCGCTTGATTGGTTGCAAGCGGAGTTGAGTCAGAAGAATTAGCAATCCCGAGGAGACCTCATGGTTCAAGTTGAAAAAAAAGTGCTGGAAACCCACCAGTTGGTTCGCCATGCTGTCGCGTTGATCTTGGCTGGAGGGCGTGGTTCGCGGCTCAAGCAGTTGACGGATGCCCGCGCCAAACCGGCCGTTTATTTTGGTGGCAAGTTTCGAATCATCGACTTCGCTTTGTCCAACTGCCTGAATTCTGGGATACGGCGCATGGCGGTGGTCACGCAGTACAAGTCACATTCGCTGATGCGCCACTTGCAGCGGGGGTGGAGCTTTTTGCGTGCCGAACTCAACGAAATGGTGGACTTGCTCCCGGCCCAGCAACGTGCCGGGGAAGAGCATTGGTACCGCGGCACAGCGGATGCCATTTTTCAGAATTTGGACATCATTCGCTCCAGCGACCCGGAGTACATCGTTATTCTTGCGGGTGACCATATCTACAAGATGGACTACTCCATCATGCTCAAGGATCACGTGGCGCAAGGTGCAGGTTGCACCGTGGGCTGTATTGAGGTGCCGCGCACCGAGGCCAGTGCCTTTGGTGTGATGGCCGTGGATGATGACCGGCAGATCACCGCGTTCATTGAAAAGCCAGTTGACCCGCCACCGATGCCGGGCAATGACGCGGTATCCCTGGCCAGCATGGGCATCTATATTTTTGATGCCGATTACCTCTACAAGCTGCTGGAAGCCGATCTGGCCGACCCGAATTCCGACCACGACTTTGGCAAGAATGTCATCCCGGCGGCGGTGGCAGACGGGCGGGCGCTGGCGCATCCATTTGGCTTGTCGTGTGTGTCGCGTGTGCCGGGAGATACGCCGTATTGGCGCGATGTGGGCACGATTGATGCCTTCTGGTCCGCCAATCTGGACATCGCTTCTACGGTTCCTGAGTTGGACATCTATGACACCGTGTGGCCCATCTGGACCTACCAGCGCCAACTACCACCCGCCAAGTTTGTGCCTGATAAAGATGGTAACAACGGCATCTATGTCAACACGGTGGTGTCGGGGGGCTGCATTGTGTCGGGCTCGTTTGTCGCGAATTCGGTGCTGTTCTCTGAAGTGCGGGTGCACTCCGATTGCCGCATTCTGGAAGCCGTGGTTTTGCCGGATGTCTTGATCAACCGCCATTGCCGCTTGCGCAAAGTGGTGATTGACCGTGGCTGTGTCATCCCCGAAGGTTTGATTGTGGGTGAAGACCCCGTGCTTGACGCCAAGCGCTTCGAACGTTCTGAGGGTGGTGTGGTGTTGATCACCCGCGAAATGCTGGAAAAACTCAAGTAAAGCGAAGTCCGTCATGAATGTTCTGCAAGTCACCGCCGAGATCTTTCCGCTGCTCAAAACCGGAGGCTTGGCAGATGTAGCGGGAGCCTTGCCTGCGGCCCTCAACCACGTGGGTTGTGACGTGCGGGTCCTGTTGCCTGGCTTTGAACCGATCACGGCCGATTTGCAGTCCCCAACCTTGTTGGCCAGACTCACCACGCCCTGGGGCGAGCGGGTGGTGCTGCGCCAAGGCGTGCTGGCCACATTGGGTATCCAGGCCTATGTGATTGATGCGCCGCATCTGTATCACCGGCCTGGTACACCGTACGACGATGTGCAGCGCCAGCCTTTCCATGACAACCACCGGCGCTTTGCGGCATTGGGCTGGGTCGCTTCGCTGCTGGCATGCGGGTTGGACACCGGTTGGCAGCCGGCAATTGTTCAAAGCCATGACTGGCATGCCGCGCTCACCTCTGCCTACCTGGCCTTTGGGCCGGTGGAGGGGCGGCGCGTGGCCAGCATCTACACGGTGCACAACCTGGCTTACCAGGGTGTGTTTGCGCCGATCCATTTTTTTGACTTGGGTCTGCCGCCCTATGCCTTTGCCGTGAATGGCGTAGAGTTCCATGGTCAGGTGTCGTTCATGAAAGCCGGCCTGTATTTTGCTGACCACATCACCACGGTCAGTCCGACCTATGCACGAGAAATTCAAACACCCGAGCAAGGGTGTGGATTGGACGGTCTGCTGCGCTCGCGCGTTGGCGAGATCAGTGGCATCCTGAATGGGGTCGACGAAGCAGTGTGGAATCCTGCCGCAGATGCAGCCATTGACAGCCCGTTTGATGCCAAAAAACCGGCGGGTAAGGCGCGATGCAAAGCCGCCTTGCAGCAGAGCCTGGGCCTGTCGGTCCAGCCTGATGCGCCTCTCTTTGGTGTGGTCAGCCGTTTGACCGAGCAAAAGGGCCTGCATCTGGTGCTGAAAGTGCTGGATGAACTGCTGGCACAGGGCGGGCAACTGGTGGTGCTGGGCACTGGCGAAGCTGAACTGGAAGCCGCCTTCCTGGCGCGTGCTGCGGCCAACCCAAAGGCGGTGTCAGTGCGCATTGGTTATGACGAGGCCTATGCCCACCGTATTTTTGCAGGCACCGATGTGACCCTGGTGCCTTCTCGTTTCGAGCCCTGTGGGCTGACTCAAATGTATGGTCTGAAGTACGGTAGCTTGCCGTTGGTGCATGGGGTGGGGGGACTGGCCGACACGGTGGTCGATTGCGCTCTGGAACATTTGGCGGATGGCACGGCCAACGGATTTGTCTTTAATGCCTTTAATGAGCACGCGCTGGCGCGAGCAGTTGCGCGGGCGATGGCCCTTTACCGGCGCCCTACCGAGTGGCGTGCTGTGCGGCAGCGGGCCATGCAGCAGGACCTGGGCTGGGACAAGGCGGCCACGCAGTACTTGGCCCTGTACCAGCATCTGGTCACCTGAGCCGCTGGGCGCATCTGCCCGACAATAGGCTTCTAAACTTTTTTGGAGCATTTGCCGCATGGCTGATTCATGGAAGCGGCGCGCCGCTGGGGTGCTGCTGCACCCAACCTCGTTGCCCGGCCCCCATGGTTCTGGCGACTTGGGACCGGAGGCGTACCACTTCGTTGAATGGCTGCAGGGTGCAGGCCAAACGCTTTGGCAAACCTTGCCCTTGGGACCTGTCGGCCCGGGCAATTCGCCTTACATGGGCAGTTCTGCGTTTGCTGGCAACCCCATGTTGGTGGCATTTGAACCCTTGGTACAACGAGGGTGGTTGAGTCCAGAGCGCCTTGACCGGGTCTGGGATGACACGCGGATTGACTACGACGCGCTCATACCGTGGCGTTTGCAAAAACTGCGCGAAGCGTTTGCTGGGTTTGAGACCCTGGCTAGTCCACAGGAACGCGATGAGCTTGCGGCTTGGCGGCAAGCGCAGCAGGATTGGCTGGACGACTACGCGCTATTCATGGCGCTGGACCAGGCCTACAGCCCGGCCATCTGGCCAGAGTGGCCAACGGCCTTGGCGAAGCGTGAGCCGGCGGCGCTGTCTGGCGCGCGGCATGCGTACGGGCAAGAGATTGCATTTTGGTGTTTTGTGCAATGGCAATTTGAACGCCAATGGCAGGCTATCAAAAGCTACGCCAATGGCAGAGGCATTCGGCTGGTAGGGGACTTGCCCATCTTTGTGGCGCACCACGGTTCAGACTGCTGGGCTAGGCCGGATCTTTATGCGTTGGATGCCAGCGGCAACCCAAGCGTGGTGGCGGGTGTACCGCCAGACTTTTTCTCTGAGATTGGTCAACGCTGGGGCAACCCGCTCTACAACTGGGATGCCATGGCCCGCGATGGCTACCGCTGGTGGATTGAGCGGGTGCGCCGTCAGTTGCATTTGGCTGACGTGATCCGCATTGACCATTTCCGTGGGTTTGTGGACTACTGGGAAATTCCGGCTGATGAGCCGACAGCCGTGCGAGGCTGCTGGCGGCTTGGCCCGGGTGATGTACTGTTTGACGCCTTGCGCCAGGCCTTAGGCGACCTGCCGATCATTGCCGAAGACCTCGGGCTCATTACGCAGGAAGTGCATGCGCTGCGCCAGCGCACGGGCTTCCCCGGCATGCGCATCATGCAGTTTGCTTTTTCGGGCGATGCAAGCCATCCTTTTTTGCCAGAGAACTTTGAGCCCAATACGGTGGTTTACACAGGCACCCACGACAACGACACAGTGTTGGGGTGGTGGGACAGTTGTA
>DFWT01000040.1 GCA_002381045.1 Rhodoferax sp. UBA4127
CGGTGCGGAAGTCCATGAACACGGTGCGGTCCTTCAACTTACGCGCCTCACGCAAAGCGGGCTCCACATCCTGCGCACGCTCAATCAGCATCCCGACGTGCCCGTAAGCTTCTGCAAGCTTCACGAAATTGGGCAAGGCATCCATATAGCTGTGGCTGTAGCGGCCTTCGTATTCCACCTCTTGCCACTGCCGGACCATACCAAGGTAACGATTGTTCAGTGCCATGATCTTGATTGGCGTGTTGTACTGCAAACAAGTCGACAGTTCCTGAATACACATCTGCACCGAGCCCTCTCCGGTGATGCAAAACACTTCACTTTCAGGTTTAGCCAGTTTGATGCCCATGGCGTAGGGAATGCCCACGCCCATGGTACCCAGCCCACCGGAGTTGATCCAGCGGCGAGGTTCATCAAACCGGTAGTACTGAGCTGCCCACATTTGGTGCTGACCGACATCAGATGTGATGTAGGCATCGGCATCCTTGGTCATGTTCCACAGTGTTTCCACCACATACTGTGGTTTCACGATGTCATTTTGTCCTGGGTCGTATTTCAGGCAATCACGCTTGCGCCAACCCTCAATGCTGTCCCACCAAGCCCCCAGCGCGCCGGCGTCTGGTTTGATTGTGCTTTCCTTGATCATGGCGATCATCTCCAGCAGCACTTCTTTCACATCTCCGACGATAGGAATATCAACTCGGACACGCTTCGAAATGCTTGAGGGGTCTATGTCAACGTGAATGATCTTGCGTTCGTTCTGCGCGAAATGCTTGGGGTTACCAATCACACGGTCATCAAAGCGTGCACCCACTGCCAGCAGCACATCACAATTCTGCATGGCGTTGTTGGCCTCAACCGTGCCATGCATGCCTAACATGCCGAGGAACTTGCGGTCGCTGGCCGGGTAGGCGCCCAAACCCATCAAGGTATTGGTGCAGGGGTAGCCCAGCATATCCACCAATTGGCGGAGTTCAGCAGAGGCATTGCTTAAAAGCACACCACCGCCGGTGTAAATGTAAGGACGTTTGGCCGCCAGCAACAACTGAATGGCTTTGCGAATTTGCCCGCCGTGTCCTTTGCGCACCGGGTTGTAGGAACGCATCTCAACGGTTTGGGGGTAACCGTGATACGGTACTTTTTTGAATGACACGTCTTTCGGAATATCAACCACCACCGGGCCAGGGCGGCCACTGCGGGCGATGTGGAACGCCTTCTTCATGGTCATGGCCAGATCGTTGGCATCTTTCACCAGAAAGTTGTGCTTTACCACCGGCCGGGTAATACCCACGGTGTCGCACTCCTGAAAGGCATCCATACCAATCGCATGGGTGGGCACCTGCCCAGAAACGATCACCATGGGGATGCTGTCCATGTAGGCGGTGGCAATGCCGGTGACCGCATTGGTCACGCCGGGGCCAGAGGTAACCAACGCCACACCGACATCGCC
This sequence comes from Rhodoferax sp. UBA4127, assembly GCA_002381045.1. Lineage (GTDB taxonomy): Bacteria > Pseudomonadota > Gammaproteobacteria > Burkholderiales > Burkholderiaceae_C > Rhodoferax. Next base: position 1,448 of record DFWT01000040.1, read on the forward strand.
GGTGGCACGGGCGTAGCCATCGGCCGCGTGAACGGCAGCCTGCTCGTGGCGAACCAGCACGTGCTGAATCGTATCTTGTTTGAAAAAAGCGTCATAAATATGCAGAACTGCACCGCCTGGGTAACCCCAGACGTACTTCACGCCCTCAGCCTGAAGTGCTTTGACCAAAATCTCGGCGCCCCGCAGTTCAGAATCAGAGCCATTTGGCTCACTCTTTGATTTTGCGTTGTGATGTGCGTGTGACATGCCAGATACCGAACTCGCTTCGGCTTTTGAAATTTCCATGATGAACCTTTGTGAATTTCTCTAACGAAAAACCTTGGGTGCCTCTTTGCGGACACTTTTGGTGTTGCATCGAGACTTGAGACCAAAGCCATAAGCACAATGAATTCTGTGCCGGACTTTGATCCGTTTGCGTTATTGAGCGCCCAACATTATCGCATCGTTGGCGCGGGCTTCTCAGTGATGCACTGTCTAAGTGCAATAATTTGCCCGTTCGACTTCGATTTTTGACCAACAAAGATTCCCTTTTGGCCACCCCCGCTGAACTTTCCGAATTTCTCAAGAGTGTTGAGAAACGTGCCTTCAAGCGCACGGCGTACCACGTGCGCAATGATGAATCGGCGCTGGACATCGTCCAAGACAGCATGATGAAACTGGCCGAACACTACGGGCATAAGCCGGTAGAAGAGTTTCCAATGCTTTTCCAGCGTATCCTGTCGAATGCAACGCTGGATTGGTTCAGGCGTCAAAAGGTTAAAAATGCACTTTTTTCCTCATTCAGTGACTTTCACTCCGGTGAGGAAGATGGCGAATTTGACATTCTGGACAGTATTTCTACAGCGGATGTCGCAGCGGGTTTTGACAACCCTGAAACCGAAAACCAGCGAGTTCAAAACTTTCACCTTATTGAACAGGCACTTTTATTGCTTCCCAATCGTCAACGCGAAGCCTTCCTCATGCGTTACTGGGAAGATATGGATGTCTCCGAAACCGCCACAGCCATGGGTTGTTCCGAAGGCAGCGTTAAAACCCACTGTTCCCGAGCCGTTCAAGCCCTTTCGAAAGCACTTCGTTCAATAGCAGTTAAATGATGAACCACAACCCTTCAAGCCTCCAGACGGACGCCGCTGAAAAGTTGGCACGTCATATCACCCGTCGCCTCAATGACGACGCAGCCCATTTGCCGCACGACATTTCCGAACGCCTGCGCGTTGCCCGTCTTCAAGCGGTCAACCGTCACAAAGAGATTTTGGTCACCGCACCCAGTTCCTGGCATGAGCACAGTTACGGTGGCGCATTGATCTCCAAACTGGGTGCTTGGGGCCATGGCTGGGGCAGCCGCCTCGGGGCTGCTGGATTGTTGCTGGCCCTGGCAAGTGGCCTGCTCGTCATTGACACGCTGCAAGACGAACAAAAGGCGCGTGAGTTGGCCGATGTAGACAGTGCTCTGCTCACGGACGATCTGCCGCCCGCGGCTTACCTGGACGTCGGTTTTGCACAGTTTTTGAAAGCTGAACATCGGCAACAGCCGTGATCTGGCGAGCGTGGTTTTGTTAACTCTCTTAGTCCGGCTTGCCAAGCACGCAGCACATCCCGTCAGCGGATGCCTTGCTGTCGCGCTGATTTCGTTTAGTGCCTGGTCACAAAGCGGCCCAGTCGCTGCCTCTTCTGCCAGTGTGGCGCCCAATGCCCCCAAACCCATTCTTGCCGCTTCAACCAACAACGGCTCGACTGCCATTGAGTGGAGCACGCTGAGCGCGGCGCAGCAGCTTGCCCTTCGACCGCTGCAAGGCAACTGGACAACCCTCAGCGATCAGCAAAAGCGCAAATGGTTGTCGTTAAGTGCCAATTTCCCCCGCTTGAATGCGGATGAACAAGCCAAGCTGCATTCGCGCATGGCGCAATGGGCGGCGCTCAGCCCCCGACAGCGCGAACAGGCCCGCCTGAATTACGCGGAAGTCCAGAAAATCAGTCCGATTCAAAAGAGTGAAAAGTGGGAGGCGTATCAGGCGCTCGATCCCAATGACAAGAAAAAACTTGCAGCCACAGCGCAACCGAAACCGCCCCGTACTGCGCTGGCCGCCAACCCAGCCCCATCCGACAAAATCAACCAAGTGCCGCTGATCGAGTCGGCCGGCCGTATCAGACTGCCTGTTCCGATGTCAGATAGCCCCGGCCAAACACTGCTGGTCAAGCCTTTGCCGCCAAGTCGGCCCGCTGCCTCTAGACCCGTCAATGCAAGCAGCACAAACTGACGCCGAGGCCAGCTTACCCACGCTGAAAACCCCTGCCCTGTCTCGCCGCATGGCCTGCTGGCTATATGAGGGCATGTTGCTGTTTGGCGTCGTTTTCATCGCAGGCTATTTGTTTGGCACCCTAAGCCAGACCAAGAACGCCATGGACAACCGCCATCCCTTGCAGGCGTTCCTGTTTGTTGTGTTTGGCATTTACTTTGTGTGGCTGTGGTCAAAAGGTCAAACGCTGGCCATGAAAACCTGGCACATCCGTGTATTGACAAGGTCTGGCACGGTGCTGAGCCAGCGCCAGGCGCTCGTGCGCTATCTGTGGGCCTGGCTTTGGTTTTTGCCACCCCTGCTGCTTGCGTGGGGGTTTGACCTAAAGGGCGGGGAATCGCTGGTGATCTTGGTGGGCTGGATCGCCGTTTGGGCACTGCTCAGCCGTTTTCACCCGAGGCAGCAGTTTTGGCACGACACCTTTGCTGGCACCCAACTGGTGGATTGCAAACCAACGATTGGCAAATGAGTAGATGGCTGGCTAAATAGCCGACTCGTCGGTCTCACCGGTTCGGATGCGGATCACCTGCTCCACCGAGGTCACAAAAATCTTGCCGTCGCCGATTTTCCCGGTGTGCGCCGCTTTGACGATGGCCTCCACACAACTGTCGACGTCTTCCGACTTCACCACCACTTCGACCTTTACCTTGGGCAAAAAGTCCACCACGTACTCGGCGCCGCGGTACAACTCGGTATGCCCCTTCTGACGCCCAAAACCCTTCACCTCAGTAACCGTCAATCCGGTCACGCCGCATGCGGCAAGACCTTCACGAACTTCTTCCAACTTGAAAGGCTTGATGATGGCGGTAATTTGTTTCATGGGATTTCTTCTGTCGGGTCAATGGGCAAACACAGGCTGAATCGGTTACGAGCTAAGCGCGAAAACGATTGGTTATAGGATAACGCCAATCCTTGCCAAAACTGCGATGGGTGACGCGAATTCCCACCGGCGACTGGCGGCGCTTGTACTCATTGATCTTAATGAGCCGGGTCACACGCTCCACATCGGCCGCCGCAAATCCTGCTGCGATGATTTGCTCGATGCTTTGGTCGTTCTCCATGTAGCGTTCAAGAATGGCATCTAGCACCTCGTAGGGCGGCAAACTGTCCTGGTCGGTTTGGTCCGGGCGCAACTCCGCGCTGGGTGGGCGAGTGATGATGCGTTCTGGGATCGGCTCGGCGCCAGTGCCATAAGGGTCATGCGCATTGCGCCAGCGCGCCAAGCGGAACACGGTGGTTTTGGCCAGGTCCTTGATAACTGCAAAACCGCCCGCCATGTCGCCATACAGCGTGCAGTAGCCGGTGGCCATCTCGCTCTTGTTGCCGGTGGTCAGCACGATGCTGCCAAATTTGTTGGAAAGTGCCATGAGCAGCGTGCCACGGATGCGGGCCTGAATGTTCTCTTCGGTGGTGTCCTCGGCCAGCCCATTGAACTCGCCACTGAGTGTGGCTTTGAAAGCCTCAAATTCGGGCACGATCGATAACTCGTCGTAACGCACGCCCAGCCTAGAGGCCATCTCACGTGCATCAATCCAGCTGATATCGGCCGTGTAGGGCGATGGCATCATCACCGCGCGCACCCGGTCTTTGCCCAAGGCATCGACCGCAATCGCCAAAACCAAGGCCGAGTCAATGCCGCCGGAAAGCCCCAGCAGCACCGAAGGAAAGCCATTTTTGGTGATGTAGTCGCGCACACCCAGCACCAGCGCGTCCCACAGGTCCTCGTCGGGCGTTCTATCAGGGGCGATATTTGCACCAATTTCAATAGCTTCTGGCTCTTTATTTATATGGGCTAGAAGGCTATTTTCTATAAAGCTTGGAGCACGACCGGCCAGCACACCATCGGCGTTCAGGATGAAGGAATGTCCTTCAAACACCACCTCGTCTTGCCCGCCCACCAAGTGGGCATAGACCAACGGCAAACCGCAATCGAGCACCCGCTCACGCATCATGATCTCGCGCTCGTTGCCTTTGCCCACGTGAAAAGGGGACGCATTGATAACCACCAGCAGTTCGGCCCCGGCGTCGCGGGTTTGGCGGGCGGGTGCCTCGAACCAAGCATCTTCACAAATCAACAACCCCACTTTGACGGTGGTGCCAAACCCGCCGGCCTCAAACACACACACACCCTGCCCCGGCATGAAATAGCGGCGCTCGTCAAACACCTGATAGTTGGGTAGTTCACGTTTGGCATAGGTCACAACCACTTGGCCCTCGCGCAATACGCTGGCCGCATTGAAGCGCTGTTGAACAGCCACCGAACGGGTGCGGCTGTCCCCGCCCATCGGGTGACCCACCACCACTGCGAGGTCTTTCAACGGGGCCAACGCCTCGGCAACGGCTTTCACGGCATCATCACAGGCAGAAATGAAGGCGGCACGCAAAAACAGGTCTTCCGCGGCGTAACCACAAATCGACAGTTCTGGCGTGAGTACCAACCGAGCGCCTGCCTGGTAGGCCTCTTGTGCCGCCCGAATGATTTTTTGCGAGTTACCGGCCAAGTCGCCCACCACCAGATTGAGTTGGGCCACACAGAGTTTGAGGGTCATGAAAAGGTCAAGTCATTGATGAAAATAGAAGCCATGTCGGCGCCAAATGATTATGTCATTCGGGTGTTGGACTCGCCCCTCCAAGTAGATGCCGCTGCCTGGGACCGCCTGTTGTTCGCCCAAAGTGCGCCCACGCCCTTCATGCGCCACGCCTTTTTGAGCGCCCTGCATACCAACGGCTGCGCCACCACCGCCACCGGCTGGACGCCGCGCTTTTTTCTGCTGGAGCGTCAAGGCCAACTGGTCGCTGCCTGCGCGATTTACATCAAATCGCACTCGCAGGGCGAGTTTGTGTTTGACTTCGGATGGGCCCGCGCCTACCACCAGCATGGTTTGAACTACCACCCCAAAGCGGTGTGCGCCGTGCCGTTCATTCCGGTGCCAGGCAGTCGGCTGCTGGCAGCATCAGACCGAGATCGCACGCTGTTGGTGAAACACCTGCTGGACTGGGTGGAAGCCGAGCGACTCACCGGCCTGCACGGCCTGTTTGCCAGCAACGAAGATGTGCTGGCGTTCCAAGGTGCCGGCATGTTGCCTCGCCACACGGTGCAGTTTCACTGGTCCAACACCCAGCCGGGTTACACCTGTTTTGACGATTTTCTGGCCAATTTGTCGCAAGAGAAACGTAAGAAGATTCGGCAGGAGCGACGCAAGGTGGCCGAGGCTGGCGTGACCTTCAAGGTGCTGCAGGGCAGCGACATCACACCAGCTGACTGGGACTTTTTCTACCACTGCTACGAGCGAACCTACCTGGAGCACGGCAACCCGCCCTACTTCAACCGCGCCTTCTATGCCAGCATGGCCGCTGACATGCCGGAAGACTGGGTGCTGTTCATTGCCGAACAAAATGGCCAAGCCATTGCTTCTAGTTTGCTAGCTATTAATGCAAGCAGCATAAGGGCTAGAGGTGAAAATAGTTCAATACCTTGCGCCAACCCAGACACCCCAGATTCGGCCGACAAAGCAAGCAAAACCAATACGCGACTGGTTGATCGCGTGGCCTATGGCCGCTATTGGGGGGCACTCAAGCGGGTGGATTGTCTGCACTTTGAAGCCTGTTATTACCAGCCCCTGCAGTGGTGCATTGAACACGGCTACCACCGTTTTGAAGGCGGCGCCCAGGGCGAACACAAACTGGCCCGCGCCCTGTTGCCGGTGACCACCACCAGCATGCACTGGTTGGCGCACCCCGAGTTTTTTAACGCAGTCGACCAATTCCTGACCAGCGAGCGTGCGGGCATTGCCGACTACATGAGTGACCTGCAGGCGCACAGCCCGTTCAAGGCATAGGGACTGGACCGCTTAAGACTGAAGGCAGGCTTGTCTGCTTTGATCAATTCGCCACTAACGGATGGTCATCCCATTCAAATCTGCACCCTGGTACCCAACTCAATCACGCAGTTGTTGGGCAAGCGAAAGAATCCTGCCACGCTACCCGAGTTGCGCGACATCAGTGCAAATAAGGCTTCACGCCAATGCGACATGCCCGACCCTTTGGTAGGCACAATGATTTCACAACTCAGGAAATAGGAAGTCTCAAACTGATTGATCGGCAAACCCTTGCCTTTGCACAGTTCCAGTGCCTTTGGAATATCAGGGGTGTTCTTGAAACCATAGTTCACCTGAATCCGCCAAAAACCAGCAGTAAGCGGCGTCACTTGTACCCGTTCCTCAAACGGTATCCAAGGAACTTCGTGAAACACCACTGTCAGAATCACATTGCGCTCATGCAAGACTTGGTTGTGTTTGAGGTTGTGCATCAAAGCCTGCGGAACGGTGCTCGGATTGGCCACCGCGTACACGGCCGTGCGGGAAACCCGGTGGACACCGTGCTCTGACAAGCCTTCGATGAATGGCATCAGTTCCGGGTCGTCCCTGCGGATGCTCTCAAGCAACAGTTCTCGCTCACGCCGCCAAGTGGCCATGACCACAAAGATGCCCAGACCCATCACCAGCGGAAACCAACCGCCCTGAAAGAACTTGATTGCACAGGAAACCACCAGCAACAAGTCCACAGTCAAAAAGATGCTGGTCGCGACGATCGCCACCGGTGTGGGGTAGTGCCACCCATGTCGCACCACAAAGAAGGTCAGCAATGTGGTGATCAGCATGGTGACAGTGACTGCGATGCCATAGGCGGCAGCCATTGCCGACGAACTGCCAAAACCCACCACGGCAAGCAGTACCGCCGCCAACAGCAGCCAGTTCACTTCCGGCATGTAGATTTGTCCCAATTCCTTGGCAGAGGTGTACATCACCGCCATACGGGGCAGCAACCCCAATTGAATTGCTTGTTTGGTCATGGAGTAGGCACCGGAGATCACGGCTTGAGACGCAATAACGGTGGCACAAGTGGCCAGCACCACGGCAGGAATCAACAACTCGGCGGGGAAAAGTCGGTAAAACGGGTTTTCTATGGCTGTGGGGTCGCGCAGCAGCAGTGCACCTTGCCCCATGTAGTTGATGGCCAGGGCTGGTAGCACCAAACCACCCCATGCAAACTGGATGGGACGCTTGCCAAAGTGCCCCATGTCGGCATACAGGGCTTCCGCACCTGTGAACGCCAGCACAATGGCGCCAACGCCCACAAACACGTGCCAGCCTTGTTGGAGCAGGAACTGCGCCGCATTGATGGGATTGAGTGCCGTCAAAATGATAGGTTGTTGAATGATTTCAAACACACCGAATACAGCCAGCACTGCAAACCAGATCACGATGATCGGTCCAAAGAGCTTGCCAACCAAGCCAGTGCCGAACCGCTGCACAGCAAACAAAGCAATCAAAACCACCGCGCAGATTGGCAAGACAAAGGGTTTGAGGGTTGGCGTGACGACTTCCAGTCCCTCCACCGCACTTAGAACCGAAATCGCCGGGGTAATCACACTGTCACCGTAAAAAAGGGCAGCACCAAATACCCCCAGCAAGAGCAAAACCAGTCGCTTACCCGGCTTGGCACCCACCGCCTCGACTGCCAGTGCGGTCAAGGCCATGATGCCGCCTTCGCCGCGGTTGTCTGCACGCAAAATCAGCATGACGTACTTGAGCGTCACCACCATCATCAACCCCCAGAAGATGACCGACACCGCTCCGATCAAATGTGCTTGATCCAGAGGGATGCCCGTGGCTGGGCTGAATACTTCCTTCATGGTGTACAGGGGACTGGTGCCGATGTCGCCATAGACAACGCCCATGGCGCCCAGGGTCAGGGCGGCAAGACTTTCACGGCTGGTGGTTGTGCTCATACTGCGTACTGGTAAATGGACAGGCACGTACTGTCCATTGATACGCATCAGTAACGCATAAGGATCGCCGGTATCAGCTCACTGCCAGCCGGTATCCAATGCCGGTTTCTGTCAATAAGTGGCGGGGTTCGGCAGGGTCAATTTCGATCTTGGAGCGCAGTTGCCCCATGTACAGGCGAAGGTAGTGAGTGTGCTCGGTAAATTCAGCACCCCAGACGTCTGTGAGCAATTGCCGGTGAGTCACAACCCGCCCCGCACTGCGGACCAGTCGGGCCAGGAGTTTGAATTCTGTGGGCGTCAGATGCAGATCCTGCCCCTTGCACACCACGGTGTACTGGCCAAGGTCGACCCGTAAATCATCAAGTTCATGGACGGTCACAGATGCTGTCAACGCGGTGCCTCTGTGCCGCAATGCCACCCGGATACGCGCCAGTAACTCGGCCACACTAAACGGCTTTGTTAAGTAGTCGTCTGCACCAGCGTCCAGCATTTGAATTTTTTCCGACTCCTGGTGGCGTGCCGAAATCACCAAAATCGGCAAACTGTGCTGCCTGCGCACCTCTCGGACAAGCACGGCACCATCGCCATCGGGCAAGCCCAGGTCCAGCAGCATGATGTCTGGCAACGCGTGGGTCAACAGCGCTTTGGCCTCGCTGACAGACACGGCAGTTTGAACCTCAAAGCCTTCCACTGACAACGTTGACCGGATCAAGGCCCGAATCTCCGGATCGTCCTCAACCACAAGAACACGTAAACTCATGGCAGCACCCATTCAGGCTGGTTCGCATCCAGAGGCATGGCAAAAATGAAGCTGTTGCCGCCGCCATTTCTTCGTCGCAAGGTCAAGGTGCCACCATGCGCGGCAGCAATGGCCCGACACAGCGCCAAACCCAAGCCCGCACCGCGCTGTCCGGACAAGTCGCTGCGTGAATAGGGCTCGAATATGCTTAGATATTTCTCCTGAGGAATCTCATTTCCTCGGTCTTTGATGGCCACCTGCAGGCACGCGCCGCTGAGGTTGACAGCCAGGTCAACCGTGTCAGTGCTGTACTTGAGCGCGTTGTCCAGCAGGTTGGCGATCAGTTGGGCAAGCAGCACCGGATCGGCTTTGATAAATGGCAGCCCTTCGGGAACTTTCGATTTGATGCGACGGGCGGGGTCATGCTGGCGGACTCGCGCCAAAACCGCACCCACAATCTCTTCAATGGATTCCCAGCCGCGCTGAATGTCTTGTGCTGCATTCGAAAGGCGAACCAATTGGAGCGTGTTCTCCGTGACCGTGCTGAGGTAAGTCGCTTCTGTCACGATGCTGTTCAGCAAACGGCCCTGCTCGTTCACATTGAGTTTGTCAGATTGGGTTTGCAACGCTGAGGCGGCACCCACAATGGCAGCCAGCGGCGTGCGCAAATCGTGGGAAATGGCCGCCAGATAGGTGCTCTGGATTTGTTGCCGTTGAGCCTCCCGTTGCGCTGATTGAATGGTGTCAGTCAAGCGCAAACGTTGCAACGCTTGTCCAAGCATCGCGCACAGGGCCTGTGCATGTTCACGACCGGCGGTGTCATTGGCCAACGCACGTCGAACGCAGGCGGCGCCACTGACATCAGGACGATTGCCCAAGGGAAGAAACCAGGCATTGAGGCCAGGCCATCGTCCAGTGCCAGGCCCAAGCACAGCCATTTCCCGCATGCAACAGCGCATTCCATCGGCATCGTCAGACAACATGGTTTGCTGCAAATCAAGATCGTCACCGATCAGTCGCAAAGCGATCACGCATGGCCCTTCAAAGGCTGAATTTAAGGCTGTTTGCCCCAGGCATACAACCTCATCCGCCGTTGCCGCAGTCGCGAGGTTTGATGCCAGTTCTTGCAATTGACTGGCACGTCTCAGGTTGAGTTGAGCCATCTCAGTTTCTCGACGCAACCGGGCTGCCAAATGACTGATGACCAATGCGACCAGGAGCATCGTGGTCAGGGCGATTAAATTCTCACGGCTTTCGACTTCAAAAGTCCAACGTGGTGGGACAAAGAAGAAGTTGAAGGCAGTGACTGCGCCCACCGCACACGCCACCGAATGCTGCCACCTCAGGTTGTAAGAAGCAACGACCACGGCAAGCACATAGACCATCGCTTGACTGGTCAAAGAAACATGGTGATCAAGCACCCATCCGCCTGCAGTGGCACAGGCTAGCAGCGTGGCAACCATAGCCCAGCTTCGTACGCTGGGCAGTCGAGCAGCCGACGGTGAAAGATCGTTCATGGCGGCAAAGCGTACCAGTACCGAGGTAAGGATTGCATTAGGAAGCCATCTAATTGAAGGAGTAACGACAATTTGGCCCCCGAGTCAATTCAAATGCCAGTGAGCCGCCGTTCGCTGCTGCCCGCTTTCGCCGCAATTCTGGCCTAAGTGCGGCACCGTACAGACCGCCACAAGCACAGACAAGAAACTGTGGGTGTCAAGCAGCCACCGACAAACTGGCCTCTGTGTCCAAGTCGTCAAAACACTTGGGGGTTCCTTGCAGGGTGGGCCGACCGGTTTGCATGACTTTGAAGCCCGAATCTATTCAATTCATATGGCGGCAAGCCACCAACAAATCGAAGAAGCACCCGAATGAGCATGCTCACGATGAAGGACTTTGTTCCGAAGGACCCACCAATGCTGTCGGGCGAGACAAAAATTTTCTCGCGCCTTGGTTTTATCCTGGCATCCACCGATACATCTAACAGCTTGAAAGAAGCACCACAGGACAAATTGCTCTCGGCAACAGATCGTCCAGCGGGGTCGCTGGAACCGAAAGAAAGGTTCAGCACGCCTTCCACGGCTGAACCACACAATGACGAATTGATTGCCGTATAGCGATCCACCGATCCTTGGCTGCCAACGGCAGCGATGGAGGAGCCAGAACGCAAACTGTTCCGACCTTGGCCGCTTACGCCTGCACCGTGCGCTGAAGCTGCTCACCCAAACCCTGCACACCAAGGCGCATCACCTGCCCGGCGCGCAGAAACACCGGCGGTTTCTGCCCCATTCCCACACCCGGCGGCGTGCCGGTGCTGATCACATCGCCCAGCTGCAATGACATGAAGCGGCTCAGGTAGCTGATCAGGAAAGGCACCTGGTAAACCATGGTCCGTGTGTTGCCGCTTTGCATGCGCTGGCCATCCACCTCCAGCCAAAGATCAAGCTTCTGCGGGTCAGACACTTCGTCGGCCGTCACCAGCCAGGGGCCGAGTGGCCCAAAGCTGTCACAACCCTTGCCCTTATCCCAGGTGCCGCTGCGGTTGAGCTGGTAGTCGCGCTCTGACACATCGTTCATCACACAGTAGCCCGCCACATGCGCCATGGCGTTGGATTCATCAATGTAGCGGCCACCCTGCCCGATCACCACCGCCAGTTCGACCTCCCAGTCGGTCTTGACCGAACCACGCGGAATCTGAATGTCGTCATTGGGTCCGGTCAAACAACTGGTCCATTTGTTAAACACGACCGGCTCAGGCGGCACCGCCATGCCGGCTTCTGCCGCGTGGTCGGCGTAATTTAGACCAATGGCGACGCATTTACCCACATGGCCCACGCAGGCGCCAAGCCGCAAATCTTTCTGTGGTACGCCGGGTACCAGCGGCAGGGCTTCCAAATTTAAGGCACGCAGCTTGTCCAGACTGGCTGGCAGCAGGGTTGCTCCGGCAATGTCAGGCACGTGCGCACTCAGGTCACGCACCCTGCCCTGGCCGTCCAGCACACCCGGTTTTTCTTGGCCTGGCGGGCCAAAACGAAGCAACTTCATGCGCCAACTCCAGTTGATTGAAGGCGCTAGTTTAGCCAGCGCAAACAACAACGCCCACCGGTGTGATCCGGCAGGCGCTATGCATTAAGTAGCGTAATACCCTTATTCAATAAGGGCGATTGGCCTAAAATGTCATTATTTTTTGAGCGATGCCTGGTAGTTGGCAATGCCTTCAAGCACTTCCTTCTTGGCGGCTTCTGGACCTTCCCAACCCAGAATCTTGACCCACTTGTTGGCTTCGAGGTCTTTGTAGTGTTCAAAGAAGTGGGCAATGGTTTTGAGGCGCACCGGGCTCAGGTCTTCGGGCTTTTGCCAACGGGTGTAGAGCGACAAAATCTTGTCAATGGGTACCGCCAACACTTTGCCGTCCATGCCGGCTTCATCTTCCATTTTCAGGATACCGATGGGGCGGCAGGTCACCACCACACCTGGGATCAGGGGCACGGGGGTAATCACCAGCACGTCGACCGGGTCGCCGTCGCCGCTGATGGTTTGTGGCACATACCCGTAATTGGTGGGGTAATGCATGGCGGTGCTCATGAAACGGTCCACAAAAATCGCGTGGGTTTCATGGTCGACTTCGTATTTGACCGGGTCTGCATTCATCGGGATTTCGATGATCACATTGAACTGTTCAGGCACTTTGGAACCAGGGGTGACGTTGTCTAAGGACATGGTGGGTCTCTTTGAGTTTGAGTTAAATCAGGAACGTTGGGATTAACCCTGATTTTACTTACTCGCCACTTGCTTACCTTGGAAATGGGCGGTTTCGAGGGTAAAGTCCGGGCGTTGGCCAATCGGACGGGGCGCGCCCAAATGTGCGTTTCGGCGAGGAAGCAACGCAGCGGTGGCGCCGATAAGCGTGCGCCCCCCCCTCGCGAAGCAACTCACAGGAGATTTATTTATGACAGGCAACTCAGCGCTGGTACTCGCGCTTGTCTGCGGACTCATTGCCGTTGGTTACGGCTTTTGGGCGCGCAGCTGGATTCTTTCCCAAGATGCAGGAAACGCCCGGATGCAAGAAATTGCAGCGGCCATTCAAACCGGTGCCGCCGCCTACCTGGCCCGGCAGTACANNGCGCCAACGTGCGCACCGCGCAAGCCGCCACCAAAGGCATTGGCCCGGCGCTTGACGTGGCCTTCCGCGGCGGTGCCATCACCGGCATGCTGGTGGTAGGCTTGGGCCTCCTTGGTGTCACTGGTTTTTACTGGTTCTTGACCGGCAACGGCAACATGACCCCCGACAAAAATCTGGCGCAAATGCTCAACCCGCTGATCGGTTTTGCCTTTGGCTCCTCGCTGATTTCCATCTTTGCCCGTTTGGGCGGTGGCATTTTCACCAAGGGTGCTGACGTGGGCGCTGACCTGGTGGGTAAAGTAGAAGCGGGCATCCCCGAAGACGACCCGCGCAACCCGGCAGTGATTGCTGACAACGTGGGTGACAACGTGGGTGACTGCGCTGGTATGGCCGCTGACCTGTTTGAAACCTATGCGGTGACCTTGATCGCCACTATGGTGCTCGGCGCTCTGATGATTAGCGGTGGCGGAACCAATGCGGTGGTGTACCCGCTGGCGCTGGGTGCGGTGTCCATCGTGGCATCCATCATCGGTTGCTTCTTTGTAAAGGCCAGCCCTGGCATGACCAATGTGATGCCAGCCCTTTATAAAGGTTTGGCGGTTGCTGGCGTGTTGTCCCTGGTGGCGTTCTACTTTGTCACGCAAAGCCTGTTCCCCACTGCAATGACTTTGACTGACGGCCACATCGTGACCGCTGGCAGCTTGTTTGCATCTTGCGCTGTCGGCCTGATCTTGACCGCAGCGCTGGTCTGGATCANNTCATTGCCGGCCTGGGTGTGTCGATGCGCTCGACGGCGTGGCCCGTCATGTTTGTCTGCTTGGCCATTTACACCGCCTATGCATTGGCTGGTCTGTATGGCATTGCCATCGCAGCCACCTCCATGCTGAGCATGGCCGGTATCGTGGTGGCTTTGGACGCCTATGGTCCCATCACCGACAACGCTGGTGGCATCGCCGAAATGTCGGAAATGCCAAAAAGCGTGCGCGACATCACCGACCCACTGGACGCTGTGGGCAACACCA
>DFWT01000202.1:0-2391 GCA_002381045.1 Rhodoferax sp. UBA4127
AATAGGCGTTGTCGGCATGGAAGATGGCACGGTCTGCTACTGGGCCGGACAAATCGGCGCTGAAGCCGCAGTGGGCCAGCATGGTGATGCTCAAACCGCACAGGCGCCCGCTGTCGTCAAACCCAACTTGGTAGTCGTAGCTGAATGGGTGGCGTTTGCCGGTGACGATGAAGTCGTCNNTGGGCCACCCAGTGCTGCACTTCACCCGGGTGTTGAGTGCTGCTGTAGATCAGCCACTGGTTTTGTTCTTTGGGCAGCGCGTAAGCCACCTGGCCTTCCAGGTAAAAGTGTTCCTGACCACCCACCTCAAGGCTGCCTTTGAGCGTGTGGGACGCGCGGGCCAGTGCCTGAGCGGCGTCGCCACGACTGACCGTGACCGGCGGCAACACAAAGTTTTTTTCCTTGAGTGCCTGGCGCACGTCCAGAACCGCGGGCAGGAACTCGATTTGCACCTGCACCTGACGCGCGGCATGGCGCGCCGCCATCACCGAATCGGCGACCACCAAACCAATCACCTGCCCGATGAACTGAACCGTGTCGGTGGCAAACACCGGCTCGTCGCCGGCAAAGGCGGCCAGCATGGGGTCACCGGGGATGTCTTTCGCCAGGATGACCGCGCGCACCCCGGGCATGGCCAGTACCACGCTGCTCTCTACGCCGAGCAGCTTGCCGTGCGCCACTTTGCTCAAAATCGGCGCGGCGTGCAAGGTGCCACGGACTTCGGGAATGTCATCCACGTATGTGGCTGCACCGGCAATTTGGGCAGCTGCACTTTCGTGCGGGTGCGAGTTGCCGCAAGCGGGCAGGGCGCTCATGCTGCAACCCCCGGCATTGGCATCGCCGCATCAAAGTCGATGGTGTGGAGTTGGCAGGCACCCTGGCCGGAGGTTTCCAGCCAGAAACGATGCAGCAGGTTGCCCAAGACCTCACGGCGGTAGGCCGCGCTGGCACGCATGTCGGAGATAGGTGCGAACTCGGCTTTGAGCACGTCCATGGCTGTCGCCACTGTCGCCTGTGTCCAGGGTTGATTGATCAGCGCCGCCTCGGTTTGCACCGCCCGAACCGGCGTGGCGGCCATGCCGCCTGCGCCGATAGAAGCTTGCGTGACCTGGCCGTCCACAACCTGCAAATTCACCGCAAGACACACCGCGGAGATGTCGTCTTCAAAACGCTTGGACACTTTGTAGGCCTGCACGTGTTCGTTAGCCTGTGGATGCGGTACTCGCACATAGGCCAGCACTTCGTCAGCGGCCATCACGTTCTTGCGGTAGCCGGTGTAAAGCGCTTCCAGCGGCAATTCGCGCTGGCCACGCACACTGGCCAGCACCACGGTCGCGCGCAGGGCAATCAGCAAGGGCATCGAATCCCCGATTGGGGAACCGTTGGCAATGTTGCCGCCCAACGTGCCCGAGTTGCGCACCGGCAGACCTGCAAAGCGGTTGAAAAACCCGCGCAGTTGAGGTCGCTCTGACGCCAGCGCCGCAAAGGCGTCGGTCAGGGTCACGGCTGCACCGATTTGGGTATGCGTGGCCTGTGCCTCGATCAGGCGCAACTCGGCCACCCGGCTGACATCGAGTACCTGCGCGAAGTCCATGTGCAGTTTGTTGATCCACAAACCCACATCGGTGCAACCGGCCACGATCTGGGCCTTGGGCTGCGTCGCACGTGCAAGCAGAAGCGCATCCAGCGACTCTGGCGAGTTATACAAAATATCAGCCTCTGTCCCTTTATTTACCTGCGTCAATAGCTCTAATTGTTGTAGCAAAATGGTCTCATCCATCACCATCTTGGGCAGGCTGGCCATGTGCTGTGCCGCGTCCAAAATCGGCCGGTAGCCGGTGCAGCGGCACAGGTTGCCCGACAAGGTCTCCTGGGCAAGGGCTCGGGTGACAGGCTGGTCTTTGAGCACATGCGTCTGGTACATGCCAAACAGGCTCATGGCAAACCCCGGGGTGCAAAAACCGCATTGGCTGGCGTGGCACTGTTGCAGCGCTTGCTGAACTGGGTGCGGAGCGCCATCGACATCGGCTAGATCAGCCGCGGTCCACAGTGCCAAGCCGTGAATCGAATGCGCCAAACGGATGCAACTGTTGACTGCGCTGTAGCGGATAGCCTGACCCTGCTTTTCACCCAGCACCACGGTGCAGGCACCACAGTCGCCTTCGTTACAGCCCTCTTTGGTAGCGCTGTGGTTCAGGTCCTCGCGCAGCAACTGCAGCAGGGTGCGGGTGGCGGGAATGTTGGCCAGGCTGACGGTCTCGCCGCGCCAGATAAAAACGAGGGTGTCGGTCATGTTGGTGTGTGCTTCAAAGGCGTTCTGGTCCGATAGCGATTCAATTGGTGCCGTTTTGGAGCATAAGCATAGGCCAATTACAAGCTCAGGGTGATGGG
>DFWT01000202.1:2422-14441 GCA_002381045.1 Rhodoferax sp. UBA4127
CCTCGGACAGGTTGTAAGTTTTAGCCGCGATTTGCCATCAAAATAGCATCCAATCCACCTTTCGCCGATTTCATGACCACACCCCGACTTCAGCTCACTGGCATTACCAAGCGCTACCCCAGCGTGGTCGCCAACAGCGATGTGTCCATGACAGTGATGCCAGGTGAAATCCACGCGGTGCTGGGCGAAAACGGTGCTGGCAAGTCAACCCTGATGAAGATCATCTTTGGTTCGGTCAAACCTGATGCCGGGCAGATTTTCATCAATGGTCAGCCCATGACCATTCATAACCCCAAGGAAGCGCGGGCCAACGGCATCAGCATGGTGTNNATGGTGTTCCAGCACTTCAACCTGTTTGACACCATGACCGTGGCCGAAAACGTTTGGTTGGGCTTGTCGCGGGACTCATTGGCGCAAGTCACCGCCAGCATTCTGGCCAAGGCCGAGGAATATGGCTTAGACATCGACCCGGCGCGGCCGGTGCACACCCTGAGCGTGGGCGAGATGCAGCGGGTGGAAATCATCCGGGCTCTGCTGACGCGCCCCGAGTTGTTGATCTTGGATGAGCCGACCTCGGTGCTGACACCGCAGGCGGTTGAAAAACTCTTTGTGGTGTTAAAGAAGCTGGCCTCTGAAGGCTGCAGCATTTTGTACATCAGCCACAAGCTGCACGAAATTCGTGAGCTGTGCACCGCGTGTACCGTGCTGCGTGGTGGGAAAGTAACCGGCACCTGCAATCCTGCCAACGAGTCCAACGCATCCTTGTCGCGCATGATGATTGGCAGTGAGCCACCGCAACTGATGCACCGTGCCCAGGCAGCGGGGGACGCTGTGATGACGGTCAATAACCTGATTCTGCCGCGTCTGGACCAGTTTGGCGTGGACCTGGAAGCGGTCTCTTTCCAGGTGCGATCCGGCGAGGTGGTAGGTATTGCAGGTGTCTCTGGCAATGGCCAGAAGGAGCTGATGTACGCCTTGTCGGGCGAAGACGTGCGCTGTGCGCCAGGCTCGATCCTGATGGGGAAAACCGATGTCTCCCGCATGCACCCGGGGCGCAGGCGCAAACTGGGCCTGCACTTTGTGCCCGAGGAACGTTTGGGTCGGGGTGCGGTGCCAACGCTTGGTCTCGCTCACAACATGCTGCTGACGCGGCAAGAATCGATTGCCTGGCCTGCGTTTGCCGGTGGCTGGATTCGTGTGCGGCAGATGGAAAAACACGCCGCCGACATCATTGCCCGTTTCAAGGTGAAGGCCGGTGGCCCGAGGTCTCTGGCTAAATCACTCTCCGGCGGCAACTTGCAGAAGTTCATCGTCGGGCGCGAGATCGATGCCAAGCCCAGCCTGTTCATCGTGTCGCAGCCGACTTGGGGTGTGGATGTAGGGGCTGCAGCCCAAATCAGGGGCGAAATTCTGGCCTTGCGTGACGCCGGCTGCGCCGTGCTGGTGGTCAGTGAAGAACTCGATGAATTGTTTGAAGTCTGTGACCGCCTGCATGTGATTGCGCGCGGTCAGTTGTCGCCCTCGGTCCAGGCAGCCGATGCCACAGTTGAGAAAATTGGTGAGTGGATGAGCGGCTTGTGGGACCCCGAAGTCCAGTCGCACCTGGCGGAAATGAACAAAATGACTTCTGAGGCTGGCCATGCTGAAGCTTGAGGCCCGCGCCGAACCGTCCAACGCCTGGACCTATGGTTCGCCCTTGTTGGCGCTGCTGGTCACGGTGGTGATTGGGACGATCATGTTCACCGCACTGGGCAAAGACCCACTCAAGGGCCTGGAGATGTTTTTCTGGCAGCCCATCCACAACGCCTATGCGCTGGGTGAGTTGATGGTCAAAGCCACGCCTTTGCTCATCATTGCCTTGGGTCTGGCGGTGTGTTTTCGCTCTAACGTGTGGAACATCGGGGCAGAGGGCCAATACATCATTGGCGCCATCTTTGCCGCAGGGGTGGCCCTGATGGCAGACGCCCAAAGCAGCCGCTGGATTGTGGTTGGCATTCTGTTGGCCGGAGTGGCTGGCGGCATGTTGTGGGCCAGCCTGACCGCCTTGCTGCGTGACCGCTTTAACGCCAATGAAATTCTGGTGAGTCTGATGCTGGTGTACGTGGCGGTTCAGTTGCTCAGCTACCTGGTGGGTGGGCCCTGGAAAGACCCGATGGGGTTCAACTTTCCACAAACCAAGACGTTTGAGGCAGCCACCAAAATTCCGCGTTTGCTGGATGGCTCGCGGATGAGCGTTGGCGTGTTGTTTGCGCTGCTGGGCGTGGCCGGGTTGTGGGTGTTTTTGTTTCGCACCCGCGCAGGCTTCTCACTGCAAGTCGGCGGCTTGGCACCGGCTGCGGCGCGTTACGCCGGGTTTTCATCGCGCAAAGCACTGTGGACAGCATTGCTCATCTCAGGTGGTGCCGCGGGTCTGGCGGGTGCATTGGAAGTGGCCGGCCCAATTGGCCAGCTCACGCCTTATGTGCCAGCCGGTTACGGCTTTGCAGCCATCATCGTCGCTTATGTCGGGCGACTGCATCCGGTGGGTATGGTGTTCTCGGCCATTTTGATGAGCATGTTTTATATCGGTGGCGAGATGGCCCAGTCGCGCCTGGGGCTGACCAAATCGCTGACCGGGGTGTTTCAGGGTCTGCTGTTGTTTAGCCTGCTGGCCTGCGATACCCTGGTGAATTACCGCCTGATCTGGCGCAAGAAGTGAGGCCTTAGCCATGGAATCCTACGCTCTATTGCTGGCCGCCACCCTGAATGCGGGAACCGTATTGGCGATTGCTTCGCTGGGCCTGTTGATCAACGAGAAAGTGGGCATCGTCAACCTGGGTGCCGAGGGCATGATGCTGTGTGCAGCCATCGCCGGTTTCGCCACCGTGGTCACCACCGGCAGCGACATCATGGGCTTTGTGGCCGGCATGTTGGTGGGTGCCGGGCTGGCGGCAATTTTCGGCGTGCTGGTGATCTGGCTCAACACCAATCAGTTCGCCACCGGCTTGGCACTGACGCTGTTTGGCACCGGCTTCTCGGCTTTTGTCGGCACCAACTTTGTGCAGGCCAAGATCACCGAACGGCCCTCGTTTTCCGTCCCCGGTTTGGCAGACATTCCTTTGATCGGCCCGGCGCTGTTTCGCCACCATCCGCTGGTGTACCTGACGGTGTTGTTTGCGCTGGGCCTGATTTATTTCATGTACCGTACCCGCAGTGGCTTGGTGATGCGCAGCGTGGGTGAAAGCCCCGAGTCGGCCCACGCCTTGGGCTACCCAGTGCGGCGCATTCGCCTGCTGGCGGTGGTGGTAGGTGGTGCTTTGTGCGGTTTGGCTGGCGCCTATATTTCGGTGGTTTACACCCCGCTGTGGGTCGAAGGCATGGTGGCTGGAAAGGGCTGGATTGCCCTGGCACTCACCACTTTCGCGACCTGGCGGCCAGCTCGCGTGCTTTTGGGCGCCTATTTGTTTGGTGGCGTCACCATGTTGCAATTCCATTTGCAAGGCATCGGTGTGGAGGTGCCCAGCCAGTTCCTGAGTATGCTGCCTTATCTGGCCACCATTGTGGTGCTGGCACTGATCTCGCGTAACCCGCAGTGGATTCGCATCAACATGCCCGCCAGCATTGGCAAGCCGTTTTACCCTGGCACTTGACGATTCCGGTTCATAATTTCGTGTTTTTCGTTGTTCTGCTTCTCTCGTTTTTCAACCCGTTCATTGATAAGGAAATGACATGACTGATCTGCAAAAGCGCACACTGCTCAAAGCAGCTGCCCTCACCGCGGTGGCCTCGGCTGCACTGGTGGGCTGTGGCAAAAAAGAAGAGGCAGCGCCTGCTGCGCCAGCCCCGGCAGCTGCGGCATCCGCACCCGCCAAACCCGCGCCATTGAAGATTGGCTTTGCCTACGTCGGCCCAGTCGGCGACGGTGGCTGGGCCTTTGCCCATGACAACGGCCGCAAGGCACTTGAAAAAGAATTCGGCGACAAGATCGTCACCTCGTTTGTGGAAAATGTGCCTGAATCGGCGGATGCCGAGCGCGTCATCCGCGACATGGCCGGCCAAGGCAATAAGCTCATCTTTGGCACCACCTTTGGCTACATGGAACCCATGCTCAAAGTGGCGGCTGACACCCCCGGCGTCAAGTTCGAACACGCCACCGGCTACAAGCAGGCCGAGAACATGCGCACCTACNNAAGTGATTCGCAACATCAACAGTTTCACCTTGGGTGCACAAAGCAGCAACCCCAAGGTCAAAACCAAGGTGGTTTGGGTGAACGGCTGGTTTGACCCACCGAAAGAAACCGAGGCTGCGACCAGCCTGATCAATGGTGGTGCCGATGTGCTGTTCCAGAACACCGANNGCCTACGGCCCCAAAGCCCACCTGGCGTCTGCCGTGATCAATTGGGGACCGTACTACATCAAAGCCACCAAGGACGCGCTTGAAGGCAAATGGACTGGCAACAGCGCAGTTTGGTGGGGTGTGAAAGAAGGCGCGATTGACCTCGTGTCGATTGCCGCAGACGTGCCTGCAGACACCAAGACCAAGGTGGAAGAAGTCAAAAAGGGTCTGGGCGATGGCAGCTTTGCCATCTGGAAGGGCCCCATCACCGACAACACCGGCAAGGTGCAGGTCGCCAAGGACACCGTGGCTGACGACAAGTTCCTCGGTGGATTGAACTTCTTCGTCAAGGGCGTTGAGGGCAAAGTGCCTGGCGCCAAATAAGCGCAATTGTGCTTTAGCAAAAAAGCCGCCTTCGGGCGGTTTTTTTGTGTTCGAATTTCGAAATGGACGGATTTTGTGATCAAAAATCTATCAAATCTAGACAAAATTGTGAAATGAAATTTGTGATGTGATCACATAATTGCATCTTGTCCCTTTTCTATTGCTTGCCATGAACGACACCATCGCCCAATTTGTGCAGCAGCACCGCATTCACGAGGTTGAATGTGTGATTCCTGACATGACAGGCATCGCGCGCGGCAAGATCCTGCCCAAAGACCTGTTTCTGAGCGCAGGCGAAATGCGCATTCCCAAAAGTGTGCTTCTCAACACGGTGAATGGCCAGCAGCCTGACAACGGACCCTACGTGGGCGACACTGATCCCGACATGGTGTGCTTGCCCGACGTGAGCACCGCGCGGGTGGTGCCCTGGGCGGCCGAGCCCGTGGCGGTGGTGATTCATGACTGTTTTGAAGACGATGGCGGTCCGGTGCAACTGTCGCCGCGCAGTGTGTTGCGCCATGTGGTCTCGTTGTACGAGAAGCAGGGCTGGCAGCCGGTGGTGGCACCTGAAATGGAGTTCTACCTGGTGGCGCGCCAGCAAAATCCCCATGAGCCGCTGCAGCCACCGCTGGGGCGCACAGGCAAGTCTGAAGCCGGACGGCAGTCGTATTCCATCGATGCGGTCAATGACTTTGATCCGTTTTTCATGGAGCTGTCGCAGTTTTGCAGTGTGCACCGCCTGGGGGTTGAAACACTGATCCATGAAGCGGGCGCGGGTCAGATGGAAATCAACTTCAGCCATGGTGACCCGATGGATCTGGCGGATCGGGTGTTTCTTTTCAAGCGCACGGTACGCGAGACGGCTTTGCGCCATGGCATATTTGCCACGTTCATGGCCAAGCCGATGGAAATGGAGCCGGGCAGCGCCATGCACATCCACCAAAGCGTGCTTGACAAGGATACCGGGCGCAATATCTTCTCAAAGGTCGATGGCTCGGCCAGCGAACTCTTTCATCACTACATTGGCGGTTTGCAAAAGTATGTGCCGCAGGTGATGCCGATGCTGGCGCCTTACGTCAACTCCTATCGCCGTTTGTCACGTTACCTGTCGGCGCCGATCAACGTGCAGTGGGGCCTGGACAACCGCACCTGTGGCATTCGCGTGCCCAAGTCCACACCGGCCAACCGGCGGGTTGAAAACCGGGTGCCCGGGGTGGACGTGAACCCTTACCTTGCAACAGCGGCCACGCTGGCCTGCGGCTACCTGGGGATGATGGAAAAACTCAAGCCCTCCGACCCGATGAACAGCAGCGCCTGGGACCTGGATTTCGAACTGCCACGCCACCTGGAGGACGCCATCAACCGCATGCGCGCCTGCGACACCATGGCCGAGGTGCTGTGGCCGAGGTTTGTGAAGGCGTTTTGTGCGGTGAAGGAACTGGAGTACGCGACCTATAGCCGTGTGATCAGCTCGTGGGAACGGGAACATTTGTTGTTGCTGGTGTGATTTGTTCATTTTGGCATCCAGTCATGGCACCGGACGAAGCTGCATCATTTCAAACATCAGCTACTCAAATCAGAGCTATTCTCCCATACAAGTCAAGGGCCATAGACCTTAAATGCTTATGAATACTTCACTCACCTACCAGGCCTTGACTCAACAGGAGCAAGCTCGCTTCATCGCATCCCACCCCAAATCCCAAGCCCTTGCGCAGCAAGCCACGCAACACTGGCTGTTTGGTGTTCCGCTGCACTGGATGAGTGACTGGTACACACCGTTTGCGCTGCAGGTGGCGAGTGCCCAGGGGGCGCATATGACGGATGCCGACGGCCACAACTACGTGGACTTTTGTCTCGGTGACACCGGGGCCATGTTTGGCCATGCGCCACCGGCTGTTGTGCAGGCGGTGCAGCGCCAGGTAGCGCAGGGCTGCACCACAATGTTGGCCTCCGACGATGCAGCTTGGGTGGGTGCGGAGTTGGCGAGGCGTTTCAGTCTGCCCCTGTGGCAAACCGCGCTGTCGGCCAGCGACGCCAACCGGTTTTTGCTGCGCTGGCTGCGAGCGGCCACCGGGCGCAAGAAACTGCTGGTGTTCAACGGCTGTTACCACGGCACGGTGGACGATGTGTTTGTGGATTTGGTCAATGGCAAGCCCCGGCAACGTGACAGTTTGCTGGGCCAGGTGCATGACCTGACCGCGCACACGGTGGTGGTGGAGTTCAATGACTTGCCCGCGTTGGAAGCGGCGCTCAAAAGCGGTGATGTGGCCTGCGTGCTGGCCGAGCCGGTGATGACCAACATTGGCATGGTCTTGCCCCAGCCTGGTTTTTGGGAGGCCGCGCAACGGCTGATTCATCAACACGGCGCCTTGTTGATTCTGGATGAAACCCATACCTTCAGCAGTGGCCCTGGCGGCTATGCGCGACAGGTGGGTCTGCAGCCGGATGCACTGGTGCTGCGGGCCGACCGGGAGATTCCCGAGGGGATCAAGCGCAAGATCTCGCTGATGTGTGACGTGGACACCGAGGCGGTCGCCGCCGCCGTGGACGCGCCGAGCATCTACGACATCCCCAAGGTGCTGCACNNTCGGGCATTGGCACCACACTCACCGGCAACATGCTGGCCATGGCCGCCATGCGCGCCACCCTGGCCGAGGTGGCGACTGACGCGGCTTTTGCGCACATGATTGCTCGCTCGGGGGAGGTGGCGGCCGGTTTGCGTGCCTGCATTGCGCGCCACCAGCTGCCCTGGAGCGTGACCCAGGTGGGTGCACGATGTGAGTTCCAGTTCGGTGCCGTGTTGCCGTTGAATGGCACGCAGGCTGAAGCGCTGTTTGATCCGGCGCTTGAGGGNNCACCCATGACGATGTGCAGCGCTTGCTGCTGGCCTTTGATGAAGTGCTCAGCGACTTGGTGGTCAAGCGCGCAGTTAGTGACAGGGCCGGTGACTGATGGCCACCACGCAGCAGGACACGATTTACGCCACCCTGTTTCAGTGGCTCACCGTAGGACGGTTTGTGCCGGGTGAGCGGCTCAAGATTCGGGATGTGGCAGCCACGCTGGGGGTGGGCACCATGCCAGTGCGCGCGGCCTTGTTGCGTCTCGCCGCCGAAGGCGCGNNAGCCAGTTACTTCAACAGATGGCCCAAGCACTCAAGCTGCCGGATGCCAAAGCTTACCTGGATGCCAATGAGACCTTCCATGTGTTGCTGTACTGCGCTGCAGGTTCGCCCTTGCTCATGAACCTGATTTCCACTGTGTGGCTAAAAGTTGGTCCCTTGTCCAACCGCTTGTTTGATGATTCCGCCGCACATGGCGTGTTGAACCGCGCCCACGATGATGTGATGCAGGCTCTGGACGCGGGTGATGCCGCAGCGGTGCGTCGCGCCATCGAGCGTGACCTGTTTGTGGCAGGGCAGTTCCTGCGTCATGCCTGCATCCCCGGTTGAGGCAGTAGCATTGGCGTGCTGCGAGCTAACAATTAAATGAAGTCCTTCAAACCCATCCCACCTGATCGTCTGCCCGACTTGCTGCGGGGCATGCCCAAAGCCGAATTGCACATGCACATTGAGGGTTCGCTGGAACCCGAGCTGATGTTTGCGCTGGCCGCACGCAATGGTTTGAGCGGGCCATTTGTGGATGTGGAATCTCTGCGCCGTGCCTACGTCTTTAACAACTTGCAGGAGTTTCTGGACATCTACCACCAAGGCACTCTGGTGCTGCGCACCGAGCAGGATTTTTACGAAATGGCCTGGGCCTACCTTGAACGCGCTGCTGCCGACAAGGTGTTGCATACCGAACTTTTCTTTGACACGCAAACCCACTCCGGCCATGGCTTGGATGCCGGTGTGGTGATTGGTGGCCTGCACCGTGCCTGTGTCGATGCCCAACTCAAGCTGGGCATGAGCGCGTCCTTGATCCTGTGCTTCTTGCGTCACTTGAGCGAAGCTGAGGCTTTTGACGCGCTGGAACAGGCCATGCCATACCGCGACAAGCTGGTGGGCATTGGTCTGGCCTCCAGCGAACTTGGTCACCCGCCCGAAAAGTTTGCACGGGTGTTTGCCAAAGCGCGTACGCTGGGTTTTCGATTGGTGGCCCATGCGGGGGAAGAGGGGCCGCCGGCCTACATCTGGAGTGCGCTGGATGCCCTAGGAGTGGAGCGTATCGATCACGGTGTGCAGGCCATGCAAGACAGGGCCTTGGTGAATCGCCTGGTACAAGACAAGGTGCCACTCACCGTGTGTCCGCTGTCCAATTTGAAGCTGCGCGTGTTCCCGACGCTGGCCCAGCACAACCTGGGTCAGATGCTGGACGCGGGTCTGGTGGCCACCATCAACTCAGATGACCCGGCGTATTTTGGTGGCTACATCAACCAGAACTTCGCTCAGACGTTTGAAGCGCTGGGCTTGGGTGCTCAGCAGGCTTACCAACTGGCGCTCAACAGCTTTGAGTCGAGCTTTTTGGAGCCGTCTGCCAAGCGCGCCTGTACGGACGCGCTGGCAGAGTTTTTTGAAACCTTTGAGTAAGCTGGTGGTGCTTTAGCGCACCGGTACCCAAAGTTGCAGGCGCGGCAGCATGGCACGATAGGGAGCCAGCAGCAGGGCGGCCATCAACCACTTGACGCCCAGGTCGCCCGCGGCGAGCATCAGCCAGTCCACGTCCGACCCGGCAAATGCCAAAAAGAAGAACAGGCCGGTATCCAGCACTGAGGCGACGACCGAGCCGATCAGTGGGGCTTTCCACCATGCCATGGCACGCAGCTTGTTGAAGGCCACGATGTCCAGCAACTGCCCGACGATGAAGGCCACACCCGAGGCCAAGGCGATGCGCCACGGCGCCACGGCCAGCGACACCAGCACCGCAATCGCAAATCCCACCCAGGCCACACGGCGTGCGGCGACATTGCCCACAGCGCGGTTGGTCAGGTCGGTTACCAAAAAGGCCACCGGGAAGGTGAAAGCACCCCAAGTCAANNTGGGAATTGCACCAAATAGTTGGACGAGGTAATGACGATCAGCATCGCCAAAATCGGTCGCCACAGGGTCAGAAGAGGGGTGTTGTCGGTCACTTTCATGCGCGAATTATCGCAGTGGGTGCCAAATGGGTCGGGCACGCCGACGCGCGTGCTCATGCCCACGTTTTGTGTTTGTGCCGCAGTGCTGCCCGAGTTTGGGTAAGCTCTGCGTCCATGAAAGCCTATCGCGCAGCCGTTCTCCGGTTTGATCCCACCCTGCCACCCGACGCCTGCGCGGTGTACGAGTCTGACGGCTTGCTAGTGGTTGGACCGGACGCCCAGGGCAGGCAAGTCGTGCAAGCGGTGGGTCCCTACCCGGAACTGCACAAGCGTTTTGCGGATGTGCCGGTCACGCACTTTACGGGCCGGTTGATCGCGCCCGGTTTCATTGACTTGCATGTGCATTACCCGCAAACCAATGTGATTGGCTCGCCGGCCGCCGGCCTGCTGCCGTGGTTGGAGAATTACACATTCCCAGAGGAAAATCGGTTCGCAGCCCTCGAATACTGTGCGCAAGCCGCTACATTTTTCATAGAAGAGTTGTTGCGTAACGGGGTCACCACCGCGCTGGCGTTTGCCACTTCACATCCGCAATCGGCCGACGCCTTGTTTGCGGATGCACAGCGCCGCCAACTGCGGCTGATCACCGGCCTGTGCCTTATGGACCGCCACGCCCCAGCCAACCTGTTGAACCAGCCGCGCCTTCCGGGTGGTGACGCCACCGAACAGAGCTTACTGGACAGCGAGGCTTTGATTCAACGCTGGCACGGCGTGGACCGTTTGGGTTACGCGATCACTCCGCGTTTTGCACCCACCAGCACCGATGCCCAGTTGCGCGGCGCGGGTGAGCTGGCGGCGCGTTACCCGGAGGTGTGGATTCAATCTCATGTGGCAGAGAACCGGGACGAAATCGCCTGGGCCAGGGCACTTTTCCCGGCTTCGCGCAGTTACCTGGCCACCTATGCCGACTTTGGCCTGATGCGCAAACGGGCCATCTATGCTCACTGCATTCACTTTGATGATGATGACCGGGCGCTGATGCGTTCCACCGGTGCCGCCGCCGCTGTCAGTCCCACCAGCAACCTGTTTTTGGGCAGTGGATTCTTTGATTACGCAGGCGCCGAGCGGGTCGGCTTTCAGTATGGCTTGGCCAGTGATGTGGGTGGTGGCACCAGTTTCAGCCCGTTTCACACCATGCTGGCGGCCTATTGCGTGGCGCGCGAGGGGCAGACCAAGCGCGGTTTGTCTCTGTCGCCGCAGCACCTGTGGTGGCAACACACGGCCGGTGCCGCGCAGGCGCTTGGTTTGGCCGGTGTGGTGGGCAATCTCCAACCGGGCTGCGAGGCGGACTTTGTGGTGCTGAACCCGCAGGCCACGCCGCTGCTGGCGCGCAAAACGGCGTTGGCCAACAACCTGGATGAACTGCTGTTCTCGATGATTGTGCTGGGGGATGATCGATTGGTGGAGCGTACCATCATCTCACAAGCCATTTAGGTCTCTAGCCCTTTTGAATTAAGGGCAAGACGCAATGCTATTGATAGCAAATCAAGCCAGTGAGTGCACGCACTCACGGTGGCGCTCAAGGCGCCGTTGAACTGGGTGTTCCGGGGCGGACCTGGGTGCCGTAAAGCCTGGAGACCTGCGCCTTGGCTTCCGGATAAATCATCGATTCTTCTTCTTCGATGTGGAAGAGGCACAGGTCAAGAAACAGACCGACGGCTTTGCTGAACTCTGCGCTGTCTCCCAGCCGCGCACCTTGGCCAATGCGTGTCAGCATGGGTGACAGATCGTGCCAGTATTTTTCAATCCAAAAATGGTCTTCGATCAGGCTTCTGACTTGGGCCACTATGGCTGTGTCTTCGCTCGTCAAAAGGATTGGGAAGACCTCTTGCTCTTCAGCCGCATGGTGGCCACGTGCAACCGTTGAAAAAAAGGTTTCAATGGCTTTCGCCTGAGCACGCGCGGCCTCGTCTGGCGCATCTCCTGCGGCCAATTGTTTGACCAGCGCAGTCAACTCATCGAGCTTTTGTTGAATTTGCTGGTGGCAGTTGTCAAGTGCCTCAAAGCTTCTGAAGTTGGTGAATGTTTGCATGGCGCAGCAATCGTGGTGGGTGACCGTCCCATTTTCAGGCGAGGGATCGCCGCTTTGCTTGATTTCTATCAAGGTGCTTTTAACTATCCGGCCGCACCCTGGCGCGCCATCGGCACATCCCAGTCAGGTGGCAAAGAGCCCCTGCTTACAATCCTCGCAACTCTGGAGTTGACCGGCATGAGCATCAAAAGTGACAAGTGGATACGCCGCATGG
>DFWT01000057.1 GCA_002381045.1 Rhodoferax sp. UBA4127
CAGCCCGCACACCTCGGCCGGACGCATTCCTACAGCGCGCGGGTACCGGCTGTTTGTCGACACCATGCTGACCGTACAACGCGGACAGCTGGGTAGCCACAGTTTGGCACCCGATCAGCCGCAAAAGGTGATTTCCAACGCGGCCAATCTTTTGTCTAGCTTGTCACAGTTTGTCGGCGTTGTGATCGCGCCCAGGCGCAGTTCGGTGTTCCACCACATTGAGTTTTTGAGACTGTCTGAGCGGCGTGTGCTGGTCATCATCGTTTCACCTGAAGGCGATGTGCAAAACAGGGTGATCTTTACCGAAACCGACCACACCCAGGCGCAACTGGTCGAAGCCGCCAATTTTTTGAATGCCAACTATGTGGGTTTGGCGATTGAACAAGTGCGTGAGCGCCTCAAGTCTGAGGTGGATTCGCTGCGGGCAGAGATCGCCAGCCTGATGAACGCGGCGGTGATGGCCAATTCTGAAGTGCTGTCCGAGGCCCAGGATGAGGTGGTGATTTCTGGCGAGAAGAACCTGCTGTCGGTCAGTGACTTTTCAAACGACATGAATCATTTGCGCCGTGCGTTTGATCTGTTTGAACAAAAAGCGCAATTGATGCGCCTGCTCGATGGAACCGGTAGAGCCGAGGGCGTGCGCATCTTCATCGGAGGAGAAAGCCAGGTGGTGCCCTTCGAAGACTTGTCCATCGTCAGCGCACCCTACGAGGTTGATGGTTTGGTGGTGGGGACCTTGGGCGTGATCGGCCCAACCCGCATGGCATACGACCGCATGATTCAGATCGTGGACATCACCTCCAAGCTCGTCAGCAACGCCCTGAGCCATCACAAGTAGCCCCTTACAATTCTGGCGTGTTGGGGCGTTAGCTCAGTTGGTTAGAGCAGAGGACTCATAATCCTTTGGTCGAGTGTTCAAGTCACTCACGCCCTACCATATAAACAAAGGGAAGCCTGCTATTTAAACAATAGTGGGCTTTTTCCTTTTGTGGTGTTTACAGACTGTTTACAGACTGCGGTACATGGTTTTGTGCCGAAACTAGGCACCAGCAGACGTAAAAAAAACCTGCACTTGGCGGGCTATCAGTTGAAGGGATGCCGCCCCGGTGAGTGCTACCGCTTGGGTGCCACCCATTACGGCTGCACTTGCAAGGCAACATTAAGGCGCTTGCTCACTGAGGCTGCAAACCATCGTAGTTACTGAATCAACTCAGATTCAAGTCTACATCCGGCATCGTCGACGAACTGCTTGCCCCAATAGCTAAAGGTAACCTCTACATGCGGAATAGCATCCTTTATTCGCCGCGCTAACACCCTGCCCATGTCATTGAACTGTTCTCGGGTCAGTCTGTGGATACAACACTCATACTCATGTTGGTCCTCCCAGTAGAGCGCTTCCCACTTGTCAATGTCTGTGAGAAGGTCGGCGGGTAAAAGGTCGTAGGGGCTTTCACCATTCCCAGCGTACCAAAGGGAATTGCCATAGTCGGCGAAAAGGTGAAGGTGCGTCAGTCGCTCTAAGGCGGGCTGCTCAATTTGACTTTGTTTGCGCTTGGCTAAAAAGTCGGTCAAGGTGATTTTGCGATTTGTTGCGATTAGCTCCTCAATGGGATGTTGAAAAAGTACGTCAAAGAAAAAAGCCCCGCTGATTACTCAGAAGGGCTTCTTGCGGTACTAGATTGGGTGGGATTGAAACCCACTATGCCCACTTAAGGGAGGTCACTAGGCTAGTCACCGACTACTGCATATACGATGCGAGCAGGTCAATGATAGCGCAATCAATCCCGGTCACGCCATCGTTATTCACCGTTATTAAATGGCACCCGTCCCGGCCCGGCAGTCTGTTTCCTACCTGTTATTACAGTCACTTTTCCCGGCGAACCAACACTACTTTTCAGCACTTTGCAGCAAGCTGTCCGGTAGCTTCCATCGGTCACGGTCACTGCCCCACAACTTTGGTGGCTCCCAATGCAGAGCACACAGTCCCGTTATCACCAGCTTGTCAATCAAGGCTTGGGGGCGCATATCGGGAAACATGGCACTGGCCAGCCCCAACGCATCAAACGCAGCTTGGCCGGGCATGTAGTCGATTCGGGTGCGGTCTTTTTTGGTCATGGTGAAAAGTCCTTAAGTGATTGATGCGGTTGCCATAGTTAGCAATTGGTCAGCGTCTCTCTAGCCCGCTTCACCTCGGCGTTAACCATCCGAATCAGTTCCTGTAGCTGGGCACGTTGCCCACCCTTCCAGCCATTGCGGGAAACCTTGGCTTTGCCTGCCTCAGTCTTTGGGCCTGTGTTCTGCTTCCAGGGCTGCCAGTTGTGGATTAGCTCTGCTTGTCGCGCCTTGCGCTCCGGTGTCCAGCCATTCGCCATGATGTTGCTCCAAAATTTTGGTTTGTTCAAAAGAGGTTGTCGCCGTGTGCGCGCAATGCTCAGCAACCCCGTTATTCACTTGCTGGTGCCCTTGCGCAATGTTTGCCTGTCGGATGTACGGCATGGGGTTCTTTATCAGCGCCAGCGTCTCTGCGGTTGCTCTGCACTGCGCTTGCGCCTTCATGGCTAACCGCAGGAAGGTTTCCATGTTTTTCACATATTCCTGCCTGCTTGACCGTTCAGCCAGGTTAGCGAAGATGGTGTCCAACGTGATGGCCTGACCAATAAGCATGCGCTCCAATCTGCCCAAGTCACCAGCCACCAACGCATCACCATTGGCGCGCAGTTCGTGGTCAACATCCGATACCGTCATCAAGTCCTTGCTGAACCCGGCATAGGCCCGCATGGCGTGCGAGGTCATGTAACTCCGTGTCGCCAAGCGCGCAGCAATCTGGGACGTATTCATGGGCTCGTCAATGCCCTCCAGCCCCCGGACAACTTGCAGGACGTGGGGGTCTGTCTTGGGCTCAGCAGTTGGCACCTGTTTGGAAGGTTTCGCCGTTTTGGTCTTTGGCGCTGGTTTTGTCATTGAGCCTCCGTGGGTAGTTTTCCATTCAAAACTGCGCCTTCTTCAATACGGGCAGTACCTTGCTCCGTGATGGGTGCGCCTTCCTCTGCGCTTCCTTGTGCGCGCACACAATCCCCCATACCCCCTACGCATGAAGGCGCAGAAGCGCGCCCCCCTGCGCTCTCTGCGCTTCTATCCAAAAGAGGCTCAGAAGGTGCAGAAGGCGCAGAAGGCGCACGCCCCACTTTCCAGCGCTCGGTCTCACGCCTGCTGGCATTGGTGTAAACCTCCCGGTGTATCAAGTGCTGGCGCTCGGCATCGCGCAGCAGCTTGAAAAGGTCAGGCTTTTTCAGTCCCTTGGGATAACCAGCCTCACCGCTAAGCATCTTGAATGCGTTGGTGTGCGCGGTCACAACGGGCTGTATCCATTCGCCGCGCTTGTAAAACTCATCCATCATGGTCAGGACGGGCGTGAGGCGCATTTCGTCTATCAACGCCTGTGCAGGGTTTCCAGCGCAAGCAGCTTGCACGACTTCCATGCCACAACCATCCAGGCGGCGCAGGTTCAGTGTTTGGCCCTTTTTGCCGTAATTGGATTTCTCATGCTCCAAGGTCAGCGCATCGCCGCTGTCGTCACCAGCGAGAAACAACCGACTGCGCGCTGCGTTGTGCCATGCCACACTGTCTGCATAGCTTTCACCGCCTCCGGCCTTGCTCCCTCCCTTGGGTGCGGCGGTTGTCCGGTTGACGTGGGCCAACAGCAGGGCAGAGCCGCCACGCTCACGGACCAGGCGCACCAGGGCGCGCACGAACTGCGTTACCTGCGACTTATCAAAGCGGTCAGCGCCAAAGGTGTCGGATGCGTTGTCAACAGCCAGGAAGCCTATTTCGTGGTCATGGATGTACTGGCGCAGGGCGGCATAGTTTGCGGTTGCCTCTCCCGGCTTGCGCGGCCCCTCTGACTGCCACAACACCGCAGCGTCCGTGGCATCCATCACATGCAGGTGTTGGGCCAATTCCTGCGGGTCGATGTCGTGGTTTCGGCAAATGTCGGCAATGCGCAGGCGCAAGATGCTGGCGGCATCCTCCGCACTGAAAAACAATGTCTTTTCGCGCAGTACGGGGAAGCCCAGGAAATCCAGCCCCATGGCAACGTGCGCGGACAGTTGCAGCACAAAACCAGATTTACCCGTGCCACCATGACCACTTAGCAGCGTCAACGCTTCAGCGGGCAGATATGGCCCCCACATGAACGGGTGTGGCGGCTGTGGGTTGCTCAGCACATCGGCAACGCTCACCAGGCGCATGCGTCCAGTGTCATCCTGTGGCTGTGCGGCCGTGTCAGCAGGCGGGGCATCGCCTTGGATGATTTCCCCGGTCTCTGGGTCGGTGTGTTCGGCCTTGGGAGCCTTTGGCAGGATGGCCGATATATCGACGGGGGCAGACTTGTGCGCGCTGGCTGGGTTCAGCCATCCAGCGGCCTGCGCTTTGGCAAACACCGATTGATACCCCGTGCTTAATGGGTTGAAACTGTCCCACTTTGTGGCTGCATCCTGCGAGTCGTACTTGTCAGAGGTCTGTGACCACTCAAGCCAAAGGGAGCGCCCTTGCTCGCCTAATGTCTTGAGTGCATGGCCCACCGCCACCCACAACACCCGGTCATCAGCGCGCAGGGCAGTTAGTGCACTTCTAAGGTCACGCAAAACGGCAGGGTCAGCATAAGCAGTTTCATTTGCTACTGTCGGCGCGCTAGGTGTGGCTGCGTCAACCATTTTGCCTATGGCAATATCGTCTAGCTCGTGCAGGTCATCAATGCAGGTGCCATCCTCAGGATCATCAAACGTCACCATCACCCTGTAATCATTGGTCGGTGTGGCCCCGAAAAAGTACCCTTGTGACAAGGTAAACGATTCACTAGCCAGGATGCCATTCAGAGCGCCATTCAAACGCGCCACAAGCCCCGCACGCTCTGTGGGTGTGTGTTTCCTTGCCAGCGGTGCAATAACGCGCCAGCGGGGTTTTTGAGCAGTATTGCTGGGGCTGGGGTAGAGCGCAGCGCGGATGCCGTAACTCTCCAATAGGTGAGCGGCCTCTGCCATGGTCATCACTTCGCCATCGTAATCAGCCTCGATGCCGTAGACGGTTGTTAGGTTTTCATTCGTGCGGAGTGAACCCTTTTTACTGCGCTGGCTTCCAAACTGCGCCAGCTTTAGCCAAGGGCAGCGGTCTTTGCTTGGAAACGTGCCGACAGTGCGGACACGGTTAATAAGGTCGGCCCATGTGCCGCTGTAGGCGGTCATTGTTTCGCCCGACTTATTTGGTAATTCTGTCCAGGTCAGCATGTATGCCCCCCATCTATAACTGTGAAGGCATTGCGTCTGGTTTGAACCTCAAGACGTTTTGCGGATTGTTGACGTTGTTGATGCAGCCACTTCAAGAAAAAGTGGCAGGCGGTCACATCGTCATAGGCTTCGATTGGTTGCCCGCCAGAATCATCTAGCAGCATGATGCCGCTCAGGTCGGTATAAATCTCCCGCTCTCGGTCTGGCAGCGGCTGGCGCAGTAAGTCCACAGCAGCATTGGCTTGGGCGGCATTCATTTGGCACCGCCTTGCTTGCGCTTGTTTTTCCAGCGGCGAATAAGGCGCTTGTCTTTGTCGGTCAGGTAGTAAATGCCGCGCTTGACCTCGAATCCGTCACGGTCAATGCAAGGTGTGCGCTGGCATGGCAAATCCAGACCACGGCGGCGCAGTTCGGCAATCAGGTCAGGCCCGTTACTGCATCCAGCGCGACTATCAATAGATTCACGCGGCTGTGGGCTTACCCATAGTGCATGAATGGCGCGCAAGTGGCGGGGATTGTCAGTGCCCAAAAAGTAGGCAGGTTTGATAGAATCGATTTGCTCTGTGTGATTCTGGAAAACCCCTTGTGCTTTGGCTGGCGCTGGGGTTTTTCTCATTTTGCAAACCTCCACCACCGTGAAGGTG
Source organism: Rhodoferax sp. UBA4127 (assembly GCA_002381045.1). Lineage (GTDB taxonomy): Bacteria > Pseudomonadota > Gammaproteobacteria > Burkholderiales > Burkholderiaceae_C > Rhodoferax. Next base: position 5,927 of record DFWT01000057.1, read on the forward strand.
CGGCACACCACAGGCGCAGTGCCAGCCGATACAGTGCGGCCCTCATGCTGAAACACCACAGAGTTTCTTAGCGCCAGCAGTGGGCCAGTTCAAACGGCCACCAATGCGCAGGGGTTTCAGACCATCTGGGAACGTCTCACGGCAGGCTTTCACGCGCCATGTTTGTTCAGCCAAGTTTGAATAGAAAGCCAGTTCAGCAGTCGTCAGATTTGGCTTGGTGACTTGTTCCAGCGGCTGGAACTGTTGCTTTGCGCTAGCCTCAGGCTTAGCTTCTTGGCTGTCGTTAGCAGCCTGGGTCGTAGATAACATCTCTGCATCTCCTGCGCCTCGCGGCGTTAGGGTTACCGAACCACCGTCTAACCCGAATGGCTAGAAGGCACAAGCGGCGCATCACTGCGTTGGCCTGTTAGTACAGAAATGTAGAGGCGTTGATTTGCGATTGCGAGGCGAGAAGTATTTACTTCTTGCCTGATGTTTCATTTGCTGGGTAGCGGCTTGTTTTTCCCAATAAAGTAATGCTCCCAAAATTCATCGCTCGGGTTGATCCAATCCAGCGGACAGTCCCGAACTTTCCTTCGAACGTTGCTTATATCGGTGTGAAAGGTGTCCGATGCAAGGGCAAATGCCTCCGGCTGTTCGTAACCTCGCAGTTGGGCAACAGCAACCCAACAAGCAATATCCATGTCTTTTTGAATGTCCCTTGGTCGTTGTTTGGGACGCGGTAGCAGGGCGAAGGCTTGTTCGACGGTCTCATACTCAAGTATGGAATCAAGTGCCGAACCAATCCACTCCATCGTTATGGGGCTCTGCGGCACGTCAAGCATCTGTCGCAGTCGGAAATCTTTGATGATGTACCTTGCAATGCCATCAATCTCCTCGCTACGTTCTCCGGCTCGAATGCGCGCCGTCCAATCAAGTAACAGGCTATCAGTTGGGTGCGATACAGGCACTTCCTCAGTATAGAACTGACTTATCTTGTCGTCGCTATCTGACATACGCACCCCTTCAAGTGCCCTTCATTGGGAACCCCAGCAGGCGGGTGAAGGTCTCCCGCTTTTCAGCCGCTAAGCCTAGCTGGGGCAATCCGCTTTATTGCGCAGGCACCGCCCGCCCATAGAGGCTCAGGTTTAGTGAATCAATGCCCTCGCTGGGATCACTGACTGCGGCCATTGCAACGCTGTTCAGTTCAATCATTCGTGCCCCCATGGCTTGCATGAGATAGCTATCAATATCGACGCGGCTATCTGCCATGTCGGTTAACACTGAAAGCATTGCCGAAAGTTGCCAGGTGGCATTCAATGCGATTTCAGCCCTCGCCGCATCCTTGCCAAAATCCAGTTCACTGGGCGCGACTCTAGAATCAATATCAGCCATTTTCAAACTCCTGTTTTGATAGTGGTCAGGGGCTGGCGCTGTGTTCCTGCACATTGCTGGCCCCGTCTGTTTGCCGTGGGTAGAAACGCGCCACGGCTTCGCGTCAATCGTTGCTGGCGCTGATGTATCGCCCGTGCAGTTCTCGCAATTCCAGCAGCAGTCCAACATGGGCGGTAAGCCATACGGGCATAGGAACCTTGCCAGTTGCCCAGCGGCTCACTGTGTCGGGTGCCATCCCAAGCCTGCGCCCTAGCTCTGCCTGAGTCCAGCCCAACTGCGCCAGGACAGACGCCAATTCGTCAGGGGTCATCGTGTTGTCGTTGGGTGTGCGCTTCATGCTTTGTCCGGGTTGTTGGAGTGTCGCCATTCTATTGCATAAATCTGCATAGAGTCTATCTATCAATACGACACATATCTACTTTATACAATCACCATTATGTTAAGTTGATTTCTGCGGATTGGTGTTCTCTATGACCCACGTTCAGCCAGCGACCACGCGCAGCTTGCCGGGCTCTGCTTTGGTGTCGAACTTAATCCCGGCTTGTTCAAGTATCCAAGCCTCAATCTTTTCATGGTGAACCCGCAGCAGGTCAAGCGGCCTTACCGTGTAATGCTTTTCAGCGGTTGCACTAGGTTTGTGTCCCATCAGTTGCGCCACCACGCCAGCAGGGATTTCAAGCCACTCGGTCAGGCTTTTGAATGAACGGCGCAGGCCATGCAGGGTAAGGCCATCTATTGCAGCCACTTTGCAGGCTGTTGAGTGGGGATAGTTCGGCTCGGTGATATGCCCGGCTTTGCTTGTTGGGCTTGAGAAAATGAACGGATTCGCAACATCTTCCCCGGTCTCCTCGTCCACTGTTACCCGGCGGGGTAGGGCGGCAATCAAACTGTGAACGTATGGCGTAAGCGGTATCACGCGAAGCCCTTCCACCTTGTCACGGATAGTGATGCCTTTCCATTGGGCGTTAATGTCCTCCCAACGCAGCGCCAGCACTTCGCCCGGTCTTGCCCCAGTAAGCAGCACGGTTTGCAGGTAAGCACTGATAGCGGAGTTTCCTATCTGGCGCATGGCATTGAACCAGGCCTTCAATTGCCCCTTTTGTAAGTTGTCGGATTTCACGCCAGCCTTACCCAATGCTTCGCGGGTCTTTTTGGTCTTGGCCTGATTCTTTGGCGGCATCAATGCGGCATAGGCTTGTTGTTCCTCGCACCAGCCTAAAAACACTTTAAGCATTCGCCATGCAAGCCGGGCACTTGTCGGGCGGGTCTTGGCTTCGGTTGCGGCCCAGGCTTCAATTACTGGCGCGGTCAAGTCACGCAGGGGCATCGCCATCAATGAATGAAGCGGCCCCGGGCTTGTAATCCCTTTGCCACGGGTTCCGCGCTTTGATTCTTTGCCACCGGGCGCAGCTTTGCGGATATGGTCTTGATAGTGCACGTCACCCCAATGTGGGCGGCGCTCTGCAACATACACGGCCCAGGCTTCGCCCACGGTCAGGGCTTCTTTTGCTTTGGTTGCCTGTTCAGCAGCGGCGGCAGCAAGTGCAGCGGCTTCGGCTTCCTGTTGCTGGCGCTCGATTTCTCGTGGATCAGTGCCTTTTCCGGTCAATCCGCGCAGACTGCGTGCTTCCTGTTGTGCATCACCTATCGAAACGGCAGGCCATTTGCCCAGCGCACGGGTGAACAGTTTGCCCTTGATACGGGTCTCAAACTGCCATGCTTTCCCCCCGGCCTTGGTCACACGTAGGCGCAAGCCTTTGTTTTCCGCATCACGCACCAAGACAAACGGCAGGCCAGAGGGGCAGGCGGCACGGTCTAGCAGGCTAAACGTCAAGACGTGCGCAGCGGCATAGTTAATTTCTTTTTCTTTGCTTGGGCGTGCCATTTTGCGACCTTTCCACTTTTACAGACTGTTTACAGACTGAATGCTGAAATTTTGCTCAATTTCAATCAACGCTTAGACTGGTTTATTGTCCAGTGCATTTGTGCTAAGTTGTTGATTTACATTGATTGTATAACTGTCAATCAACACGGTGGAATATTTATTTGCTGTGACTCATAATCCTTTGGTCGAGTGTTCAAGTCACTCACGCCCTACCAT
>DFWT01000284.1 GCA_002381045.1 Rhodoferax sp. UBA4127
TGCCACCAAGTGCCAGAAGGCACGGTACTGGGTGTGGTCAGCATGAAGGTTTCACTTGACAAGGTCAATGCCAGCCTGGCCGATCAACGCTTCAAATCGATTTTGGCTGCGTTGATCACCTGCATTCCAGTGCTGATGCTGATCTACCCTTTTATTCGTCGTGTCGTCACCCAGCCACTTGAATACTGTGTGAAGGTGGCGCGGGGTATAGCTGCGGGCGATCTAACGCAAAAAGTTGACGTGCGCANNNNCCTCCATGGCCGAGGTCACCGAGGCGGTGAACCAAAATGCCGAACACGCCCGACATGCCAATCAGCTGGCCCAAAGTGCCTCGGATGTGGCACTGCGCGGTGGCAAAGTGGTGGGTGGTGTGATTGACACCATGGCATCCATCAACACTTCCAGCAAGCGAATTGTGGACATCATTTCCGTCATTGATGGCATTGCCTTCCAGACCAATATTCTGGCACTCAATGCGGCCGTAGAAGCCGCCCGTGCCGGCGAGCAGGGTCGAGGCTTTGCCGTGGTGGCCGCCGAGGTGCGCAGCCTGGCCAAACGCTCGGCCGATGCGGCTCAGGAGATCAAAAAACTGATTGGCGATTCGGTTGGCAAAGTCGAAGCAGGCAGTGCCCTGGTACAGCAAGCTGGCAAAACCATGAACGACATCGTCAGCAGCATTCGCCATGTGACGGACATCATGGGCGAAATCTCAGCGGCCAGTGCCGACCAGACAGCAGGCATCGAGCGCGTGGGCATGGCGATTGCCGAGATGAATCAAGTCACCCACCAGAATGCAGCACTGGTTGACCAGGCTGCGGCGGCCGCCAAGTCCTTACAAGATCAGGCTCAGCAGCTTGAAGAGGTGGTAAGCACCTTCAAGATCAGTGATTCAAATGGCATGACCCTGCTGCCAAGGTAAGGCTTTGGCGTTGCCGTCAGCGTTGCCGCTCGGCGTGCCACTTGAGCACTCTGGGCAGCAACAAAATCAGCAGCACGAGCGCGAGCAAGGCCAGCGACATTGGGCGCTGCAAAAAGATCATCCCACTGCCCTCTCCAATCGAAATGGCGTTGCGAAATTGGGCTTCAGCCAGCGGCCCCAGAATCATCCCAACCAGCACCGGTGCGGTGGGAAAGTTAAAGCGCCGCATGATCAGGCCCAGTACCCCAATCGCGTACAACAAGTACAAGTCAAAGGCACTTTGGCGCATTCCGTAGGCGCCTACCGTCGCAAAAATCATGATGCCGGCGTACAACTGCGGGCGCGGCACCTTCAACAACTTCACCCACAAACCCACCAAGGGTAGGTTCAGCACCAACAGCATCACGTTACCAATGTAGAGTGAGGCAATCAGCGCCCACACCAACCCGGCCGAAGTGGTGAACAACTGTGGCCCGGGTTGAATGCCGTAGTTTTGAAACGCGCCAAGCAAAATGGCGGTGGTGTTGGACGTCGGGATTCCAAGCGTGAGCAAAGGAATCATGGCCATGGTCACCGTGGCATTGTTGGCGGCCTCTGGTCCGGCCACGCCCTCGATGGCGCCGGTGGTGCCAAACTCGGCCCGGTTTTCTGGATTGGCTAACTTTTTCTCTGCGGCGTAGCTTAGAAAAGTCGGGATCTCGGTACCACCCGCGGGAATACAGCCAAACGGCGCGCCAATGGCTGTACCACGCAGCCAGGCTGGAATAGAGCGACGCCAATCGCTTCGGGTCATGGTGACTCGGCTCATGTGGTTTTCACTCTCCACCACCTTGCCCTCGAACATCACCGCATGCATGGCCTCGGCCACCGCAAACAAGCCCACTGCAACCAACACGATCTCGACCCCATCAAGCAACTCAGGCACACCCGCTGCGTAGCGCACCTGCCCCGTGATCTGGTCCATACCGACCAGCCCGATGGCCAAACCGATGAACAATGATGTAAGCCCACGCACTGTGCTCTGACCCAACACCGCACTGACTGTGGTGAAGGCCAGTAACATCAACATGAAATACTCTGGTGGTCCCAGCTTGACGGCAAACTCAGCCACCACTGGCGCAAACAAGGTCACCAGCACTGTGGCAATGGAACCGGCCACAAAGGAACCAATCGCCGATGTGGCCAGCGCCGCACCCGCGCGCCCACTCTTGGCCATCCGGTTACCTTCCATGGCAGTGACCATGGTCGCAGTTTCACCGGGCGTATTGAGCAAAATCGAAGTCGTGGAACCACCATACATGGCGCCGTAGTAAATGCCCGCAAAAAAAATCATGGAGGCAGTCACCTCCACATGGCTTGTGATGGGTAACAACATGGCCACGGCAGTGGCTGGCCCAATGCCAGGCAACACACCCACCGCCGTACCCAAGGCACAACCGACCAACGCCCAAAGCAAATTGGCCGGCGTGGCAGCGGTCGCAAAACCCTGCAACAACAAGTCAAGCACATCCATCACAACCATCCGGTGTCGGTTAAACCAGGCAGATTGATGCCCAGAAATTTGGTAAACGCCCAATACACCGGCGCAGAAATCAACAAGCCCACCAGCGTGTCGCGCAGCACGGGTGCCCACGCCCGGCTAGGCTGCCCGGACGACAAGCGCATACCGCGTGCGGCCAGCACAAAGCACAACACACAACTGAACACAAAACCAATGGTGGTGATCAATGCCGCGTTCAGCAACAAGCCCCCTGACAGCCAGGCAAAACCCTGCCAGTCAGGGTGCTCGCCGGAGTGGTCGTCCATGTGGAGAAAACCTCCGCGACGGGCGTTAGTTACCAGGCGCACACCACACGCGAGAAGGGCCAGCGCTACCACCCAAGGCAGGAAATTGGGGCCAACACCGGCGTAGCCCGCGTTGGCTGGAATGCCGAAGGCGCCAATTGCCAGCGCCAAGCCCAGCGCCACCACACCGATGCCAACCAACAACTGCAAAAAGTGCGAGTGACTCGCTGGACCGCGGGGGCGCATAGCAGGTACCTGCGACTTAGATCATGCCAGCCTTGACCATGGTGGCCCGCAGCGCAGCAAAGTCGTCATCCACGAACTTTTCAAACGCGTCACCGGACAGCACCGCTGGCGTCCAGGCATTCTTTTCGAGAGCCTCTTTCCATGCAGCAGATTGCGTGGCCTTGATCACTTTGTCGGTGAGTTCTTTGCGCTGTGCGGGCGTGATGCCGGGTGCGCCATAGACGCCGCGCCAATTGCCGATTTCGACATTGATGCCCTGCTCCTTCAAGGTTGGCACATTGATGCCTTTTAGCCGCGCGCCTGATGTGACACCCACAGCTTTCATTTTTCCGGTTTCAATGTACTGGGAAAACTCGCTGTAGCCGCTGCCACCAATGGTGACATTGCCACCCAGAATGGCTGCGGTGGCCTCACCGCCGCCCCGGAATGCCACGTAGTTGATTTTGGCGGGATCCACACCCACGGCGCGGGCAATCATGGCCGCCGCAATATGCTCAGTGGACCCACGCGAACCGCCGCCCCACTTCACGCTGCCCGGGTCTTTCTTTAACTGCGCAATCACGTCGGCCATGGTCTTGAACGGCGAGTCACCCGGCAACACAAACACGTTGTACTCGCTGGTCAGACGGGCCAGTGGTGTGGCAGCGGTGATCGACACCGGTGGTTTGCCGGTGATGATGCCGCCCAGCATCACTGCACCCATCACCATCAGGGCATTCGGGTCGCCCTTGCTGGAGTTCACAAACTGCGCCAGACCCAAAGCGCCGGCGGCACCCCCTTTGTTCTCAAACGTCACTGAATCCGTCACTTTGGCATCTTGCAGGGCTTTGCCCAACGCGCGCCCGGTGGCATCCCAACCGCCACCCGGGTTGGCCGGGATCATCATCTTGATGTTGGACGCCGCCAACGCAGATAAAGGCAAACCGCTGCTGGCAGCCAGCAGGCCCAATGATTTCAAAAAGGTATCACGACGCATCAAAGTCTCCAGTCGGGTTGAACACAAGCCGATGATGCCGGCACTGGCTGTCAATCGGCTGTACAAAACGATTAGGGAAACTACCAAGGTCCACGGCGGCTTGGCGTTCTGGTACAACCTGACGCTTGTAAGGAGACTGCGCGGTGAAACTTTTGATGGTCGAAGATGACGAGGCACTGTCCACCGCGCTGGCACGCAGCCTGACCCGCCTGGGGTGGGATCTGGCCCTGTGTCGCGATGGCCGCGCCGCCTTGGGAATGTGGCGCGCCAGCCAGCCAGATGTGGTGCTGCTTGACCTGAGTCTGCCTGGCCGCGATGGCTTGCAAATCTTGACCCAGGCGCGCGACGAAGGACTGCTCACACCGGTGCTGATTCTGACCGCGCGCGGCACGGTGGGCGACCGGGTACAAGGCTTGAACGCCGGTGCCGATGATTACTTGCCCAAACCCTTTGACCTGGACGAACTTGAAGCACGTCTGCGCGCACTCTACAGGCGCCCCACTGAATTACAAGGGAAAAATGCCTCTGGCCCTTATAAAACAAGGGCTTTCAGCTATGACAAGGAGAGCGGCGCTGTTTTCTTTGCGGGTGATGTACTGGAGCTGACCCCGCGCGAGGCTACCTTTTTGCGCGCTTTACTGGCCAAGCCGGGTCAGGCCATTGCCAAAGAGCGCTTGTTCGACTTGGTTTTCCCTGGTCAGGCCGACGTGCAGTTTGAAGCGATCGAGGTAGTGGCCTACCGTCTTCGAAAAAAACTGGCTGGTACTGGCGCGGTGTTAACCACGCTGCGTGGCCTGGGCTATTTGCTGAAGCTTCCGGCATGATGGGTTGGGCCAAACCTGCCGCATGGCATTTGTCGCTGCGCAGCTACTTGTTGTGGGGCATTCTGGTGCCCGTCGGTTTGTTCATCTTGATCGACTCGGTTGTCGTTTACCAGCAGGCGCTGACAGCCGTCAACACCGCTTACGACCGCACCCTGCTGGCGTCAGCCAAAGCGCTGGGCGAGCACATCACTGCGGAAGGTGATGCCGATGCCGCCAGCTTGCGCACCAGCGTTCCGTATGCCGCGCTAGAGGTGTTTGAAGCCGACAACCGCAGCCGCATGATTTACCGTATTTCCAACACCAGCGGGGCCTTGGTCGATGGTTTTGAAGACCTGCCCGCCTGGCGTGGTTCGCTGCCCGCACAAGGCCCTTACGCCGCCCTGGCCGACTTTTACGATGCCACCTACCGGGGCGATGCGGTGCGCGTGGCCGTGCTGCTCCAGCCCGTGGCGGTGAACAATGCACGAGTCATGGCCGTGGTGCAAGTGGCCGAAACCCTGGAACTGCGCCGGGGGCTGGCACGGCAAATCCTGCAAGACACTTTGTGGCGACAGCTGGCGCTGATCAGTATCGTGGCGTTAGTCGTTGTTTTGGTGGTGCAGCGTGCGACCCAACCGGTGCGCCAAATCAGCCGCCGGTTGCAAGGCCGCCGTCCCGACGATTTGACACCCTTGTCTGCCACCGATGCGCCGTTGGAACTTCGACCCTTGCTGGAAGCCACCAACACCACCATGAGCCGGTTGCAGAGCCTGCTTGACCATCAAAAGCGCTTCGTGCGCGATGCCGCCCACCAACTGCGCACGCCGCTGGCGGTGCTCAAGGTGCAGGTGCAATCGGCACGGCGGGGTGATGTGGTACCCGAGCAGGCCCTGCTTGAAATTGACCACACCGTTGAACGCGCCACCATCCTGGCCAATCAGATGCTCGCCCTGGCCAAGGTAGCGCAACTTAGCCACGAACCCATTAGCCAAGTGGTGGACTGGGATGCGGTGCTGCGCGAAGTGGCACTGGACCTGGCGCCGCTGGTGGCCGAGCGCGACCTTGACTTCGACATTGAGTCCTCTTCAGCACCGATTCAGACCCATGACTGGATGCTGCGCGAGCTGTCGCGCAACCTGCTGCACAACGCCATCCGCTTCTGCCCACCCAACGGCAAGCTGGCTGTGCGCCTGCGCTGCAACGCTCAGTGGGCGGCGTTGACCATCAGCGACAGCGGCCCGGGCATCAGCGCAGAACTGGCCGACCGCCTGTTTCAACCGTTTTCGGCGGGTGCGGGCCACTCGGGCTCTGGATTGGGTCTGGCCATTTGCCACGAGATCGCCCGGGCATTGAATGGCCACATTGGGTTGACCAACCGGCTCCACCAAGGTCAACTCCAAGGTTGTGATGCCACCGTGCAGCTGCCCGTCAAGCAGGCGGACTGAATGCGCAGGGGCATTGCCTCAGCGGCCGGCCAAAACACTGCTGAATGGCTAAACTGATTCCATCAATCGGTCACGATGACGGAGTCTTCCCCATGATTTTTAATGCCCCTTCCAAATTTGCCCGGCGCATGACCACAATCGCTTGGCTCGCGTCAAGTGCACTCGGCTCGGTCGGCTATGCCGCAACCAACACCGAGACGGTAGCCAAGCCCGAGGCACCCGCCACGTCCTGCCCCGCCCTGCTGAGCCGCAGTTTCAACCGCCTGCAAGATGAAGCGCCACAAAACCTGTGCCAGTACGCTGGCAAGGCGGTTCTGGTGGTGAACACCGCCAGCTTCTGTGGTTTCACCAACCAATACGAAGGGCTGGAAGCGCTGTACCGCGACTACAAAGGCAAAGGCTTGGTGGTACTCGGTTTTCCGTCGAATGACTTTGGCAAACAGGAGCCTGGGTCAGACAAAGAAATCGCCGACTTTTGCACCAACACGTACGCGGTGAAGTTCCCGATGTTTTCCAAAACCACCGTGATCGGCTCCGGCCGTAACGCCCTGTACACCGATCTGGCAAAAGCCACCGGACAAGCCCCGCAGTGGAATTTTCACAAGTACCTGATTGACCGCTCCGGCAAGGTGGTGCAAAGTTTTGACAGCGATGTCAAACCGCAAAGCAAGCAACTGGTTTCGGCCATCGAAAAGGTTCTGTAGGTTACGCACATGGAACGCCTGCGCATCGACAAATGGTTGTGGGCGGCACGCTTTTACAAGACCCGTAGCCTGGCCTGTGATGAGATCGACAAAGGCCGGGTCCATGTCAATGGTGCAGTGGTCAAACCCGCACGTGAAGTCAAGGTGGGTGACCTGGTCGAAGTGCGCACCGGCACCCTCATCCGCAGCCTGAACGTGACGGCGATCAGCGACAAGCGTGGCCCCGCACCCGTGGCAGCCCTTCTGTTTCAGGAAACTGAGGCGTCCATCCAGCAGCGTAAGCTGGCGGCCGAACAACACCGCTTGGCACCTGAGCCCGCCCTCAGCCTGGCGCAAGGCCGTCCCACCAAACGCGACCGTCGCGATGGTGAAAAATTGCGAGACACCCGATGGAACGAGCGCTGGAGCGCGTCTATCGACTGAGGCGCAAATCCGCAGGCGCCTTGGTTTTTGACAACTCGGTGCCAATGTACGGATCAGCCTCAAAGCTAAAAGACAGACAAAAGAAAACCCCCAAACAATTGACTTGATTGGGGGTTTATCCTGGCGGAAACGGAGGGATTCGAACCCTCGATGAGGCTCTACACCCCATACTCCCTTAGCAGGGGAGCACCTTCGGCCACTCGGTCACGTTTCCNNGGATGTTGATGCCTTCTTCGCTGAGTGTGCGGAACATGGTGCTGGCCACGCCCACATGGCTGCGCATACCGATACCGACGATCGACACCTTGCAGATCTTGGTGTCGCCCACCGCCTCTTGCGCGCCGAGCTTGGGCACCACCACGTTTTTCAGCAGGTCCATGGTTTTGGCGTAGTCGCCGTGGTTCACGGTGAAACTGAAGTCGGTCTTTCCGTCTTTGCTGATGTTCTGGATGATCATGTCAACTTCGACATTGGCATCGGCCACAGCACCCAGAATCTGGTACGCGATGCCGGGTTTGTCGGGCACGCCCAGCACTGAAACCTTGGTTTCATCGCGGGTGAATGCGATGCCTGAAACGATGGCTTGCTCCATGTTTTCGTCTTCCTCAAAAGTGATCAGGGTGCCGCTTGCGGCTTCAATGTTGATGTCAATGTCCCACGGGGTAAAGCTGGACAACACACGCAGTTTTACCTTGTATTTGCCGGCAAACTCGACCGAGCGAATCTGCAGCACCTTGGAGCCCATGGAGGCCATCTCCAACATTTCTTCAAAGCTCACTGTCTGCAAACGACGCGCTTCCGGCACCACACGCGGGTCGGTGGTGTACACACCGTCTACGTCCGTAAAGATCAAACATTCGTCAGCTTTCATCGCTGCCGCGACAGCTACCGCTGAGGTGTCTGAGCCACCGCGGCCCAGCGTGGTGATGTTGCCTTGTTCATCCAGCCCCTGAAAGCCGGTGACGATGACCACACGACCGGCTTCCAGATCAGCCCGCACCTTTTGGTCGTCAATGGATTCGATTCGGGCCTTGGTGTAGGCGCTGTTGGTGCGAATCGGCACTTGCCAGCCGGCGTAGCTGACCGATTCAAGCCCCTGCGCCTGCAGGGCAATGGCCAACAAAGCGCTGGAGGCCTGCTCGCCAGTGGCGGCCAGCATGTCGAGCTCGCGGTAGTAGGCGTCCGTTTGAACCGAGGGCGCCAGTTCTTTGGCCAGCGCCAACAGGCGGTTGGTTTCGCCGCTCATGGCGCTTGGCACCACCACCATCTGGTGGCCAGCGCGCGCCCATTTGGCGACCCGTTTGGCAACATTGGCAATGCGCTCAGTTGAGCCCATCGACGTGCCGCCGTATTTGTGAACAATCAAAGCCATGAAGGAGGGTTTAGAGGGGGTTGGGAAAGCTCGGGATTGTACCAATCGAGGACTTTCCCAAGTCTGACGCAAAAACCTTGCCCCACCTTCAGCCGCACGTGATGCCCACGCGTTTTACAGGCGACAATTTGATTCATCAGCGCATCAAGTTGGGCAGTGGTCGGCGTGGTCTGGTGAACGGATCGCAGCCAGTGACGCAGCACATTGGCTTGCCTGGCGTGGCTCAGCATTTGCAGCGCTGAAATCACCGGTGGAACACCGACACTGACCAGGTCTTGTGCAGCAATTTCCAACAGCAAATCCTGTCCTTGAGCAGCATGAGCACTGCTGCGTGCAAAAGTCTCGCGAAACTGCGGAAAACACACCTGCAGTGCGGGCATGATTCGAGCGCGGATGCGGTTGCGGGTGTAGCGCTCGTCCAGATTGCTTGGGTCTTCTATAAATGGAATGCTCTGCTCACGCAGCCAGACCCGAATATCGGCGCAGGCCACCTCTAGCAGTGGCCGGTGGTAGGTCAAGCTTCCGCACTGCCAACTGGCAGGCATGGCGCTTAGGCCACTTAAACCCGCGCCGCGGCTCAGGGCCAGCAGCAAGGTTTCCACCTGGTCATCCGCGTGTTGTGCAATTGCTATTGATTGAATAGCTGCTTGCGCTTTATTCAAATGGGCTAGGGCCTCAAAAGCCTTATAACGTGCGTGACGCGCCGCCGCTTCAGGGCTTTCGCCTGGGGCGTGCCTGGCATCGACACGTTGCACGTAAATCGGTACCCCCAAGGCAGCACAAGTGTCACGGCAATGCCGCTCGAAGTTGTCGGCGGCCGCCTGCAATCCATGGTGGACATGGAACGCCACCACCTGCCCCGGCCAGCGCCGTGCGCAGGCAGTTAGCAAGGCGGTGGAGTCTGCCCCACCGCTGTAGGCCACAGCCAATGGCAAGGCGGGTGCGAACTCGGCCATCGCCTGATCAACCGAGCGTGTCATAGTTCACATGGCCGAGGTCATTCCGCGATGGGAATGACCAACCAGCTACTTGCCAGTGGCTTTGGTGTCGGTAAAGCGGCCGTAGCTTTGCAGGCGCTCGTAGCGCCGCTCCAGCAACTCTTTGACCTTAAGGTCGCTGACTTGGCGGTAGGCATCGGTCAGCGCGCGCTTCAAAAAGGCTGCCATTTGTTTGGGGTCACGGTGCGCGCCACCCACCGGCTCGTTGACGATTTTGTCGATCACACCTAAGGCCTTCAAGCGGTGCGCGGTAATGCCCAACGCATCTGCGGCTTCCTGGGCTTTGTCAGAGGTTTTCCACAAAATCGAGGCACAACCTTCTGGGCTAATGACGGAGTAAATTGAGTACTGCAGCATCAACAACTGGTCGCCCACCGAGATCGCGAGCGCACCGCCGGAGCCGCCTTCACCAATGATGGTGGTGATGATCGGCACTTCAAGCTGGGCCATCTCGAAGATGTTGCGTCCAATGGCTTCAGATTGCCCACGTTCTTCGGCATCAATGCCTGGATAGGCACCGGGGGTGTCGACAAAGGTGAATACCGGCAGCTTGAATTTTTCAGCCAGCTTCATTAGACGCAAGGCTTTACGGTAACCCTCAGGCTTGCTCATGCCGAAGTTGCGCAAGCCGCGTTCTTTGGTGTCACGGCCTTTTTGCTGGCCAATCACCATACACGGAGTGCCATTGAAGCGGGCCAGGCCACCCACAATGCTCAGGTCATCCGCAAAATGACGGTCACCATGCAGTTCCACAAAATGTGTGAACAGGTCGGTCACATAGTCCATGGTGTAGGGCCGCTCCGGGTGGCGGGCAATCTTTGTGATTTGCCAAGGCGTCAAATCACTGTAAATGTCTTTGGTGAGCTGCTGGCTTTTTTTATCCAGCTGGCTGATTTCAGAGGAAATGTCCACCGCCGACTCGGTCTGCACATAGCGCAGCTCGTCAATTTTGTTTTCCAACTCCGCAATCGGGGTTTCAAAATCGAGAAAAGTTCTTTTGGCCATGAAGGCTCCTAACAAGTGGGGCCAGAGCAAAAATGCAGCACATTTGTTGGTCTGACCCGGATGGTCTAGTAACTCACCGGCACCGGGTCCAACGAGCGCCAAATATACCAAGTTGCCACGGTGCGGTAGGGTGCCCAGGCCTCAGATACCTCACGCGCATCGCTGCGGCTCACTGTGTCGCCCGAAAAATAGCACTTGCTGATGCCGTTGATCAGCCCGACATCGTCCAGCGGCAACACATCGGGACGCATCAAATGAAAGATCAGGAACATCTCAGCGGTCCAGCGACCGATGCCGCGAATGGCCATCAGCTCGGCAATGATGGCCTCATCTTCCATCTTGTCCCAAGCCGCTACATGCACCGCTTTGCTGTCAAAGTGCAGCGCCAGATCAACCAGGTATTCGACCTTGCGGGCACTCAGACCCGCGGCACGCATGTCATCAATCTTCAAGCGCAGCACCTGGGCGGGTGTCATACGCTTGGACAACTTGGTAAACCGGTCCCACACCGTCTGCGCGGCCTTGACCGAAATCTGTTGGCCCACCACGCTGCGTGCCAGGGTCACAAATGCGTCACCCCGACTTTCCAAGCAAACCTGGCCAAACTGCGGGATCAGCCGCTTCATGACCCGGTCTTTTTTCATCAGGTGTTTGCAGGCGTCCGCCCAGTAGTCGGGAGACACACAAACAAGCGCTTCGCTTTTAATAGCTTCTGACGATTTATTTGTCTGGGCTAGAGCCATAAAAAGCCTTTAAAGCCCGGGCAGACCACCCAGCCATTGACACTCACTTGGTGGTCTCCCAAGTGGTACCAGCCGCAGAGTCCTTGAGCACGATGCCAAGCGCCAGCAAGTCCTGACGAATGCGGTCGGCTTCAGCAAAGTTTTTAGCTGACTTGGCCGCGGCACGGTCCGCAATGCGCTGCGCAATCGCCGCATCGTCAAGCTTGGAGCCCGCCTGCAAAAAAGCTTTCGGGTCGTTTTGCAGCAAGCCCACACAGGCGCCCAAGGCCTTGAGCAAACCAGCCAATTGCGGGTTACTGCTGCGGTTGACTTCGGAAGCCAAATCAAACAGCACCGCCACCGCTTCAGGCGTGCCAAAGTCTTCGTCCATGGCGGCTTTGAATCGGGCGGCAAAAGGGTTTTCCCAGTCGATGCTTGTCAACGACTCTGGCGAGACCAGATCCAACGCGGTGTACAAGCGTTTGAGCGAGTTGCGTGCATCGTCCAGGTGCGCGTCGCTGTAACCCAGATCACTGCGGTAATGGGTGCGAACCAGCAGAAAGCGCACGGTCTCCGCGTCGTACTTCGTCAACACCTCGCGGATGGTGAAAAAGTTGCCCAGGCTCTTGGACATTTTTTCGTTGTCCAATTGCAGCATGCCGTTGTGCATCCAGACATTGGCCAGCGGCTTTCCAGACGCGCCTTCACTCTGGGCGATTTCGTTCTCGTGGTGCGGAAACTGCAAGTCCACACCACCACCGTGAATATCAAAGGTTTCACCCAGCGTCTGGCAACTCATAGCCGAGCACTCGATGTGCCAGCCCGGCCGGCCCTTGCCATAGCCATAGCCCATGGCTTGAGCGTCCCACTTGGCGTCTTCGGGCTCAGATTCTTTGGCGGCTTTCCACAGCACAAAGTCAAGCGGATCGTCTTTGGCGTCCTGCACCGCCACGCGTTCACCGGCGCGCAGTTCGTCAAGCGACTTGCCCGACAACTTGCCGTAGCCCGGGAACTTGCGTACTGCGTAGTTCACATCGCCACTGGCGGCCTGGTAGGCCAGGCCTTTGGCTTCAAGCTGTTTGATCAAACCCAGCATCTGGGGCACGTACTCTGTGGCGCGCGGCTCCAGAGTGGGCACCTCAATGCCCAGGCGGCCAATGTCCTCGTGCATCACGCCAATCATCTCGTCGGTCAGTGCACGAATGCTAATGCCGCGCTCCAAGGCGCGACGGATGATCTTGTCGTCTATGTCGGTGATGTTGCGCACATAGGTTACACGGTACCCACTGACCTTGAGCCAGCGCTGCACCACGTCAAACACCAGCGCCATGCGCGCATGGCCGATGTGGCACAGGTCATAAATGGTCATGCCGCACACATACATGCGTACATGACCCGGCTCGATGGGAGAAAAAACTTGGGTGGCACGCGACAGCGTGTTGAAAATGCGCAAACTCATGGTTGCCTGGGGCTCAATCAAACGAAGGTGGATGGGTGCGGATACCGCTGCCAAGCAGCGCCTACAGCCACACCGATGCTGCAAAACCTGCCGCCTTACGGAGCCCAAAAAAGCACCCCTCGGCTACAATCAAGCCCAGTATAAAGCCCTGTTCAGGCCGATAAACCCGGGGTTGTCCCCCAGTTTCCACCACGTCGCCCATGAAACTTGATCGCTCCGGCGTTTCCAAAATCCTGCGTGTGTTGACGCTCGCGGCGGCCAGCCTGGCATTGCCCAGCTTCGCTGACGACTATGCCGACATCAGCCAGCTGTTGCGCGTCAACAAATTTGCCGAGGCCATGACGCTGGTCGACAGTAAGCTGGCGGCCAAGCCAGCTGACCCGCAGCTGCGCTTTCTTAAAGGTGTGGTCCAACGCAACCAGGGCAAGCAACCCGAAGCCATTGCCACCTTTACCAAGCTGACGCAAGACTATCCCGAACTGCCCGAGCCCTACAACAACTTGGCCGTGCTGTACGCCGCCCAAGGCCAGTATGACAAGGCCCGCGTCACCTTGGAAATGGCGATCCGCACCAACCCCAGCTACGCCACTGCCTATGAAAACCTGGGTGACGTGTACGCACGTCTGGCCAGCCAGTCGTACAACAAGGCCCTGTTGCTGGACAACGGCAACGTGGCGATTCCACCCAAGCTGACGGTGCTGCGCGAGATGTTCAAACCAGCAACAAATGCACCCGCCGCGTCTGCACCCGCAGCCGCCAAGCCGGTGGCTGCCACGGCCTCTGGGGCAGCGACACACTGACCCCCATCGCCTGTGGGGTGACGAGGCTTCCTGCCAAGGGCATGGAAATGCCTGATTTGTTCTCCCCATGCAGCGTGCGGCCAGAACCATTTCTTTAAGATCGCGTCCATTTGATTCATTACGAAAGTACGTCACCATGACCTTTATGAAAAAAAGCCTTCTAGCCCTTTCATTGACTGCGTTTACAGCTATTTATTCAGTAGCCAACCAGGCGGTTGCCGAAACCGTGCAACGCGTCAAGCTGGCTACCAGCGCGGGGGACATCGTGCTGGAGTTGTACCCGGAGAAAGCGCCCAAAACGGTTGAAAATTTTGTGCAGTACGTCAAGGACAAACACTATGACGGCACGATTTTTCATCGCGTGATTGCCAACTTCATGATCCAGGGCGGCGGCTTTGATGGCAGCTTTACCGAGAAACCGACACGCAAGCCTGTAATGCACGAAGGCCGTCAAGCTTATGACGCAGGCTTGCGCAACAGCTTAGGAACGGTGGCTATGGCCCGTACCAGTGACCCGCAATCTGCCACCGCACAGTTTTTCATCAACGTCAAAGACAACGCGTTTCTGGACCCCAGCGCTCAGTCTCCCGGCTACACCGTGTTTGGCAAAGTGGTGTCTGGCATGGAAGCCATTGACGCCATTAAAAGTGTTCCGACAGCTCGGCGTGGCCCCCATGGCGATGTGCCTACAAAATCGGTTTTTATCAACTCTGCAACCCTGGTGAATTGAATCATGAGCAATCCAAAAGTCGAACTCCATGTGACCAACTACGGCGTGATCACGCTTGAACTGGACGCTGACAAAGCCCCCAAGTGCGCCGCCAACTTTTTGTCCTATGTGAATAAAGGCCACTACAACAACACGATCTTCCACCGCGTCATCCCCGGCTTCATGGTCCAGGGCGGTGGCATGGAACCCGGCATGGGCCAAAAGTCCTGCGACGCACCGATTGAAAATGAAGCCAACAACGGCCTCAAAAACCTCAACTACACCGTGGCCATGGCACGCACCAGCGACCCGCATTCAGCCACCGCGCAGTTTTTCATCAACGTGGCGGACAACGGCTTCCTGAACCACACCGCACCTTCGGCCCAAGGCTGGGGCTACGCCGTGTTTGGCAAAGTGGTGGCGGGCAGCGACGTGGTGGACAAGATCAAGGCAGTGAAAACCGGCCGCAAGGGTTATCACGACGATGTACCGCTGGAAGATGTGGTGATCGAAAAAGCTGTTGCCCTGTAAACCGGGAGCAAGCCGTGCCTGCGCCTGAGGCACTGTCTTCAGCCGTTGCCGGCGCCCAGGAAATTCGGGCCGATGGCAGCTGGCAGGTGGTTGATTTCATTTCTGACCTGCACCTGCAGGCCAAAGACCCTGCCACCTTTGCCGCCTGGCAGCATTACATGCGCCAGACGCCGGCAGACGCGCTGTTCATTTTGGGCGACCTGTTTGAGGTTTGGGTCGGTGACGACCTGATTACCGCTGCGCACGACCCGCAAGCGCAGTTCGTCGCCCAGTGCCAACTGGTGCTGCAAGAAGCCACCCGTCGCATGGCGGTTTTCTTCATGCATGGCAACCGCGATTTTTTGTTAGGCCACAGTTGTGCCGGCCATTGCAAATTGCAACTGCTCAATGACCCGTCGGTGCTGGTGTTTGACAGCCAGCGTTGGCTTGTCTCGCACGGTGATGCACTGTGCTTAGATGACACCGAGTACCAGCGGTTTCGTCAGCAGGTTCGCAGTCCCGGCTGGCAGGCCGAGTTTTTGGCCAAG